>NZ_CP115174.1:3442500-3810000 GCF_027625475.1 Sphingomonas abietis
ATCCCGCGATCAACCGACGGACGCCGATCGACGCGACGGCGATCGACAGGACAGGAAGGATGGCCATGCGCTTCACCGGCACCGACAGCTATGTCGCGACCGACGACCTCAAGGTGGCGGTCAACGCCGCCGTCGCGCTCCGCCGGCCGTTGCTGGTCAAGGGCGAACCGGGGACCGGCAAGACCGTGCTCGCCCACGAGATCGCCGCCGCCGCCAACGCCCCGCTGATCGAATGGCACGTCAAATCCACCACCAAGGCCCATCAGGGGCTCTATGAATATGATGCGGTGGCGCGGCTGCGCGACGGCCAGCTTGGCGATCCGCGCGTCCACGACATCGCCCATTATATCCGCAAGGGAAAGCTGTGGGAGGCGTTCACCGCCCCCACCCTGCCGGTGCTGCTGATCGACGAGATCGACAAGGCCGACATCGAATTCCCCAACGATCTCCTCCAGGAGCTCGATCGGATGAGTTTCGACGTCTACGAGACCGGCGAGACGGTGGCCGCCAGGGAGCGGCCGATCGTCGTCATCACCTCCAACAACGAGAAGGAGCTGCCCGACGCCTTCCTGCGCCGCTGCTTCTTCCACTATATCCGCTTCCCCGATCGCGCGACGATGCAGGCGATCGTCGACGTCCACTTCCCCGCGATCGAGAAGCGCCTGGTCGCCCGCGCGCTCGACATCTTCTACGAGGTGCGCGAGGTGCCGGGGCTCAAGAAGAAGCCCTCGACCAGCGAGCTGATCGACTGGCTGAAGCTGCTGCTCCACGAGGACATGCCGCTGGAGGTGCTCGCCGGCAAGGATGTCCGCCAGGCGATCCCGCCGCTCCACGGCGCGCTGCTCAAGAACGAAGCCGACGTGATGCTGTTCGAGCGGCTGGCCTTCCTGTCGCGGCGGCCGGGCGGATGAGACCGCACATCGCGAGGCGGCGCGGAGCGGCGGCGGATCGATCGTGCCGGTCGGCAGTGCCGGCCATGATCCGCGCTTCCGCTGCCGGCTGCTTGCACGCCATCCGATCCGCCCTTCGCCGCGCCGGATGACGGCAGCCTGATCCTGCCGCTTCGGCCCGTTGCGCTCGCGAGTTTGGAGGGGATGCCGGAGTGACTGGGTCACTAACGGGGGGCGGTAGAAGCCTGCCACTCTTCGGTCGTCATCCACAGACCTGACCCGGGATCCAGAGCTGTCATCACTACACCCGAGGCTCTGGATCCTGACTTTCGTCAGGATGACGGGGATTAGTGGGAAGCGGTACGGCTGCTTTTCAAGGTTGTTTAGTAGCGGCGCCGTCAAGTCTAAAATCGACCCTTGCGGTCTGTACCGTTTGAACCGCCTCACCTGCAACGGTTGCAGCTGTTGTCGGTTTCCATTGAGATTTTAGCTGTTCACACGCAAGTTGAGTAATATCGGCTGGAGCTGAAGAGTTTTTGGCTTGGCACTCGCCAATCACGCCTGATGCATCTACGGTGATAATCAGGTCAATTGGATCAGGCAGCTTTGCCGCTCGTACAAAAAGCGTGAGATCAACGTTCGAAGGCGGTGGATACAATTTCATCAATCGATCCATTGCGACACTGTCCGCCGCCACCATCCAAGATGCCCAACTACGAAAAAGCCCATATGCGGGCTGCCCATTGCTCCCAATCGCAGGCGTAAAGCGAACACGACGCATTGCAAGCGAGCAGGAGAGATCGTTCAGGTCACGGAAGGCCGATGGCGCAATAACGTCGCATTTCTCAGATTTGCCATCTGGATCGATCAGAATCGAAAAACCGACATAACCGAATTCATTTTTCTGAAGCGCTGACGGTGGATAGTCATCCGACGTAAACCAAGCGCCATGCCCCCTTGTTCCCACTGGCTGCATAGCAGTTAGCATCGCGAGCAAAGTAAACAAGACATGTCCCCCGTTTGCGATGATGATATCGCTTGGGGGAAATGTCCGCAACTGGGGCGGGAGCAGTCATTCCATTTTTCCCGTCATCCCGGACCTGATCCGGGATCCCGCTTCTTGCGTGTCCACCCAAAATCCAAGGAGCTGGACCCCGGATCAGGTCCGGGGTGACGAGATAGGGCGAAGGGGCGCCTTCCGGGGCGACAGCGGTCATGTAGGATTTGCAGGCACAGCTCTCCCGCAAAGTCAGGACAGGGGAAGGTCACGGCCGGCGCGTCCTGCGCCAATGGCACCCGGTGCTGGACGGCTTGGGGTACGCCAAGTGCGGTTGGTAACCAGAACAGCCGCGTCCAGACTTGTATTTGCGGACCTGAAGCTCCTGCCCACGGTTGGCATGGCAGGATGTCACGACGGTCCACGGGTTACGTTCTTTCGCGAAGCTTCGGCTTGATACCGGATGACTCCGCGCCGGCCGCCCGATCGACACGGCGGCCACGGCCACCCGATCGGTTCCCATCCTCCGCCCCCTTGCGCTTCGGGTTGGAAGGACGTCATATAGATAACCTAAATGGTTATTAATGTCAAGGGTGCAATGCTGCGGTGGGCAAGCGCCGGCTCCCCCCTTCCCTCCAGAAAGCGCTACGGGCGGCATCGCTTTTCCTCGCCATGCTCGCGCGCGCCTTGATCGGCGGTGCGTCGGTCTCCGCCACGCCGCTGAATCGACATCATTTCCCACATGTCCTATCCTCCTTCGGCGGCCGGTCGCGTGCCGCGATCATCGGGGCGCCCGCTGGATGTTCCTCTCCTTTCTCGACGAGCTGCGCCGCGCCGGCATCCCGGCCAGCCCCAAGGAGCATCTGACGCTGCTCGAGGCGCTCGATGCCGAGGTGATCCACCCCAATCCGGAAGAATTTTATTATCTCGCCCGCGCCATCTACGTGAAGGACGAGGGGCTGATCGATCGCTTCGACCAGGTGTTCGCCAAGGTCTTCAAGGGCGTGCTCGGCGAGACGACGCCGCAGGGCGAGATCCCCGAGGAATGGCTGAAGGCGATCGGCGAGAAGTTCCTCACCCCCGAGGAGATGGCGGCAATCCGGTCGCTCGGCTCGTGGGACGAGATCATGGCGACGCTCAGGCAGCGGCTCGAGGAGCAGCAGGGGCGCCACCAGGGCGGCAGCAAGTGGATCGGCACCGGCGGCACCTCGCCGTTCGGTCATGGCGGCTATAATCCGGAAGGCGTGCGGATCGGCGGGACGGGCCAGCACCAGCGCGCGATCAAGGTGTGGGAGAAGCGCGAGTTCCGCAATCTCGACAATTCGATCGAACTCGGCACGCGCAACATCAAGCTGGCGTTGCGCCGCCTGCGCCGCTTCGCCCGCAACGGCGCCGCCGAGGAGCTGGATATCGACGCCACCGTCTCGGCCACCGCGCGCAAGGGCTATCTCGACATCGCGATGCGGCCCGAGCGGCGCAACGCGGTCAAGCTGCTGCTCTTCCTCGATGTCGGCGGATCGATGGACCCGTTCGTCCGGCTCTGCGAGGAGCTGTTCTCGGCCGCCACCGCCGAGTTCAAGCATCTGGAGTTCTTCTATTTCCACAATTGCGTCTACGAGGGCGTGTGGAAGGATAACCGCCGCCGCTTCCAGCAGCGCACGCCGACCTGGGACGTGCTCCACAAGTTCGGCAGCGACTATAAGCTGCTGTTCGTCGGCGATGCGCAGATGAGCCCCTATGAGATCAGCCATCCCGGAGGATCGGTGGAGCATGACAATCCCGAGGCCGGCGCGCTCTGGCTGCAACGGATGACCGGCATCTATGCGTCCGCGGCCTGGCTCAATCCGGTGTCGCAGGCACAATGGGGCTATTCGCCATCGACCGCGATGATCCGCCAGCTGATGGCGGATCGCATGTACCCGCTGACGCTGGCCGGGCTGGACGAGGCGGCGCGCGCCCTCGCCCGCAAGCGCTGACCCTCCGAGACGCCCGACGACAGCATATGGTTGACGGCGGGTGGTTGACGGCGGGGGTCTTCTCCCGCCATCGGGCGGCGGGACCAAGACAGGTGGGAGTAAGTGATGCGAAATCGGCGACAGACGGGGCGCATCCTGCTCGCAAGCCTGGTCGGCACGTCGGTGGAATTCTACGACTTCTATATCTATGCGACCGCGGCGAGCCTGGTGTTCGGGCCGCTCTTCTTCCCGAAGAGCTCGGATTCGGCGCAATTGCTGTCGTCCTACGCCACCTTCGGCCTCGCCTTCCTCGCCCGGCCGCTCGGCGGCGCGCTGTTCGGGCATTTCGGCGATCGCATCGGCCGCAAGTCGACCCTCGTCGCCTCGCTGCTGCTGATGGGGCTGTCGACCGCCGCGATCGCCTTCCTGCCGACCTATGCGATGGTCGGCTGGCTCGCCCCGGCCCTGCTGTGCCTGCTGCGCGTCGGCCAGGGCATCGGGCTCGGCGGCGAATGGAGCGGCGCGGCGCTGCTCGCGGTGGAGAATGCGCCGCCGGGCTGGCGGGCGCGCTACGGCATGGCGCCGCAGCTCGGCGCGCCGGTCGGCTTCCTCGCCGCCAACGGCTTCTTCCTGCTGCTCGGCACGCTGCTGACCCCGGACCAGTTCCGCGACTGGGGCTGGCGCATCCCGTTCCTGGCCAGCGCGCTGCTCGTCGGGCTCGGCCTGTGGGTGCGGCTCAAGCTGACCGAGACCGCCGCCTTCTCCGCCGCGATGGAGGCCGCCCCGCCGCCGCGCGTGCCGATCGCGGCGGTGCTGCGCGGCCATCTCGGCCGGGTCGTCGCCGGCACGCTCGGCGTCGTCGCCTGCTTCGCGGTCTATTATATCGCGACCGCCTTCGCGCTCGGCTACGGCACCCAGACGCTCGGCTATCCGCGCCAGTCCTTCCTCCAGATCCAGCTGGTCGCGATCCTGTTCATGGCGGTCGGGATCGTGCTGGCCGGCTGGCTGTCGGACAAACTCGATCCGCGGCGCGTGCTGATCGGGGGATGCCTGGGCGCGATCGTCACCGGCCTGCTGCTGTCGCCGCTGCTCGGCAGCGGATCGCTGGGCGCCGCCTTCGGCTTCCTGGCGCTGGCGCTGCTGACGATGGGCTTCGTCTATGGGCCGCTCGGCGCCTGGCTGCCCGGCCTGTTCCCGCCGCATGTCCGCTACACCGGCACCTCGCTCGCCTTCAACATCGGCGGGATCATCGGCGGCGGCCTGACCCCGGCGCTCGCCCAGATGATGGCGGACCATGCCGGGCTGCGCGCGGTCGGCCTCTATGTGGCGGGTGCCGCCCTCGTCAGCATCGCCGGCCTGCTCGCCGCCGGCCGGGGCGAGCCCGACGCTCCGGTCATGGCCGCCCCCGAAATCTGAGAGATCGCGTCAGGCCCCGCTCGCCATGCGCCATCACCGGCCGCGCTATTTCTGCGCGGGAATGTCGCGCACCGAGAAGGATTTGATCTTGGTGCCGAAGACGCAGCGGAACGAGCGGCGGACCTGATCCTTCTCGGTCGTGCCCCAGACGATGATCTGGCTCGGGGTGCGCTGCTGGGTGTCGATGACATGCACCGCGCCGTAATTCTGCGCGCGCGCCGCGCAGGCGCTGGTCGCGAAGGGGGCAGCATGTTCGTTGTTCTCCGGCGTGCCGACCGCCACCTTGACCGCAGTATCGGCGACGCCGGCTGCCATCATCGGCAGGCATCCCGCGAGCGACACGGCGCTGCCGGTCACCATCAACGCGCTCCATCCCCGCATCATGCCTTCAGCCCCACCCCGCGACCGGCCATGTCTGGGCGGGAGCGATGCACCGCGTCAAGCAAAGCCTGAATTCCGCCCGGCGCGCCGACGTCGCCATCATTCACCTTCTGGATCAGTGCGCCGGCGCATGACGGGAATCGATCTTGGCAGCCTGGAGACCGACTATGCGCCCCTTCCTCCTCGCAGCAATGCTGCTGCTCGCGCCGGCGACCGCCGAGGCGCAATCGACCGCGAGCACCGCACCCGCCGCACCTCAGTCATCGGCCGACAGCAGCTACGGGCCGCCCGCCCCGGTTGCCGCGCCCCCTCCCTCGCGCCCGGAGGCCCTGAACGCCGGGTCGACACAGACAAAGACAGCCCATGCCGAGTCGAGGCCGGCCCGCCATCGGCGCCGCGGTGCCTATCTCGGCATGGACGGCGGCGTATCGGGATAGGGCGATCGGGAGCGGCCCCGACGGGATGGCGCAGGCCCGCGGTGCCGCGCCCGGCGGCGATGGCAAATGGCTGTGATGAAAGTGGCTGCAAGGAACGCGGCGGCGGGGTCGGCGATCGCGCCGGTCACCCCGTCCTGCGGGTCTGGATCATGCAGCTAAGGAAAATGGTGGAGCCGAGGGGGATCGTATCCCCTTCAGAAATGGCATGATTTGCATCAATTTTTCTTCCAATAACTTACTGTTATTGCTATACTAAAGTAAAGGCCGTAGTTTATTCGCGTTTACTGATGTTTACCGACATCCACACATATCCGCGCAGAAATTAGGCCCCAAATTAGGCCCCAATTTCGCCCGTCGGGCGCGCTGGATAAGGTGATTGAAGCGATGAGCCGGACGATCCAGAAACTGAACCCTCGGAAGCTCGATGGGCTGAGCGAGCCCGGCTGGCATGGCGATGGCGAAGGGCTGTGGCTTCGGATTAAGCCGAACGGATCCAAGAGTTGGAAATTCGTTTGGGTACGGGATGGCAAGCGCAGGGAAATGGGCCTTGGCTCCTATCGAGCGTACACACTCGCAGAAGCGCGCGAGATGGCGGTAGCAGCCCGCAACCTCCTCAAGGAGGGGCAAGACCCGCTCGAATTTCGGAAGGCCGTCCACGAGCTTGAGGAGAAGGAACGGGCCGAGAGCGTCGAGAAAACCAAACCGACCGCCGTCGCGCCAACCTTCCTCACCTACGCGAAAGAATATATCGCTGCGCATGAGGAAGGCTGGTCCAACGAGAAGCACATTTGGCAGTGGACGAACTCGCTTACCAAGCATGCCAAAGCGATCCTGACCAAGCGCGTCGACATGATTACGCCGGACGATCTGGTCGCGATCCTCAAGCCGATCTGGGTGAAAATCCCAGATACTGCCGGGCGCGTGCGCGGCCGCATCGAGAACATCCTCGATGCGGCAAAAGCGCAGGGCCACATCAAGAGCCCCTGGGAAAACCCGGCGCGCTGGAAAGGCAATCTGGTCCACCGGCTTCCTAAGCGAAAACGGCTGGCGACGGGCCATTATTCGGCGGTGCCCTACGAGGCGATGCCAGACTTCTTTCAAGCTGTCAGGCATCGACCTGCGCCAGCCGCGCGCGCACTGGAACTCACCGTGCTTTGCGCGACCCGCACCAGCGAGACTCTGAAGGCGCGTTGGCGCGAGATCGATCTGAAACGCGGGACTTGGACCATTCCAGCCGAACGAATGAAAATGCGTGTCGAGCACAGCATCCCGCTCTCGGTCACCGCGGTCGAGCTGCTCAAGATGATCGCGCAGGGCCGCAGCCCAAAGCCGGACGATTTCGTTTTCCCCGGCCAGAAGGTCGGAAAGCCGCTCTCCCAGATGTCGATGACGATGGTGATGCGGCGGATGGATCTTGGTCATTACACCGTTCACGGTATGCGCAGCGCGTTTCGCGACTACATGGGCGACATGACAGGCCACGCGGAGAACATCATCGAACACGCCCTCGCACATCAGGTCGGCGACTCCACAGCTCGGGCGTATCGGCGGAAGAACGCCTTCGACAAGCGGAGGCTCGTGATGGCTGACTGGGCCGAATTCCTGATTGGTACGGTGGTCGAGTTCAATCTCGATGGTGAGGTTCAGGCTGAAGCCGCATGACCCGCTTCGCTCTACGCGCGCACACCTCACCGCCTCTCACTTCGGGCGGAAGGTGGCATGCCGGGAGACGAAGGCTTCGAGACTTCGCGTCGTGATAAGCACCGCATCGCCGAGCTTGATCGTTTCCAACTCGCCGCCGTTGATCAGATGATACACCTTTGACCGACCGATACCGAGCATCTGCGCCGCGACGGGAATTCTGACGCAGAGAGGCTGGATCACCGGCCTTGAAACGATAGGCCCGTCATCTGCCGAGCTTGTCGGCATGACCTTCGGCTCGGGAGGATTCGGCGGTTTGCGCGGCGGCGCGCGACGGCGAAGAAGCATGTTGAGACCACGGTCGTCGTTACCGCCATCACCGTCAGCCTTATCGACCATTGGACGCCTTCGGCGCAAACGCCGAACCTCCAAAGCGCCGCGTCAGCTTGCCTACAACCAGTGAGATGTAACGTCTCTGCCGCCAATCCGTCGGACTATGATATACGCCGATGGCCCGCCAATAATCTCCAGTGGTCTTGAGCGCGCTCAGAAATATCCACCGGGCCGCCTGCACATTGAAGCAAGGATCACTGATCAGCCACAGGCGGACGTCTCCAGGAGATCGACCGATCATGCCGGCGAGCTTCGGCACCCAGAAGCTGTTCACCTGAAGCGGCCCGAGATCGTATGTGCCGTTGCTATTTGGGACTGCGGCGCCCACCCAGCCCGCTTCCTGATCGCGAAGCGCCCAAAGGGTCTTCTCAAGCCATCCTCGACCTCTTGAAGCTTGTCGAATGCAGACAGCCACGCGCCCTTCGTCATTGAGAGAAGACTGTGGGGCTCCTTCTGCTGGGCTGCTGACGATGATTGCAGCCATACCGATCAAGGCAGCCACGGGCAGGCGCGAACTAGCGATCATGACCACCTCCGGGTTCCTGGCCAGGCACCTGCGCAAGTTCATGCACGGACTGAGACGAGGGTGCTGGGCCCTGCTCTGGGTTCCGACCCGTTGAAGAAGCCTCGTCGCTTCGGACGCGGTCGAGCAACGTCGATATCCACCGATCCAGCGACCGGGCTGCTGACTGCGCCCGATTGGCGAGGAAGGCTCCGAGGCTGTCGTGCTCGGGTCTGGCCCGCCTCTCCTCCTCCGCCCGGAGTCGCGCTTTCCGTTCCTCGCGATCGACCCGCTGTTGATCGCGAAGCTTGTCCCATCGCTCACCATGCAGGGCAGACCTCCCCTTCACGCTGTCACGTTCAACGCGCCCCAGCCCCTCCAGGGATGAGGTCTTTTCTCCGGACCTTTGCTGAAGCCGCTGCACGAGGCGTCCGCGGTCCTCGGTCCAAAGCCGCGCGCCAAAGCGCGCGCGGGTGATGGCGGTGTAATAGTTCTGACCGGTTACCAGAGGCGAGTTCACCGGGGCCAGGACGTAAACCCGATCGTAGGTCTTCGATTGGGCCGAGTAGACCGTCTCGCCGTAGCCATGATCCCAAGTCTTGTATTTCCCGAGATCAACCTCCTGCACCCTGTCGCCGCGATCCCAGCGAATGGTCGCGGTCAAGCCCTCGATCCGCTCGACGGTGCCGCGCTCGGCATTCTTCAGGCCGAGTTCGCGGTTCACCAACCGCCATTGAATGCGATCCTCTGCGGCGAGATCGCGCTTCTCCTCGCGGAAAACATTGATCTGGGACGCGCGCCCCAGCCGGGGATCCCACCCGATGGTCCGGCCGTGCTCGTCGACGAGGTTCACGACCTGTCGGCCCCGGCTGTCCCGGCCGACGCCGAGCACCCTGTATTCCGCGTCCCGGGCGATCCCGAGACCGGCATTGTCCCGCGAGAAAGTCACGACCTGCCCACGGGAATAGAAGCGGGCGAAGTGCTTCTCCTGATCGGTCATGCCGGAAGGGGCGAGGATCGACAGACGCGCGTCCTCCGCTGCGATCGCCCCCTCCGTCTTCAGCGCCTCGCGGACCTTCGTGTTGACGATCAGGCGGGTCGCGTTTTCCAGGACCAGAATGTTGGTCTTGGCGCGGTCCTCCGGCTTGAGGCGGGTCCAGTCGCCGACCAGAAGCTCGGCGAGCCTCTCGCTGTTCTCACCCGCAGTGACCTTGTCGAGCGCGCCAATTGAACCATCATAGTTTTGGAGCCGGGCCAGCCGCACCGCCTGCGCGATCCGGTCTGTCTCCTGACGGATCTGCTCTCGGAGTTCGGCCTTCGGCATCCCGAGTCGCATCATCAGCCAGAAGGGTTTGCCCTGTTCGATCGCACCCGTCTGCCGGGTGTCACCCAGAAGGATCAGCCGCGCGCCCGTGGCGCGACTGATCTCCAGCAGCCGCATCGCCTGGCGGTTGCCGAGCTGGCCGGCTTCGTCGACCACGAGGACATGGCTGTCGTCGAGCTTCGCGCCTCCGGAGGCCAGAAGGCTGGCGACCGTGCGGGACTCGATACCTGCCTTGATGCCGAGTTCGGATGCGGCCGACGACGTCGGCGCGAGCGCGATCAACGACGCGCTATCCCCTACCGCCTCTCGCAGCGCCCCGACGATCGTCGACTTGCCGGCACCCGCGACGCCGTGGACCGCCACGACACGATCCGAGGACAATCCGAGATGCAACAGTGCCGTCCGCTGATCCGGGGTCAGTGTGTGAGCGACGCCGGCGTCACGCAACGTCTCGACCGTCGCAAGCTGCTTGGCGTCGTCGATCGCGAGCGCGAGATGGTCCGACAAGGCCATCTCGAGGCGGGCGGTACGCCGGGTCGTTCGGCCACGAGTGTGGGTTTCGTCGCCGGTACGATGCCGCGTCTCCAGAAGCTTGGCCCGCTCGTGATGCTCCTCGATATGCGGCCTGACGTCGGACAGCCGGACCTCCCCGACATGGGAGGCGAGCGCAACGCGCATCAACTGGCCGAGATTGTTGACCGCCTCCTTCCCTTCCGATTGGCGGAGACCGAACAGCATCGCCCGTGCCGAGACGGCGGATGGCACCTCGATCTGGCGCTCGCCTGTCTGTTCGGCCTCCGCCCTGGTGGCATGCACTGCCTCGGCATGCTGGCCGAGCCGGCTTTCCCACCGCCCGTGGAGTTCCTCGAGCGACACCTTCTCCTTGGCGCCGCGCGTTTCGTAGAACGAGATCCGGCGGGCGGCCTGCCCCGTCAGCCCATGCTCTCTGGCATGAGCCTCGATCTGTTCGGCGCGCTGGGACATCTCCTGGATGAGAGGCTTCGGCACGCCCCGTATTTCGAACAAGCCCTTGCGGGGATCGAAGTCGATGTCATAGCCTCGCTCGCGGAGCAGGTGGGCAAGCTCGCTCCGGTACACCTGCCCGGCGACCATCTGCTCGGCGTACATCGCACGGGTCTCCAGGCTGACGAAGCCGGCGCCCTCCCGCTCGTTGCTGATGTTCATCACGACGACATGGGTATGTAGGTGCGGGTCGAGCTCGCGCGACGCATGCTCCGTGAAGCGCGCGAAGATGAGCCGGCCGGTCGTCTTTTCGGTCACCTCGCCATCGACGCGGTGCCGCATCAGCGCGTGCTCTTCGAGGTACGAGAGCGCCACGCCGACCGCCTTCTCATGCGCCTCGGCGATTCGATCATCGCCGGCAACCAGCGCCACGATCGACACCGATTTGGGTGCGTTGACGGCGAAGTCCCATCCCGGATGATGCTGAATCTCGCCACTAGCCCGGCGGCGGCCGAGCTGCTGATCGCCGACACGGCCTTCCAGAAGATCCCTGAAGACGGCCGGATCGACCTTGCCTTCAAGGCCGAGCTCGGCGGCAATCTTCCCGCCCCATTCGGAGTGCTCGTCGGTGCCCTTCGTGTAATAGTCGCCAACCGTAAAGTAGCGAGCGATGTTGGCTGCGGAGCCCTTGAGGCGGCGCGGGTGGATCATGCCGGCCTCGCAGTGTTGCGGTCACCGTCTTGGCGACCATGCTGGCGTAACCGGAACCCGGCAGCCTTTCCGAACAGCTCGAGCGGCGGCGTCTCCGACGCTGGCGGATCGCTCCTGTTTGGCGCCGGTGACGCAGGCGGATCCGGCTCGGGACGGGGTGCCGAAGCTTGAGGCTGTTCTACTCCGGCGATTTCCAGCGGCAGCTCATCAACATCGACCTGAGGCTTTATCCGCTTGGCACGACTCGGAGCTGTTCTGGTCCGTTTCGGCGGCTGATCGGCCTCTGGATCGGGTGCCAGGATCTGCCCAACGGGCGTGAGCCGGATAGGGAGTGCGGGTCGTTCCTCGAAAGCGTCTGCGATGGATGCGACCTTGTTGTAGCTATCCTCGAATCGGACCACCGGCAGGCTGCGCCCGAACCGGAGGAAGCCCATGAGGTTCGGGAGGTTGGTCACCTCGGTGTGCATGACCAGCGGTCGGGTGACCTGCATGCGCGAGAGGTTCACGCCGTCGCGCATATCGTTCACGCCGTAGGACATGCCCTCATTGGCTTCGACCTGCTCCACCTGCCCCAGGTTCTCACTGACGTGCTTGGCGGTGGGGGTATCGTTGGCGCGCAGCGCCACCCAGGTTGAGCAATAGCCGGTGATCGCAGCGGCATCCTGGATGCCATAGGTCGCCTCGAGCTGGGGATAGCTCTGGAAGCCGAGAATGCCGCATCCACCATACTTCCGGGCGCGGGCCAGGAAGTCGGATAGCGACGGCAACTTCTGGAGCGTCGGCAGCTCGTCGATGACGCAGTAGAGACGGCGGTTGCGATCGGGCGCCATGCTCATAATCGCGCTGATGGCGATGTCGAGCCACACCGTGATCAGTGGACGAAGCGACGGAAGCTGATCCGCCTTCACGGTGATGAACAGCCAGCTGTCGTCCTTCTCGTTCCCGACCCAGTCGCGGATCGACAGGCCGTCCACCGTGTCGTCTAAGTACGAGAAGCTACGCATCACCGAGGCGAGCTCGGCCTGGATGCCGGCGCTGGTTCGCTCGCCCTCGGTGGAGATGAACGCCGCTGCGTCGGTGCCGGCGGCGAAGGCGGCAAGGTCTTTCAACTTTGAGCGCAGGAGAGTGTCGAGCAGGATCGAAATGAGCGTCCGCTCCTGCCGCGCGAGCTTGCGCATGACCGCGACCAGGGTGCCGCGCGCGGCCTTCGCCCAGAACGGATCGCCGGCTTTGTCCGGGATCGTCGACTCCGCGATCTGGTCGTAATGGTAGTCGCGTGGCACATCGACCCATGGCGACCAAGAGTCGGCGCGCGCGTCGAGCGGGTTCAGCAGCACGTCGATGCCGGGCCGGTAAAACTTCTCGACGAAGGTGCCGGCGGTATCATAGACGATGGCGCGCCGCTTCCGCTTGCGGATGCCGTCGAGCATCTTGACGATGATGTTGGTCTTGCCCGTGCCGGGAGCGCCGCAGATTAAAATGTGCTCAGGCTCGAACGCATCGGGCACGTTCACACCGCCGATCGAGCAGGAGCCCTTGGCGCTCCGCCACAGCGCACGCCGGACCTGCCGGACCGTGCCGAACCGAGCACCGCGGAGGAACTGGTTCGAGCCGAGACCACGCCCGGTCCGGGTGAAATAGAACCATGCCCAGAGCAGCATCGCGAGCGCGAACGCCCCGGCGATCGCGGCGCCGTGGAGCATGTAGGTCTCAAACGAAGCGAGCGTCTTGTGGGCGACGCCCGAGCCGATGAGGTCCTTCGGCGAGGTCCAATATTGGTGACCCGCGGGCGTCTTGAACAGGATCGGCGTCGCGTTGCCCGGAATCGTATCGCCCATCGAATAGGCCTGGGCGATCTTGAGCATGACGAAGCGTTCGTATGCCGACGACTGCTCGAGCGCGTACCAGATCGTGCCACCGATCCAGATCACGAACGCGGCAAGGCAGGTCTGGTAGAAGACCTGCGTCGTCATGCGGACGTTGTGGACGATGGCTTGGCCACCGCGCGTCCAGGAGCCCAGCGTATCGTGCCGGAAGATGCTCATGCGCGGTTCTGCTCGGGATCAAGCAGCCCCCTTTCACGGAGCAGACGGCGCGCTTCGCCGAGCCCCTTCTGCAGGGTGTCCGGCGAACGCTCCCCAACCGATGTCGCCAGGATTGCGAAGGCTTGGATGACGGTCGCGTGGAGCTCATCAAAGCGAGCGTGATAGCCCGAAGGATCACTGCCTTCGAAGCGATCGAGGATGTCGCGACAATAGGTCGCGGCGCCAAGCCCAGAGCTGCGTGCCTGAACCAGAAGGCGCGCATAGAGGTCGTCGTCTATGCGGATAGTGATGCGTGCCAAGCGGCGGACTCCTTGTCCGACACGCCAGGAACGTGGTGAAGCGAGGCTTCTATAGCGAAAATACTGCGCGATCTCAAGATTTTATCGAAACCGCCACTGGCAGCCAGGAAGTGCCAAGCGAGATCAGCCGGTTAGCTCTAGGTCGTCGATCAGGTGGCAGCCGCCGGCAGCCGATCAGTGCCGAAGCGGCCGCCACGCTGTGCCGGCTGAAAGCCGCAGAAATCCGGGAGATTCGCACCCGCAGCACCCGTGCGTACGGTGCATTACATCGCCCTCGGGCGTGCGTCCTCCCTGCCGCAGCGCGCCCGGCGCTGCGCCCGCATCCCGACCGGTGCGGGTCTCCCCGGCTGGGGGAGCCGTGCCTTGGCAGTTCGTGGTTCCGGCGTGGTGTTGAGCATTGCGTCGGGCAAGTCCCTCATGGATAGTGTCGGGCGGCGGGCTGACCTCCTTTCACACGAAGGAGTCGAGAATGCCCAAGATGACGGATCGCGAGCGGCTGGCGAAGATTGAGGCCGACCAAGAGGTGCTTGCGAACGAGGCCGAGACGGTGCGCCGATCGCTGCGCGCGCATTATGGGACAATCGTTGCCGACCTCCCGGCGGAGCGGTTGAGCGAGCGGGATTTCCGCGATGTGCTGATGCAGGCGGTGCGGGTTGGCGGTCCTGCTGCCATTACCGCGCTGAAGGCGTTGCCCGGCCAGTCGGACAGCCAAGGGTCGGGAAGTGGCTCGCCCGCCCGCGAAGCCCCTGCCCGCCGAAAGCCTGTCCAGGCTGTTGCCGGTGACGGTGGGCAATCGGTGACGCAGCCATAGCGGAAAGGGGAGCGACGTTGGCGGGCCGCAGGCTCGCCAAAAGGAGCGGCGCGGGGGAAACCGATCGGGTTTCCCCCGCTCGTGCCAAAGGCACGACAAGGGGCCGGGCGCTGTTCCCCGTCCCGGTCCCCAGTCTCAAAGTATCGCGCCCCCGATCAGGCGGCGATGTAACTGCGTTTCCGCTTCACCGGCACGTCCGCGCTCTGGTCCGCCTTCATGAAAACATGGGTGGGGACGCGGTGGCCGTGCTGCGGGTTGAACAGGTCGTAAAGCCCGGCTTGGATGCCTGAGCCTTCGCAGATGATGGCTTCCACCGGCATCAGGTCGGCGATCTGGCGATTGCGCTTGAAGGCTTTTCCGTCGCCGCGTCCATAGAGGCCGAAGCCAATGCAGGGGACGCCACGCTGCGATGCCCAGCTTGCCGCCGATGCGTCGAAGCCCAGTCGCTGGCCGGTCGTGACAAGCACCAAGTTGGGGATGCGGGCCTTGATCTGGTCGAGCCGGTTCCAAAGGATTTGCCAGTCGTGCCATTCCGAAGGGCCGGAGACGACGACGATCGGGCCTTTGGGGTCGTAGCGTTCCTGTCTCCGCTCGTAGCGTGCGCGCAGGAAGTCGAGTGCCGAAATCTGGCTGGCGCTCGTCACCTGCGATGCCCGCGAACCGCGCGCCGGGGACCACGGCTTACCGGTATAGGTGCGATACATAAGCCCGGCATAATCGCGCATGGCTTCCACGGCTGCCCGCTGTTCGGCGGTCGACTGGCATTCAAGCTGGGTGTCCTCCAGTTCCTTCGTGAACACCTCGCCCGGCTCCAGCCGCCGCGCCATGTCGCGGATGCGGTCGGCCAGATCGTCCTCGCGCCGCTCCAGCTTGCCCGCCACGAAATGGAAGCTGTTGACGAACCCCCATGCGATTTCAGGCGCAAGTGGTTCCATTCGCGTATCGTTGAACAGGTCGAAGATAGAGGCGACGACGCCAGCGCATTCGGCCTGCGCCGCGATCGGTTCCGGCATCAGATGTTCGGCGGGCTCGTCGTGCGGTTCGGCGATGCTCAAGGGGATAGGATCGCCGAACGACGCTTCAAAGGGGGTGGTGGCGGTGAGTTCTGCATAGAGTTCCGGCAGGTCGGCAAAGCTGCTAACGCTGCCCGAAGCCGTTGGCTTGGTCATGGGATGCGTCCTTATGTCGGGGTGACGGTTCAGGGCCGGAGAAGCGTTGCACCGCCTCCCCGGCCCGCCTTGGCCCGGCTCTAGAAGGGCACTTCGTCGTCAAGGCTGCGGGTGTTGCCGCCGGTATATTCGCCGCCCGGCCCGGCGGTGCTGCCACCCGAGAAGCCGCCCGAGCGCCCGCCGCCGCCCGAACGCTGGCCGCGTCCGCCATAGTTCATGGGCTGGGCGTCGCGCTCGCGTTCGCGCCGCCACTGGACGTCGAAGCCGTTCGTCTCGTCCCCGAAAAGGGCGATGGGGAGCGGTTCGCGAAAGCTCGGATCGTCGATCATGCCGGACAGGAACACCTCGGCATTGCGCTGCATCTTGCGTTCCCAGACGACACCGATCTGAATGTCATCGCCCGCTTGGCTGGTCTCGTAAATCTCATAGACGGGGGCGGCGTCCGACTGCCGATCCTCGACGCGGCGCATGATGAGATAGGGAAAGCGCATGGTGCGGGTCGCGATCTTGCCGATAATGTCGCCCGCGCGCTCGTCAAATTTGAAAGTGCCGATCTTCATGACTTGGTCCTTTCTTCCGGTTCTGCGGCCCGGAACCTTTCCCGGCCGCATCTGGACCCTACCCCCTCCCCTCATTTGCTTCCATCTTATTGATTTCTTGACAGATTTTCATCGCACTTGGTGAGCCCGAGCACTTCTGCGCCGCGGAGCGGCACACGAACACAAAGACGCACCGGCCGCGCGAGCGGACGGTTCCGCTTCAAAGGAAAAGGGAGCGTGGGCCAGCCCGATCGTCATCGCACCCGGAGCCGCCCTCGCAGGTCCGAAGGCGCAGGGCCGGGGCGGGGCTGCAACAGGCACGGGAGCCTAGCGGAGCTTGCTGAAATGGGGTCGGCGCTTCTTCAGAATCAGACAAACTCGCCGACCCCATTTCAGCTAGCGCAGCTTGGCGACGCAACTCGTTGCAGCCCCGCCCCGGCTCTGCAACGCGCGGATCCTGCGAGGCGGCGAAGGGGGCGATGACGATCGCCTGGCTCCACGATCCACATCGCGCGGCACGCGCGATTCCTTAGGCGAAGCCTGCCTGCGACGACCGTGCCGCGGGCATGACGCCGGTTGCAGAAGCGCACCGTCCGGTCCCGCCACCACGCCTGCGGAAGGGATCGTCACTGCGCAGCAGCCAAGACCCGCAGGGGCTTGGTCGGAGCGAAGCGGAGATAGAGCCCGGTGCCCGCTTGCGGGCATCCGCCCACCGAAGCTGCGACCCACCGATGTTCCTTTCCGATGGTCATCGACCGGCGTACCGTTGACCGACAGGCACGCCGAACGCTGAGGATCAAGGATCGGGCGCCCGCATCCACGCCTCTTCGAACACGGCGTCACTCGTATAAGTCAGCGGGCCGCCCGCGCGGATCGCAGCGGAAAGATCTGCCTGGGATACCGCGCCAAGAGATTTGGACCCAACTCCTTGGAGGAGCCGCAACAGATAGGCTTTCTTGCCGATGTCGGTCGCGAAATCGATCACTGGCTCCGGCCAGATGCATTCACGCGCCGCGTGGATTGCGGCCTCCGCAGGATACACACGTCGGCCCAATTTAGGGTCGTCAGGGTCAGGAACGACATAGCTTGGACGCGACAGCAGCCAGTCGCCAGCCTGACCATCTCTGAGCGCGCCCTCGGTGATACCGGGACCGCCGGACGCTCCATATCGGGTCATGACCCTGTCGAACGTGCGGACTTCACCATCGGCAAAATGGACGTTGAAGCGTCGATCGGCTCGTGCCTCCACCTTATCGATACGGCCCTGACGATAATCGACAGCCTGGAAGCTCTCCAGGAGGCACATCATCCAGACGTTGAAGGGAGAGAGCGCCCGCGCGTACGGGGTCGGCGTCTCCCCGTTCATCGTTATGCGAACGCCGGGCCGGGCCCTCGCATGCAGTTCTTCGGATTCAGGTGGCAGCACGAAATCCTGCATCATTTCGTGAACGCGCAAGCTGATCCACGCGTCGATCAACGGCTGGACGTCCGATCTGGCGCGAAGCTGGTCCGCCATCGGCATTGCTTGGGCGAACGTCTCGCGCTCCTCCCAGCTCAGGCTGTCGTGCGATCGCCCGGGGAAGGCCGCATCGAGATAGGGCGCAAGGGCGGCCTTCAATGCTTCAAGGATCGGGCGAGCGTGGGGTGCCGAATCGATAAGCTGCCGGCCCATCGGATGGTGATGCTCGTAACCGGAGCGACCGCACCACCAGGCGATCTCCGAGATGACCGGGCTCTCGAAATGTTCTGGTTCGTAGCTTTTCAGGACCTCGTCGAGCCGCGCCCCTTCGAGCTTCTGATCGAGCAGCAGCCCCAATTCATCATATGCGGGCCAGAGCTTTTCCACGTCTTCATGGCGGAAGCCGGAGATGGCGTAATGCAGGCCCTCGATCACGCCGCTGTCCCCGCACCCCGAGATGAGGATTTCGGCGGGAGGCGTCAGATGGTCGTAGATCAGGCGGTGGCCCGACTCCCAGTAGCTGTGGTCCACCAGATTGTGGGGGTTCTGCTCCTCGCCGAAGCCGGTCGCATCGATCAGCAGATCGACGCCGATCGGAAACATAACCAGTTTCCTGAAATCGGGTTTGATCTCCAGGCGCTCTCCCACCGTGTCGATGTCCTCACGGCGAATTTCGCACCGGTCGATCACGAAGATCGGCAGCGCGCGCGCGTAGCTCTCGAACTCATGCAGCCATTGCGAGGCGACGTCGCTCGCCCTGCCCTTTTTCCAAGGGAAGATCGGAGACCGGAAGGTCGGCTCGCTGAAATCGGGATCGAAACCGCTCCCGAGGTCTCGGGAATTGAGGAGCGGCGACAGGTGTCGATTGCCCTTGTCGCGAAAGCGCGGAAGGAGCCGATCCTCTTTTTCGAAGATGTAGACGATAGCTTTGCTGGTGAGCGCGAGCGACACCGCTAGCATGAGACCGGAGAATGATCCGCCGACGACGGCGACCACGTCACCGGCGCCGACGCGCTTCCGCCAGTTGAGCGCCCAAGCGAGGTTCACGCACCGATTCTGCTGGTGGACGATCGAGATATTTTGCTTCGCGAAACCCGTCGCGGAGAAGATCCGCGCGTCTGTCTCGGATACGGCTTCCGCGAGCATCCGATCAGCAAGTTCATCGAGCGCTGAGACGTCGTCGGGGCCGGGCGGCGGCGGGGGTGTTTTGACCATGCAGTCTTCTAGCCAGAAAGGACTAGACCAAGAAACAGAAGCGGCACAGCAACGACGGGGATTTTTGATAGTTGCCAGTCCGCGCTGCGGTCGCCGTGAACACAGCCCGGCAGCGCAGGCGACGCGGTTCGGGTGAATCCGGCAGAGATTGGCGTGGCGGCCGGCGCGGACATCCGCGATACTCCCGGCAGTGCTGTGGCGGGGGTGAGAATGACTGACGATTCAGGGGAAATGTCCGCGCGGGAAGCCGCCGAGGATTATCGTCGTCAGCGGCAACGTAGCGACCACGGGCAAGACGAATTTGGTGCTGAGGTCCGCGCCGCATTCGAGACGTGGCGCGCGACCGGGCGTGGCCAGATAGCCGAGATGGCCCGAGCATATGCACCGTCGGACCAGGATGCCGATGCCTTGGCGGACGCCGTATTGGCCGATGCGACGACGGAAGGCCTGTCCGAGATCGACGAACCATTCGGCCACCGGATCATCAGCGGCCTTGTCGAGCGCGTGCGCGCGATCTGTGCGGACGGCGGCATCCCTGTTCGGGAGGGCGTGGTCGTCGGCGTTTCGCCCACCACGGGCCTCCATGCATATCAGAACGAGGTCATGCTGACGGATGTCAGCATCATCGACTTCGCGCTGCCGTTCGTGATGTTCTGCAACCAGTTCGCGATATTGCTGGCGCGAACGCTGCCGCACGTGGTGACAGATGACCAGGTGGTCGTGAGTTTCGACCCCGAGCAGTTGAGCCAGTCGCTCGAGGACAATCCCGAGCGCTTTCAGGAGTGGGGCCTGTTCTTGGCGAAATACGCCATAGAGGGATGGCCGCTTGATCTTCCGCGCATCGACATCGACGCGGAGCGGCTCCGCACGCGGCTCCAGATTCTCTTCGCGATGGAGTTCTTCGCGGTGGCACACGAATATGGCCACCACGTCCTCATGCACGGCGTGACCACCTCGTCTGACGATCACGGCGACCCGCTCGCCATGGAGCATGACGCCGACGGGTTCGCGAGGATGGTATCGATGGTGGCGGGCACGAATGCGGATCCGGCCAATCCCTTCGCTGCGTCAGGCAGCGGCGCCGTCCTGATGCTGGGCGCCCTCGATCTGGTTCGCAGAACCACGCATGTGCTGACCACCGGCAACACGCAGTTCCCGGCCCGTGAAACCCACCCGCCAACGGCTGAACGGATCAAACATGTGGGGACGTTCGACAGGTTCGTGCCGGATGACGTCCGTCCGCAATTCGCAGGCATGCGGCGAGATCTCGAGGCTGTCGTCGAAGCTGTCTGGGCAGCGTTGGAATCCATGTTTCTCGGCATGCATCACGAAGGCGGCGTGAAGCTCCCCGCCGCCCAAAAAGGCCCGCTGGATTGGATGTCGCTCTGCTAGATCGGCGAAGTGGCGGATAATCCACACACCCAGCGCCGCGCAGATCGATCATCGGCGGCGTCCATTCCGCGCCAAAATGTTACACCTGCCTGGAGATAGCCGATGGCGAAAGCCGCCCCCCTGCCCGACCTGACCGTGAACGAGCAGGAGCTGATGGGTACCTATTCCGAGTTCATGCCGATCGTGATGGACATGCTCCAGAGCTTCCACCCTGAGACGCCCATCACCGGCGACGATCTCTACAGCTTCTTCGGCCTGTGCGTCGGCGCGCTCATCGACAATGACAGCCACATCAAGACCCCGCGCGACATCCGGCTGGGCGCCGAGACCTCGGCGGTTCATGCGATCGGCTGGGCGAAGCGGTTCCGGGAAATGCGCGGCGACGACGGTCCGTCTTTCCTCGCCTACGTCATGGAGGAAGCGGGAAAGGCCCCCCTTCCGCACGTCCATGGCCCCGACTGCAAGCACGAGCACTGAGCCCGCGATGACTGACTGGAAAGCCGCGATCGACGATGCCTGGGAAGCTCTCGAGCTCGAAGATGCCGAGGTAGCGGCAGCACTGGTCCGCACGGTCTTGGCAAAGCAGCCAGACGCTATCGATGCCTATGTCGTGCTCGCGCAGACGCGAGCCGTGCCCGCCGAAGCGATCGCACTCCTCACCGAGGCGGTTCGGGTCGGCGACCGAACTGGAAAAACGCGCGACGACGGGACGTACGACCCGGACGCCTTCTACGACCGTAGCGCCCATGTTCGGGCATTGAACAACCTCGCCCGGTTGCTCTGGGCCGATGGCCGTCCGCACCAGCGCATCCAGGCGCTGCGCCACGCCCGCCGCGCGCTCCGGCTGGATTCCTACGACCGGGCGGGCACCCGCCTGCTGCTGATGGCTTGGGAGGCGTCGTCTGGAAACTGGCCCGCAGCGCGGCGCCTCGTGATGCGATGCCGCAGCGAGTTTCGAACCGACATACGCTACTGGCTCGCGCTCCATGCGTTTCGGGATCGTTCGGAGGATGCCGATGCCCTGCTTCAGCGCGCCATCGCGACCAATCCGCAGGTCGTCCCGGCGCTCCAGGGACGGTTGCGGGCGCTCCACCTGCCCGAGCATTCCTACGCGAGCGGGTCTCCCGAGGAGGCCACGCTCTATGCCGCTGAGGCACGAGACGGATGGAAAGCCACGCGCGGCGCCCTGGCTTGGCTCACAAAGACCCAAGGCTGACAGTCCCTGCTCTCCGCCGCTATTCGAGATGCGGCAGGATGGCCTTGAACCGCTTGGAGAAATCAAACTTCCCATATTGGCCAAGCTGCTCGACCGCCTCGCGGATCGCCTTCGGGATTTGTTTGATCACCGTGATCTCGCCCGTCTTGTCGATCAGATATCCGAAGGTTCGGTGGACCATGCGATCGTCGGGCTTTTTTCGATCGTCGCGGCGGTGCATCCGCGCCTGAAGGAAACCCGCCAGGACGAGGTCGGTCTTTTTCAGCAGATCTATGAGAAAGGCGCTATCCGCTCGCAGCCAGTCCCCGCCGCCGCTGCGCTCGTCAGATCGATATTCCGGGCCACCCCAGGCTTCTGCGACAAAGGCAAGGCGCGTCCCGTCGAGCCAGCGCCGGCCGGCATCATCCGCCTGAGTGAGCCCATGCTTTTCTCGCAACCATGCCCCGGGCGAGGACCGTCCCTGCGCACTCCAGGAGCCAAATGGATCGTATCGATCGAGTGACCTGTCCGAGTGGTCGCGGGTGTTGATCCAGCATTGGACCGAGGCGGCGTGACCGGGGAAGTCGTGACGGTTATCGCCAAAATCATCCGGGGTCGGCAGGCCGCGATGAAACGGCTCGACGAGCATGCCGGCCAGTAGAGCAGCCTTGGCAATCCTTACCGGCGCCAGCAGACTGCTCGCCTGCATGGTGTGGCCGTCAGAGCTTTCCCAATGCCCCGCGACGACGAGACCACGGTTCCCAATCTGCCCATTTGAAATCCCGACCAAAGGGCTCAACAGGCGTTCGTCCTCGACATCATAGACCGCGGCGCGTTCGGCATCCGGCATGGGAATGGAGCGGCCGATGTCGAGAGGCGTGAGGTCGGTCCATTCTGCGAGCCAAGCATGGTCACTGCGCGACGGCCCGATCGATCTGAGAAAACCGCCCCAATCGTCGTCGCGATACTCGCTGCGGCTGACGGGGCGCGTTGCGAGCATTTCGCCTGCGGCGATATGGAGCGCGTGCAAGGCGAGGTATCCGCCATATCGCTCCTTTTCGGGTGGATAGCCGCCCGACCAGGTACTCGACCGGTCATCTTCATAATGCGGCCTCGGGCAGGATGACATGCTACGGATCGCGGGGTCGTGCTCACGCACGATCTCGAGGATGCGCCGGCGGATTTTCCAGGGTTCCTCGCGAAACAGTCTTGCCACCGGCGCGACCTGATACTTCTGGAAGTCATAGTCGAAGTGAGAATAGTCGTCGGGATCGCGCTCGCCTTCCGGCGGCATGTCATGCGAGTCGAAGTAGAAGCGCTTTCCCTTGAAGGGCGGGAATGGCGAGCGATTTGCTTTGTGGATCGCCCGCTCTTCGCGGGCACGTTCCGCCTTCGAGACCGCCTGAAGCGTGTGGCGCAGCGCGTTGAGGGCCGCCTCGCGGATTGCGGGGTGCGGAAAGTCGGCGCTGAGCGCCACTCCCTTCAGAAACGCTCGGTGCTTCGCCACCTGATCTGGGTAATCGCGTGCGATCCGTCCCAGACCGAGCAACAGCCACAGCTTGGAATTCAGGACGAAGAGAGGAAGCCCAGGTTCGGAACAGGCGCCGCCATCACCGTCAAATCTGGCCACGACGGCATCGATCACATCGAACCGGTCGAACCGCGCCAGCTCATACAATGCGTGCGTCGCTCGCCACCGCATGGCTGCATGGGGATGCCCAAGCCGCATCCAGAGCAGGGCGGCAACGCTCTCCGCCTCGCCCGACGACCCGTTGTAGGCGTCGCGCCAGGGGCCATCGCCGATCTCGTCTGGGATCGTGTCAGCGACACGGTTGAGAACATGTTCAAGGCCCGCGCCAAGGGCCTCCTGGCTGACCGCCGGGGCTACCTCCGCGGACAGCGAAAGCCAGTCCTCGCCCGAGAAATCGACTGCATCCGGCCCTAGCCGCTTGACGACCAGCGCTGCGATTTCACCGCGATCGAGACCGAACAGCGCAGTGATCCGGCGCCAGGATCGGACCACTTCCCAGCCCGTGCCGGCAAGCTCGTTGGCGTGATGCGAGATGAGATCACGTCCGACCGCCGGCGACAGCTCCGCGATCGCCGGCGACTGCCCCGACCAGTCGGAAAGAACCGGCTCAAGCGCTACGAGCTTATCGGCAAGATCCGCCCCCGCGACAGACGCGACGACCTTCAGCAAGGCCACCCGATCTCTTGGACGATCGGCACGGGAGACCAGGGCCTCTAGGACACGCCGGGGCCAGTGATATCCCTTGCCATCCGCATCGAGGATTGCCGCATTGATCGCATCAAGATCGTGGAGCGCGACTTCTGGTGGCTCCGCGTCCTCCGGCCGACGGCTACGCACGGGCGGTGCATCATCAGCCCCCGGCTCTGCTCGCAGCCCCTCAAGGCGGACACGCATGGCGCTGTCGGCTGGAAGATACTGGCAGGCCAGACGACGCAAGCCGGCCACGACGCGGGAATCCGCCAGAAGGGCGCTCTCGCAGTCGATTTCGCGCAGCAGGATTTCGAACAGGCGCTCGTGATGGCGAGGCGCCAGACCGGGAAGGATCGCTGCTGCCAGCTTGTCGAGCCGCGCGCCCTTGGTCTTCTTGTTGGGGGCAAGGCAGATGAGCGCTGCGGCAATATCCGCAGAGAGCTTCCCGGAGCTGGTGAGCGAGCGGATGATTGGCGCGAGTGTGAACGAGAGGGCTGCCGTATCACGATCATCGAGACGGGACGCGGTAGCGAACATGCCGAGGCCGAGGACGCCGTGCAGCGCCTCCGACCATTCGAACCAGGGGTAACGATCTGCATCGGAGAACTGCAATTCGAAGATGCGCGGAAGCGTGTGTGAAGCTTTCCGGGAGAGCGGCGGACCATGAAAATGCGGCGCCAGTTGAAGCAGCGAATTTGCCCGCTCGAAATCGTCGGCACCGAGGGCTTCGGCAAGATCGAGGCCACGCCTGAAATATACCGCCGCGTCCTCCGGAGACGTCCGCCAGACCGCGCGTGCGAGGCGCCCATATTCGTTGAGACGCGCCGAGGTCTCCGTCAGCTTCAAGATGACGCCCTCCGTCCGGCCGGCCAGCGTCATGACGGCGCGGTGGAGATCGGGATTTCGCGACAGACGCTCGATCGACCAGATCAGCGGATCGATCGGCATATCGCGCGCATCGCCGAGCAATGTCGCAAGGCGCAGGGCCGACGTCGCGTCGAATGCCTCGACAACGGTCCCGGTGAGCAACAGCGAAAGACCAGCGAGCCGTGCAATGAACATTGCTCCGTCCCGAAAGGGATATTGGCCGGCCGTGGCGACATCTTTTTCGAGGACATCCAGCCATTCGCCGATAACCGCCCCGCGCTCAGCGGGTGGTGCCGCAATCAACGCACGCACGCGGTCGGCATAGGCCAGTGCAGGTCTGACCCTGTGTTTCAGCAGGCGCTTCTCGCGCTCGTAACGGTCTCGTTGGTTCGAGCTGTAGCTGAGCGTCTTAGTCGATTTCGCCCGCCCGGCTGGTGCGCGGCGCGTCCTACCCTCGAGACGCTGAATAAGCTCGCGCTCGAAGACGGCAGGCCCCTTTGCGCGCAAACTCTTCGGCACCAGCTGGAACAGCTCGGAGGGGGCAATGTCGATGAGGGCGGTCTGACGGCGTCTCAGAGCTGCCTCAAGGCCTGCAGCCACGACTGCATGGACCGGTGCCATCTCGTTGGCGCGATACTCCTCGAATGCAAAGACCGTATTGGTCCGCGCCTCAAGAGACGCGGCGATCGCGAGAGCTTCGGCTCGGCAACCAAGGTCGAAGGCGCGCAGACCAGCGACCAACAAAGCCTCCAGCGGCAAAATATAATGCCCAGTGCTCGGCGCTGATGCCAGGCGGCGGACAAGAGAGCGGTCACGGGTCCGATCGCCGTCAGACTGCATGAGCGCGGCAGCAAAGGCACCGCGGATCGCGACCGGACAGCGCGACAGTTTGCGTCGGGCGAGCGCCATATCTGGGCCGTCCCGCCCGCCGGCAGCATGTCGATCGCCTAGCTCCAGCGCTTGGCGGACTACGTCATAGGCAAAAGCATCGCCGTTGGCCGCGAGCCAGGAGAAGATTCGGCGGTCGTCGCCGATCAGCAATTCGACATAGCTGAACCCGGACCGATCCAGGTCCAATCCCCGACCGTCGATGTCTTCCTCGCGATGGGTCGCGCGATGACGATGCCAGTCGATCGCGCGTGTCGCGTGACGGTCTGCCTCGTCGAACTCCCCGGCAAAGGCATAGGCAACGGCAAGGGCGGAATGTCGTCCGCCTGGCCAGCCGCTTCTGGTCGCGAAGAGCCGGCGTTGGGCCTCCTGATCACCCGATATCGCGACAAGATCGGGATGTTCGTACAGGAACCGATCGGCGCGTTCGTGACCCGATGCCACGAGGGAGGCTTCCAGAGAAAGCTTGAAGAGATCGTCGGTTCGGCCAGCCCCGGCGCCAGCCTGCAGCGCGGCTGTGATCCGGGCGAGACGAATCTCCTGCTTCCCGATCTCGCTGGATCCGGCCGGAAGGTCAGGATCGAAGGCGAGCGCTACGAGTTCGTCCACCTGCCCTGTCGAAGTCAGCACCTGCGGTAGGGCACGCGCGGCGTAATCCGAGAGTGATTGTCGAGCAGACAGCCGCGAGATCACGAGCCCGCGCGCGATCGGATCCTCGTCGGACATCTTGCGGATCAGCGTCTCTGTCGGCTCGTCGCGAAACATCAGTCCGTAGCGCGTTCGCTCCAGCAATGGCGCGAGGTCCGTCGCGAAGCTCTCGACATCGCCGACGGTCAGACCCTGCGCCGCTGCCAGTTCTTCCAAAGGGACAGGTGGCGGGAGCATCGCAAGGCCGGCGAGAAGAGCCGCTACCTCGGCCTGCGTCGCACCGCGCCGAACCGCCTCGCGCCGCGCGTCCGCGATACGCTCGCGCAGGATCGATTCGAGAATGTCTCCTGGGTCCCCGACCTTCGGCGCTTGCAAATCATAAGGCCGCCCGGCTGCCAGAAAGGCCGCGAGGCAACGGGGATTACGACCGGATCGTGTCGTCAGCGCCGCGATATCGGCAGATGTGGCCGAGGGATCGTGGGCCAGGATCAGCGCCCGCGTTTCCGCCGGGGTAAAGAGCGGGACGGGAAAGTCCTCCGTCTCGATATCCTTGCGCGTAAGCTCGAGGCGGCTGGTCCGACATGACGCTATCGCGCGGACACCGTCGATCGGAACGACGCTGAGACTTTTGAGGAGCAGATAGGCAAACGAGTTTGCGCCGGTATCGCGCGCTGCGATCGCTGCATGGTCGATAGCGTCGAGGACGAGGGCCACGCCTGCGTTGGGGTCGGTCTGACGTACTGCGGTAACCGCATCCTGGAGGCGAAGCCGGAACCCGCGAAGGAGCGCCTCCTCCTGAGACGATGGAAGCAGGAGGTCGCACAGGCCGCGCGCGGCAAGCATGTTCGCAAGGTGGACGATCGTGCGGCTTGCCAAGTGGCGTGGATGTGCCGGCTCACGCCATCTGCCGGCGCCGAAGCCGTCGAAGAGCACGACGGCATGCGTGTCGCTCAGCCGCTCAGCCAGCGCCTGCATCAGCACCGTCTTGCCGAAGCCGCCCTCGGCATGAAGAATGAGGGGCAGCGTCGAGGCTGTTGCCTTGCCGACGAGTTCGGCCAACACCGGGCGATCAATGATCGCCCCGACCTCGGGAAACGCATCGGCTGTGGGATAGAGATCGTCTTCGTGATCGATATCGAGTTCACCGAGGACGGTGACGCGCTCGATCATATTATCGTGCTGGCCGGCGGACCCCGCCTTTTCGCGCACGAGATGTTCGAGACCGCGCAATCGAATGCGGGTCTGCGGGTCGCCTGGCGCGCTCCAATTGGCGATCTCCCGGCGCAATCCCCGACGTGCTTCCTTGAGACTGCCCAGTCGACCGAGGGCAACGAAGCGCTGGAAAAAGCCGCAGGCATCGACGCCCGCCTCCGCGAGGGTTTCCTGCAGTTGCGTGGCCTGCGAGCCGGCGTCTCCGGTGACGACCCCGCCGGACGCCAACGCAGCAAGGGCAACGGTCAGGTTCGCGTGAATGGGCCGATTGGTCGCGAACTCATAATGCGCACGCCTGGCGACCTCTTCGCCGAAGCCCTCGATTCGCTCGGCCTCGCCCTTTGCGAATTTGGCGATGGTTGCCCGCAGATCGCTGGCGCGCACTGCCGTGTCGGCGCTGGCGATCGAATATTTGAACTGGACGATTTCGATCCGGTCGGCTTCCGCGACCGTGGATCCGCCATAATAGCGCACCAGGTCCGCGACCTCTGTTGCGGTCTGACTGTGCGCGTCTTCATCCTCGCGACTGAAGCCTTCTATCGCAATGGCAACGAGATTGGTGTCGGGTGGCAATAGCGCGAGGGCACTTCGCGCAGCCCATGCTTCATGGAATTGATGGCCATCTCGGGACGCCCGAACGGTGTCGATCCGAGGAGCGCCGCGCGCGCCGGAGCCCGTCCGTTCCGTCCGATCCTGCAAACCTTACCTCACTGCCCCGTTCTGACGCCCGACGATATCAATCCGGACTCGGCCGTTCAATCTTTGTTCTCAGCCGAAGCCCTGCTTCTTCTTTTGAGTCTCGAAGCCGCTCCCCCGCGTGACCCAATCTCTAGGCGATACGCCGCTCACGAGGCACATCCGTTCATGCCGCGCCTGCAGCGGCCTGCTCCGCCGATCGGGCGGCGAAATGGGCTTCCATGTCGATCAGCGGCCTGCCGACCACGACGAGATGTGGCGGGGAACCGAGTTCGGCCCAGAACTGCATGAAGACAACGATCAGACCACCGGCATCGCCCAGCTCGGGCGGTGTCTGCCCCAGAGTGATCTTGAAGCTATGACCCGACGGGCCTTCGAGGCTGGCGACCCCCGGCATGTCGCCGACGAAGCGGCCGACCTCGTCGGACCGGTTGAGAATAATGTCCGTCAGGAACGGCTCGAAGGCATCGACCCCCAGTTCGGCGGCAGCATATGCGTGGGCGGTCTTGGCCAATGAGCGGACATAGTCGAGGCGGTTTACAGGTGGCAGAACAATGGCCGCGCCCGCGACATCTTCCTCTTTGGCAACCTTGTGCAAAATGGGGTCCGCGCGCGAGGACTCGATGAACCGCCAGGAGACCCCCTCGGCGTTGGCCGGATCGCTCTTCTCGCCAAGGATCGCAGGCGGCGGCGATTGCCACAGGTTGAGGATAAGCGGACCATCGACGATCGGAATCTCGCGCGAGCCCAGGTCGCGCCCGACTGTGCCGTCGGGTCTGATCTCGACCAACGGAAGCCGGATAACTTTCGGCCGATCCTTCTTCTTGCGGGTCGGGGCCTCCACCATCGCGCGGAACACGCCAAGCTGGTGCCGGAGGACGCGCTGCTCATAGGGCTGGATGGTCTTCTGGCAATCGTCGCAACTGGCGCCTTCGAGGATCGTCGCGTTCTTTCCGATCGCAAACGGGATGACGTGTTCCTCGGTCAGCGGCACATCGGCCGCACCGCAATAGATGCACTTTCCCGGAGACGGCAGACGGCGCGCCGGGCTCTCATCGACATCATATTCGAGCAGGATCATCAGCTACCTTGATCTGGCGGGCGGAGCATATCGACAAGTGGCGCGCCTTACAGAAGCATGCACCACGCGACGCTTTCCGTGTCGACCCAACACGCGTCGAAGGTAAAATGCGCTCGGAAGTACATCTAACGATGTTTGCCCCGTGCCCATGCACGGTTAAGGAGCGCGGTTCATTCCAACAAGAGGTATCAGAATGAACAACGCCGATATTGCCGAGACGCTGGCGACCGATCACGGCCTGACCAAGGCCGATGCGAAGAAGGTCGTCGACGCCGTGTTCGCGGCAATCGCCGACGCCGCCGCCAAGGGCGAAGAGGTTTCCCTGAACGGCTTCGGCAAGTTCAAGGTCAAGGACCAGCCCGAGCGCGCCGGCCGCAATCCCGCCACGGGCGAGGCGATCACGATCGCGGCCTCCAAGAAACTTGGCTTCACTCCCGCCAAGGCGGTCAAGGACCGCATCAACGCCTGACACGAAAAGCCGCCGGTGATTGCCGCAAGGGGATCGCCGGTGGTGCCAATCCCGACGTTCGCCGGTTCCCTGGCGGCCCTCGCCTCCCCATATCACGGGCAGACAGGAGTGCGGCCATGGCAAGGATTTTCATCACCGGCAGTTCGACCGGCCTCGGGCTCGCCGCCGCGCTGTCCTTGTTGACGGATGGCCATGAGGTGATCCTGCACGCCCGCAATCCCGAGCGCGCAAGCGCTCTGCGACGCGAAGGTACCACCGCCACCGCGATCGTGACGGGCGACCTGAGCCTCCTCGCCGATGCCCGGTCCATTGCCGAGCAGGTCAACGCGCTCGGCCGGGTCGACGCCGTCATCCACAACGCCGGCCTCTATGGCGAGACTGGCAAGGGGCGTACCACCGAGGGCCATAGCGTGATGACGGCGGTCAACATCCTCGCGCCCTATGTCCTGACGGCGCTGATCGAGCGCCCAAAGCGGCTGGTCTATATGAGCAGCGGCCTCCACCGCGGCGGCAGCCCCGCGCTCGACGACATCGACTGGACGAAGCGCCGCTGGCAGCCGGGACAAGCCTATGGCGACACCAAGCTCCAGATCGTGGCGCTGGCGTTCGCGGTGGCACGGGCGTGGCCCGACACCTTCAGCAACGCGGTCGATCCAGGCTGGGTGCGCACCCGCATGGGCGGTTCCTCGGCGCCGGTCGACATAGCCACGGGCCAGGCAACGCAGAGCTGGCTCGCTTCCAGCGAAGACGCTGCGGCGCGCACCAGCGGAGGTTATTGGCACGCCATGCGCCGCGAGGCGCCGGCTGCGCCTGCCTCCGACACGGTCTATCAGGACCGCCTCCTCGCGGAACTGGCTCGGCTGACCGGTGTCTATCTCGGCGACTGAACACGCGAGCTGCGTTACTGCGTCCCCCACCGTACGTGATTGGCAATGGCGCGCCAGTCATTAGATTGAGGCCATGCAGTTCAAGGCGCGCAATCTACGACCGATCGCCGAGATGGTGGTGGGGAATAACGACCACAAATGGTTCCACTATCGGAGCAGCTTCTTCATCACGCGTTTCTTTGAGGAATGCGAGCTGGAGTTCGCGCACGACGGCTCTTCGCGCGTGCCGTGGACCGAGGGGGTGCTGGCCGAACTTTTGAACGATCCGCAGCCAGCCGCCAACCAATTGCCGGAGCGGTTCGCGACCGTGCTGCGCACCCTCATGGACAAGCGCGAGGCTCAGGACGGCGATAACGACCGGGCACTGGCGCTCGCGGCGCTCAACGTGCCGCTGGGGCGCGAAGGCTATGAGGGCTATTATGGCGAGGACGGGCTGTTCTACGTCCGCCACGTCGAGACCCGGACGGTATCGTCGCCGGTCAATCTCTATCGCCCGCTCACCCCGGCTGAGGCCGAGAAGCGCGATCTTCTGATCGCCTATCTCGACCACTGTTCGGAGGACGAGCTGATCGAGGAGGTGCTGCTGCCGATGTTCCGGCACCTGGGCTATCAGCGCATCACAAGCGTCGGCCACAAGGACAAAGCGCTCGAATACGGCAAGGACGTCTGGATGCGGTACAAGCTGCCGACCGAGCACGTCATCTATTTCGGGATCCAAGCCAAGAAGGGGAAGCTCGATTCAGCCGGCGCAAGCAAGGGCACGAACGCCAATGTGTCGGAGATCTATCAGCAGGTGCTGATGATGCTTGGACATGAGGTGTTCGACAGCGACACCAACAAGAAGGCGCTGGTCGATCACGCCTTCATCCTCGCCGGCGGGGAGATCACCAAGGCCGCACGCAACTGGCTTGGCGGCAAGCTCGATGCATCGCAGCGCAGCCAGATCATGTTCATGGACCGCGATCACATCCTGAACCTCTACACCGCGCACCGGTTCGAGCTGCCGGCCAAGGCGCAGCCGCCAAAGGTGTCGGCGTGGAACGAGATTGACGAAGACGTGCCCTTCTAGACCAGCCGCTTGCGACGGGCGTCAATGCACAGCGGTCAGAAGGTCGGCGACGCTTTCGGCGAATCCCTGGGCGAGTACCGCTTCCTCACGCGAGAGCGTGATCTCGCGGGCCATGCTCTGGTCCAGTAGGTCCTTCAGTCGGGCTGCCAGCGCGCGGGCGGCATCCCGGATCATCGCCTCGTCCATGTCGCGATCCGATCATCTGGTGATGGTCGCAGATTAGCCGATTCGCGCATGCGAACCCAGAGGCGATGATCCGATACTGCGTTCGCGTCAGCCCGCGCTGTCGACCCCGTCGATGATATAGAAGCGGTAATGCCCACCGCGCAGCCGATGCTGGCGCGCATCCTGATAGCCAGGGCTCTCATACCAGTCGCGCGCCGCGGCTGCGTCTGGGAACTGGAGGATCACCGCACCCTTGGCGGGGGCGCCTTCGAGGGTTTCGATCGGGCCATAATAGGCCAGCGGCGTCGCGGTGCGGCCTTCGAGGCTCGCGCCGGCTTTCTCGCTATAGGTCTGGAGCTCGGCGGGGTCGGTCACCTGATCCTGGATTGCGACGAGATAGGCAGTCATGCGGGAGTTCTCCTCGATGGCAGGCATGGTCTGCCACATATCGGAACGGAGGCGCCGCGATGCGAGGGCGATGCGGCGCCTTGATGGCACGAACTGCGGCGCGTGGCGCTGCGTCAGGCGGGAACGGCGTCGAAGAACAGATAGACCGCCGCGATCCGTCCATCGCGCGCCACAACGATGTCGGTGCCGGCATATTCCGGTGCCCCACCCGGCGGACCCGAGACCCACTGGACACGCCCGGCATCCTCGCCGAGCACTTCGGGCTCGCGCAGCACGGTATAGACATAGTCCGGATGGGTGGCGCGGATCGCGCCAGCGATTCGGTCGATGGCGTCCCACCCGCGCTGGACGCCGTTTGGCTCGTGAAAGGCCGCGTCTTCGTGAAAGATATCCTCGACGGCGGCGCGCCGGCGAGAGGGGGCCCCCTCGCCGAACACGTCGTGGAGGTTGCGCAGCAGCAGATTGGCGATGCTGGTCATGGCAAAAGTCTCCAGTTCAGAAATGGACGGCGATCAGATCTGCGCCTGGCCGCCATCGACGAACAGTTCGATGCCGTTGACATAGGAGGCATCGTCCGAGGCGAGAAACATCACTGCCTTGGCGATCTCCTCGGGCTGGCCGATCCTGCCCGCCGGGATCAGGCCCACCAGATAGTCCTTGGTGCTTGCGGCCTGATCGCCGCCGCCGAACAGCTCGTTGAGGCCGGCGGTCTCGGTGAGCCCGGGGCTCACTGCATTGACGCGGATATGACGGTCCTTGAGGTCGAGGATCCAGCTGCGCGCGAAGTTGCGCACGGCAGCCTTGGTCGCCGAGTAGACGCTGAACGCGCCAGTGCCCTTGATGCTGGTAGTCGAGGCGGTCAGGATGATCGAGGCCCCGTCGCGCAGGAGCGGCAGCGCCTTCTGTACGGTGAAGACCACGCCCTTCACATTGCTGTCGAACGTCTGCTGGAAATGCTCCTCGGTGATCGCACCGAGAGGCGCCAGTTCGCCGCCGCCGGCATTGGCAAACAGCACGTCGATCTGGGCGTGGCGCTGCTGGACCGCGTCGTAGAGCCGATCGATATCGGCGAGCACCGCCATATCGCCACGCACGCCGGTCACGTTGCCACCGATCGCCTTCACCGCCGCATCGAGCGCGTCCTGTCGGCGGCCGGTAATGAACACGGAGGCGCCGGCCTCCACGAAAGCCTTGGCGGTCGCGAGGCCGATGCCGCTCGTGCCGCCGGTCACCACCACAACCTTGTTGTCGAAACGCTGGGTCATTGTCTGTCTCCTTGTTCGGCCGGCGGATCGCCCGCCGTCGAAAAAAGAGATGCCCGTAGAACGTTCGTGCCAGTAGCCGGCAAATGTGGCACTCAGCGTTCCGCAGGAGGAACGATGGCGCGCACCGATCTCAATGACTACGTCTATTTCGCGGAAGTCGTCGCGCATGGCGGCTTCGCCGCCGCCGGCCGGGCACTGCGAGAACCCAAGTCGAAACTGAGCCGCCGCATCGCCGGGCTCGAAGCGATGCTGGGCGTGCGGCTCATCGAGCGATCGAGCCGGCGGTTCCGGGTCACCGAGATCGGCCAGACCTTCTACGAGCGGTGCCGGGCGATGATTGCCGAGGCCGAACAGGCGGCCGCCCTGGTCGCAGAGGCGCAGGCCGAGCCGCACGGCAGGGTCCGGTTCGCGTGCCCGACCGGGCTTGTCGAGGTGGTCAACGCCACCCTCCCCGCCTTTCTCGCGCGCTATCCCAGGGTGCGGCTTCAACTGATCGCGATCGACCGCGCGGTCGATCTGATCGAAGAGCGGATCGATCTGGCGCTTAGGGTCCGCACCGCGCTGACGAGCGACGCTGCACTGACGATGCGCACGCTCGGGCGATCGGCGCGAATTCTTGTCGCGTCTCCGCAGATGGCGAACCGAATCGGCGGCACGATCGCGAACCTCGCGCACCATCCGACGCTCGGAACCAGCGACGATATCGGTGAGATCGAATGGTGGCTCGAGCAGGAAGACGGCACGACCCATCGCCTTCGGCATGAGCCGCGCATGACCTGCGGCGACTTCGCGGCGGTACGTCAGGCGGCGATCGCCGACCTCGGCATCGCACTGCTTCCCGATCACGTGTGTGCCGACGCGCTGAGAAGTGGTCAGCTCGTCCGTCTGCTACCCGATTGGCGGGCGCAGCCAGGCATCGTCCATCTGGTGTTCACGACGAGGCGCGGCCTGCCGCCGGCGGTCCGCGCGCTCATCGATCACCTTGCCGCGTATTTCCCGAAGGAGGTGAAGGTCGCTAGCGCCGGTTCATCCAAACCGGGGGAATGAGGATCAGCGCTACCGCAGAGCGGGCGATATGATGCTATCGGCCGGGCAAAGACGAAGGGAATGATATGGAAGTCGTGATGGTGCAGCACCCGGTCGGCCAAGGCGGGATGACCAGCGGCGAACTTCGCTACAACGGCCAGACGCTGCGCTGGGTCTATGATTGCGGGTCCAACCAAACCGGGGAGCTGACCCGTGAAGTCGTCCGTGTTGCCGCAGGCGGCGAGATCGACCTCCTGTTCCTCTCGCATCTCGACAGCGACCATGTGCGCGGTGTCGACCAGCTTCTGCTGGCGACCAAGGTCCGCCAGGTGGTGCTCCCCTATCTCGACGAGACGGCGGTACTGGTCGCTATCGCCCGTGACGCGGCGCGCGGTACGCTGACGGGCACGTTCCTCGAAGCCACGACCGATCCGGCTGCCTGGTTCGGCAGCCGCGGCGTCGAGACGGTGACCTTCGTCAATGGCGCAGATGACGACGGCGAAGGCGGCGGTGGACCTATCCTGCCAGGCGAGCCCCGCGGCGGCGGTGAGGGTCGGGTTTTCGCCAAATGGTCGCGCGATCCGGTTCCGCTCGATGCACGCACGACAGCGGATCAGGATCAAACCGCGCAGTCTGAAAACGCACGTGCAAATCTGGGTCAGGTCCAGCCGGGCGCTGCGCTGATGATGGCAATGCCGGGCGGCTCCCTGAACTGGGTGCTGATTCCTTATGTCCATGTCCCGTCGGCAAAGCGGCTGCGTGCATTCGATCAGGCGCTGGAGGCGGAGTTCGGTAAGCCGCTCGACAAGAAGGCGATCGCGCAATCAGGCAAGGATCGGACGGTCCGGGACAAGCTCCGTGACTGCTACGACGCACTGTGGGGCGACCACAATCTGATCTCCATGACGCTCTATGCGGGACCGTGGACGCCAGAAAATTTCCACGTCTCGATAGGCCGGGTTACGCCGAACCACAGCTGGTTCGAAGGAGCGGAACCGGGCGGCTGGATCCTGACCGGCGACGCGCATCTCGATCAACTGCGACGGCGTCAGCGCTTCCTGCATTTCTATCGCGACCAGCTCCCGCTGACGAACATCTACATGGTGCCGCACCATGGCTCGATCCATAATCACAGCGACGAAGTGCTCGAGGCGATGCCCAATTTGCGTCTCGGCTTCGCCGCTGCCGGCGCGAACATCTATGACCATCCTCATGATGCTGTGCGCGATGCGGTCAGCGCGCAGCCGACAGCCGGCTTCCTCCAGGTCAGCGAATCGCTCGCCACGCGCCTAGTCATGGATCTGGTCGACTGAACCGCACCGCGTCAAAAGGACGTCGCGACCCCCAATCGCAGGGTGCGCGGGCGGAGCGGCGTGCTCTGGTGCCCAGTGGCGAGCGTGAACGGCGTGCCGAGCGCGAACAGGTTGCCGCGCGCGTCGAGCAAATTGGTGGCGTCGAGCGTGACGGTGGCGCGCCGGATCGTAAGCGAGGCCGACGCTGCCAGCGTGCCGTAATCGCCTTGCGGCAGGGATAGCTCGGGGCCGATGCCGAGCATGGACGGCCCGACGATCTTGCCGCGAACGCCGAGACCAATTTCGGACTGCGCCGCGATGCGGTGGCGATATTCGACCGCCATCACGGCACCGTAACGCGCGACATTCGGAAGCGGCCCCATCAGCGGACCTTCGACTGAGGGGCCGACCGTGGTCAGCTTGCTCCAGCTCCGAAAGCCGCTCGCGGTGAGGTCGATCCCGGGAAACGGCGTTGCGCCGACATCGAAGCTCAGGCTCTGCACCCGGCCATACCCGATATTGGCGACATGCGGGATGGCGAGCCCATCGAGCGAATCAGCCTGAATGTCGCGCCACCGGCTTGCGGCCGCAGTCGCCGAGAGATGGAACTTCGCGCGGCCGAGATCGCGGGCGCGGAACCCAAGCTCGACAGTGCGTATCGTGTCGGGATCGAAGGCTTCGGCCACCCCGTTCACGGTGAGGCCTCCAGGTCGATAGCCGCCCGCATAACGCGCGAAGACCGTGATCTTGCGCGCCGCCTCCCAGGAGATGCCGACCATCGGCGTCGCGAGCCACTGGTAGCGCCGCGCCGCCTTCGGCCCTGCCGTTCCGACGACGGGCTTGGCCAGCGTTCCGCTCGCGGCACCATCAGCGGCGATATAGGAGACGCGTCCGCCACCGGTCACGATGATGCCTGAGGTGGGATGCAGTGCCAGTTCGCCGAATGCGGTCGCCTCGGTCATGCCGAGCCGAACCTCGCCGAGGCTCGCAAGCGCGTCGGGCGCCCCAAGCGCCCGGCGCTCGGTCGAGCGCGCATGGAGCACGGCGATGCCCGCGAGCCAGTCCAGCCGGTCGCCGGCCTTCCCGTTCAGCCGCGTCTCGTTGGAGACCATGCTGATGCGGTCACGCTGCTCGTAGAGCAGGATGTCGTTGTCGGGCTGGGTCGCATCGAAGGCTTGGCCGAGCCGCTGCGCCACATAGCCGGTGGTCGACCTTAGCGTTGCGCCTCCCACCCTTCCCTCGATCGCGAGATCGACGGCGCGGTAGCTGTGAAAGGACGGCTGCGCGACGGCGCTTGCCCGCACCAATGATCCCAGATCTTCATCGGCATATTGCGAGTCGCGGTTGCGGACGTCCTGCGCGATGCCGCCGAGCGTGGCCGTCCATCCACTGCCGAAGCCGACACGAAGCGCCGCGCGGCCGCCGGCGACGCGGCTGCGGTTCACGTCCTTCAGGCCCCGGCCGATGTCGTCGATATAGCCGCCATCCTGCTCGCCATAGCCCACCACACGGAGCGCCACGCGCGGTGCGAGCGGCAAGTTCAGGACCATACCGCCATCGGCGCCGGGTTGACCGTGAGCGCTTATCGATCCGCCGGCCCAGACGTCGCCATGCGTCGCGCCCGGATCGGGAGACCGTGGAACCGCGCGCAGGATTCCGCCGAGCGAGCCCGCGCCGTAGAGCGTGCCCTGTGGTCCTTCGAGAATCTCGACCCGGTCGACATCGTAGAGCCGCAGATCGGGGTCCGGCGACGCATAGGTCAGCCGCAGGTCGCCCAGATACTGGCCGACCAGCGCCGGGCTGGTGCCGTTGAAGCTGCTGTCGGCGATCCCGCGCAGGAACAGCTTGTTCCGGCCCGGCCCGAGTCGGGTCGAGAGCAGGTTCGCCTGAATCTCCGCGACTGCGAGCGTACCGCGCTCGCGCCCCGGATGGTCGAGCGCGGTCCCGTCGATGATCGTCACACTGCCGGGATAGTCCTGCAGCGGCGTGTCGAGCTTGCTGCCGGTGACGACGATATCCTGTGCCGGCTCCACCGGAACCGGCCGACGCCTGGGGGGTGAAGGCGGCACGTGCCTGGCCTCCCGCAGGATTCGCCAGCTCGCTGGCCCCGTTCGCACCAGACGCAGGTCCGTTCGCGCGAGCGCCAGGCGCAGCGCCTGGTCGACCGCGCCATCGATCCGAAGCGCCGAAATCGGCGTCCGCAGCAGCGCCGGATCGTCCGTGCCGATGCTGGCGCCGGACTGCGCCGCGATTTCGTTGATCGCTTGTGAAAGCGGGCCTGGACGCAGGTCGAGATGGACGGTCGTACGTGTCTGTGCCGACGCGCTGCTGATCGAGAATACGCTGGCGGCGATCAGCGAGCCGCAGGCGCCTTGGGCAAGACTGTAGGGATAGCGTGCGTTCAGCGGCGGCCACCCTGTCGTGAGACGAGCAGCCACCCAGCGCCGTCCTTCTGGGCTGAGACGGCGAGCACCTCTTCCAATCGCGCGATGACGGTCTCGGGCGGCCCCGCGACGTTGAGCGAGCCTGCGAACCGGCGATGTTCGAGCGCCGGTGCCAGTCGGATCGCGAGGCCCGTTCGCCGACGCACATCGGCGATGATGCGGTCGAGCGTCGCATCGTCATAGATGAGCTGGCCAGTTTGCCAGCCCGTCACCGTGCTCGGCGCCACCGCTTGCGGCGCGGAAGGGGCTTCGTTAGCCGCGACGACCGTCCGCTCGCCGGCGCGGACGGGAACCTTGGCGCCGCCGGACGCGACCTCGACCGAGCCTTCGGCGACGGCGACCGTGATGCCCTGCTCGTCGCGCAGAACGTCGAAGCGCGTGCCGATGTCGCGCACCACGGCGTCACCGACGCGAACCGCGAAAGGCCGCTCGGCATCATGCACCACATCGAAGCTCGCCTCGCCGCGCGCCAGCACAACCTCGCGCGGCGAACCCGCAGGCGCCCGGAGCGCGCTGTCGCCGTTGAGCGTGACCGTCACACCGTCGAGCACGACGACGCGGACCTCGCCCGGCCGCGTGGCGATCTCCTGCATGGCGGGCGTGTGCGTCCCCTGCCCCAACCAGACGGTGAGCCCGACGGCCGCGACCAGACTGGCCGCTATGCCGGCCGGCCACCAGCGCGGCGACGCCCGGTCTTGCCGGCGGACCAGCGGCTCGGGATTGTCGGCGACGAGGGTCAGGCGCTCGCGCGGCGCGGCACTGACTGCGGACGCGGCTTCCTCCACGGCGATCGTCGCACGATCAAAGAGCACCGGATGGTCAGGATCGGCCGCGAGCCAGGCCTTGAGCGCCGGCCAGTCCGTGAAGGTCGGATCATCGGCCAGGATCGCCCAGTCGAGCGCCTGGAGATCGGCGGATTTGCGCGAGTCGGTCATAGGCGGCACGTCCATGCGCCCCTGACGCCGCCGAAGCGTTCAAGCCTCATTGCGTTCGTCTTTCAGGCCGGAGATCGCCGCGTAGCTTCTGCGCAGATCCTTTTCCACGGTGCTGAGGCTGACGCCCATCTCGGCGGCGATCCTGCGCTGCTCGATGCCGTCGACGCGGTAGCGGGTGAAGATCCGGGTCGCGCGCGAGCCGACCGATGCGAGCGCCTCCTCGACGCGGCGGAGCTGCTCGGCGGCAAGGAGACGGCGTTCGGCGATCGGTGTCTCGGCTCCTTCGAACTGTCCGCTTGCGAGGCTCCAGGCCTGTTCGCGATCGCGCGAACGCGACGCGCCCCGACGCGTATCGAGAACCAGGCGGTGCGCCGCGCGATAGAGATAGGCGAGCGGCTGGTCGACGGACGCATCGACCTGCTGGATCTTGATCCACAATTCCTGGACGAGATCGTCGGCATTATCGCTGCCACACCGCAAGGCGATGAAACGGGCGAGCGCTGCACGGTGGACCATGAAGGTCTCGATCAGCACTGAGTTCGCTTCGGTCACCTTCTGCTCGTGAACGCCTGTCTGCCCGCGCACAGGCTCAACAACGCCTGGAGCAGCGGACCAGAGACGATGGACAGACCATCGTCAAGGTCATGGCGGCCCGCCCTGCTCCCGTCCTTGCGCTCATGCGGCCGTGGCGAGCCCGTAGAGCGGCCGAACTTCGGGGGCGAAGGTGATTGTACTGCGCATCTCGGGCGTGTCCGGCCCGATCGACATGGGACAGGCGACGCCCGGTATGACCGCCACGTCGAACAATTCGGTGATGTGTCCATCGAGCCGGACCCACTCGACCAGATCGCCGCTCGCAAGATTGACGATGAGCACGCCGCACCAGGGCTCGGCGTCACGCGACTGGAGTTCGGCATCGAGCGAGAGGTGCTTGAACGTGCCGTCGCGCGGCTTGGATACCGTGACGATGGCATCGCCGTTGTGGATCGACATGCCGCGCAGGAAGCCTGGGCAGAAAGCGATGTCGCGCTTCTCGCCGGTCTTGGGATCGACCTCGATGATCTGGCCGCGTCCGCTGTCGAGCGCATAGAGCCGACCACCCATGACGCGCGGCGAATGCGGCATCGAGAGCTGGTCGGTGACGATCCTGCCGGTTGCGACCTCGATGATGACGCCGCCCTGATGCCGACGCTCGCGCCAGCCGGTGACGACATCGGACCGGCTGACGGCGGTCACGAACGCCGGCCGGCCGCCGGCCATCGCCATGCCGTTCAGGTGGCAGCGGTCTTCCGGCGCAAGCTTGGAGATGAAAGGCGGCTTCCAGATCGGGCGAAAGCTGTCGGTCAGATCGAGCGTGCAAAGGCAACTATATTTGGTGTTGACGAAGATCACACGCCCCTCGGCATCGATGCCCACCTCATGCACATCGACATCGCCGGTGGTCTGGGCGTTGCGCGGCACCAGGACCGCATCGAAGACCTCGTTGCCGACTTCGCCGGGCTTGAGCATGTTTTCGAGCCGCCAGACCTGGGAGAGAGCGCCGAGATAGAGCCGCGATCCTGACCAGGAGAGGCCCATCGCCCGGTTGAAATTCTGCTGGTTGAACGAGACGGTCCCGTTGGGGTGGCGCCCGACCAGGAAGAGCTGGCCGGTCTGGTAGGACGAGAAAGCGAGGCTGGTGCGGTTGGCGGCGAGCCAGGCGTTGAAGCCGCGCGAGACGGTGATCTGCGAGGTGCCGGGTGCGGGCGCTGGCGGTTCCGCGCCGGGCGCGGTCGCAGCGCCGCGTTGCGGTGGCGCCGGCGTCTCCGCCTGTCCCGCTGATCCCTTGGTCGATGCCGCGTTCGATTTCGCCATGCCTGCCCCGAATGCGGCGCACGAAGGGCTACCCCCGCGCGCCTGAGAATGGATTTTCTCGTTAAGACGCCGCCGACGTAGCGCAGCCTTGCAAAAAAACGCAGCGCACCGAAAATTTCTTAAACCCCGGCTTTTGCACGGAAAAAGTTGCACTCTCGTTACGGGTGACGATCGATCCCGGCGTCACAGGCAGCATCTGGCGCCGAAATGCGGCGTCACCTCAGCCGGAGATGCCTTGCGATGACACCTGCCGACACTTTCGCGACCCATATGCGCGCCGAACCGGTCGGGCGAGCAGCAGCCCAGCGGCTGCGGCTCGGCGCCAGTATGGGCGCACTCGCGGCTTTGCTGTGTGCGGCCCCGACGTTTGCGCAGACGAGCCAGGCGTGTGGCGCTCCCGTCGATGGCGTCGTCACCTGCGCGCCGGATGCCGGCAACTTCCCCGATGGGATCAGCTACGAGGTTGCCGCCCCTGCCCCGCAGGACCTCACCGTCGTCGTGCCGGCGGAGACTGTGATCACGCCGACCAGCGATGACCGAGCCGGGATCAGCGTCACCAGCAGTGGCGGTGCGATCACCGTGTCGGCGGCGGACTCGTCGATCCAGGCTAGCGGCGTCGGCGGACGCGGCATCGACACCCGGACCGCAGGCGGTAATGTCTCGATCGACGCAGGCTCGGTCTATACCAGCGGCTACCGCGCGGACGGCATCGCCGCCGATGCCGGCATGGGCGGCGACATCCATATCTCAGCCCAGACGGTCACCACCGCCGGCGAGGCCTCGACCGGCGTTCGCGCCAACACGGCTGTGGGCAATATCGATATTCATACCGGCGGCGTGGTGACTTCGGGTCTCGGCTCTGACGGAATCTATGCCGCGACCACCGCCGGCGATACAACCATCGACACGACCTATGCCTATGCCTTTGGCGGCTCCGGGCGTGGCATTGTTGCCTATTCCTCGGGCACGACCACCGTGCGCGCAGAAACGGTCGGCACCCAGGGTGGCGGCATGGGCACCGAGGCCGACGCAACCGGCATCACCGCTGTCGGTACGGCGGTCAATGTGGAGGTCACCGGGTCTGTCCGGACCACTGGGGACTATGCCGCCGGAGTGATCGCGCGGACCAATCACGTCTATAGCGATCCGACGATCGTCCCCAGCATCTCGGTGACGGCTGATACGGTCGCGACCAACGGCCTCTATTCTGACGGCATCGACGCGCTCAATTATGCCGATGGCGGAGCGACGAAGGTGACCGCAGGCACGGTGAGCACCCATGGCGACATGTCTCACGGCATCTACGCGGGCGGCCAAAGCGACGTCTTGGTCGATGCAGGCGCGGTATCGACGACCGGTACCGGTTCGCAAGCCATCCGTGCGGTTTCGTTCGGTGGCAATATCATCGTCGATGCCGGGTCGGTTTCGACCAGCGGAGCAGGCTCCCACGGCATCTACGCGATCAACTATGGCGAAGGCGCCGTCACCGTGAATGCCGGGTCCGTGAAAACGCGGCGCGATTATTCGATCGGCATCGGCGCGCTTTCGCTCGGCGATGTCAAAGTGGATGCCGGCAAGGTCGAAACGAGTGGCTTCGGCAGCCAGGGCATCGTCGCCTATAGCGTGTTCGGCACGGTCGACGTGAACGCAGGTTCCGTCTCGACCACCGGCGGCAATGCGACCGGGATCGGCGGCTATGCGTTCGCTGCGGGCAAGGCGGTCCATCTGACCGGTGGTTCGGTCGACACACGCGGCGACTATGCGGTGGGCATGCTGGCGTTAGCGGCAAACGGCACTGCCATCGTCGATGCGACCGGCACGATCTCGACCTCGGGCGCGCACAGCGAGGGCATTGCGGCCTCGGGCATCTCGCTCGACGGCGGCGATGCCGTGATCATCAAGGCGGGCTCGGTCAGCACGACGGGCGGCGGCGCGCGGGGCATTTCTGCGCAAGGGTCGTCGGGCAACGTCACCATTGAGGTCGACAGTGTGAAGACCAGCGGGGGTCTCGGCGGCGGCCGCCATTCCACCTGGGCCGAGGGGATCCTCGCCAGCTCTTATGACGGTCTGCTCTCCATCAAGGCCGGGTCAGTCGATACGACCGGGAACGGTGCGGTCGGCATCGACACAACCGTAAGCCACGGCGAGCAGGTCATCGACGTCGACAGCGTCACGACCACGGGCGGCCATGCACCGGGCGTCTTCACGGCGGCCGAAGAGGGCAAGACCACAATCCGCGCCGGATCAATCACGACGACGGGTGACTATTCTCAAGGTATTCTCGCCCAGTCCTTCTTGCGCGATCCCTATACCCAGACCGACCGCAGCATCACGATTTCGGCCGGAGCCATCGCCACCAGCGGCGCAAGCTCGGACGGCATCTACGCGTTTGGCGCCGACAATGTGTCGATCGATGCCGGGACGATCACCACCAGCGGTGCCAATGCGGTCGGCGTCTACGCGGTCGGCGTGTACGGCGATGTCGGGATCAAGGTGGACAGTGTGAGCACGGCGGGCGACTATGCCCCGGCGGTCTTCGCGCTTGCGCCTTATGGAAACGTCTCGGTCGAGGCGGGCTCGGTTTCGACGAGCGGCCAGATGTCGGACGGCATCCGCGCGGGCGGTCTCAACGCTGCCGTCAAGGCCGGCTCGGTCGATGTGAGCGGCTATGGATCGCGCGCCATCGATGTGCTGGCAGCCAACGGCGCTGCAAACGTCGAAGCAGGCACGATCACGGGTTCGGGCACGAACAATATCGGCGTGCTCCTGACCGGGATCGGTGGCGCGTCGACGGTCAAGGTCGATACGATCAAGCTCTCCGGCTATGGCAGCACGGGCATCGTTGCTTTCACCGAGGGCGGTGGCAGTGTGGACGTGAGCGCCGGCAAGATTGAGGTCGGGCAAGCGGGAGCAGCGATCAGCGCCGGCGCCTATGGTGGCAACGCCACCGTCACGGTCGGGTCTGTCGTATCGGGTGGCTCGGGCATTTCAGCGACGGCTGGAAACGGTGACGTCACGGTGACGTCCGGCGCGATCTCGACGACCGGCAGCTTCGGCAAGGGCATCTACACGAATGCTAACGGCGGTCAGTCGACCATAACCCTGTCGGGTAACCTCACAACGACCGGCGAGAAGGGTTTTGGTATCCAGGCGACGACAGTCGGCGGCGACAATCTCATCGATAACCAGAAGATCATCTCGACCGCGGGCACCTATGCCTATGGTATTATCGGCAACTCACTCGTCGGCAACGTCCGTATCAATGGCGGTACGGTCACGACGTCGGGCTATCATGCCAGCGCGATCAACGCGACGGCGGTCGGGCCTTACAGCACCGTGACGGTGGTGGCCGACAAAGTTACGACCAGCGGCGCCAAGGCGGACGGCATTTTCGCCCAGTCACCGCTCGACGTCTCGATCCCGTTCCGGGTCCACCTCTCGGCAAACGCGGTGCCCTTGGCGCCGGCCGACGGCACGCCCGATCACACGGTTTCGGTGACGAGCGGCACCGTCAAGGTGACGGGCGCCGGCTCGGTGGGCATCCGGGTGCGCGCGGCGGGTGACGCGCATATCGATGCGACCAACACCAGCGCGGCTGACGGCAATGCGATCCTGGCAAGCGCTTACGGCACGACCGCGATCACGATCCGGGGCGTCACGAGTTCGCAAGGCGACGCGATCTCGGCCAAGGGCGACAATGTCACGATCGATGTCGGCAGCGCGGGCACGATCACCGGCGGCGGCGACGCGATCGTCGCGAGCGCGGTCGGATCCTATGTTCCGCCGCCCACCCAAGGCGGTGGCGGTGGTGATGGCGGCGGCGGCGGGATCGGCGTTCGCACACAGGCCGTTGCGGCGGACACCGTCCCCACCGTACGGATCACCAATGCCGGCACGATCACGGGCGGCAGCGGCTATGCGATCCGGGTCGCCTCCGGTGCGGCGAACGTCTCCAACAGCGGCACGATCGCCGGGCGCATCCTGTTTGGCGCAGGCGACGACGTCCTGACCAACAGCGGCACGTTCGCGGCAAGCGGCAACAGCGACTTCGGCGATGGAAACGACCGGTTCGTGAATTCGGGCACGCTGAGGATCCTGCCCGGGACCACGACTGCCGGCACGGTCTCGTTCCTCAATCTGGAGCGGTTCGAGAACACCGGCACGATCGATCTCGCGAACGGCCATGCCGGCGACACGTTCGTCCTGAGCGGCAATTATGTGGGCTCGCAAAATGCCCGGCTGCTGCTCGAGATGGGTAACGGCACCACGGATCACTTCACCGTGACAGGCGCCGCGACGGGATCGACGAAAATCTCACTCGTCGATCTCGGCAACGCGAATGCCGTACTGACGGGCAATGCGCCGATTTCGCTGGTCAAGGTCGGTGCTGGCTCCTCCTCCGATGCCTTCAGCCTTGCGACGCAGGACTTCGGTTTCGTCCATTATGGACTGACCTTCGACGCAGCGAACGGGCGCTTCATGCTGGCCTCGTCGGCCGGCGCGCCGGTGTTCCGCTATGCCAAGCTCAACGAGACGGTGGCGAACGTCACCAACGCCAATGGCGATGCGCTGACAGCGCACCTGCAGAGCCTTCGCGACAGCGGTGCCGGATCGAAGGCGCTGTGGGGTGATTTCGGCGGCCGTACCGATCGGGTCCGGGCGACGCGCGGTGGCTTCGATACTGGCTATCGGCAGAACAACACCGGCGGACGCCTCGGCTATGACTTCAGCGCGGGCACGGACAAGCGGCCCGGCTTTGGTCTGACGGCGGGCTATGACAGCGCGACGGTAAGCTTTTCGAGTTCCGCATCGCGCGTGTCGATCGATAGCTTCGATGTGGGTGGCTATGGCGGCTATCGCAGCGGTGCCTTCTTCCTGAACGGGCTCGCTAGCGTCGCCTTCCACAGCCTCAAGGCGACAGATCGAGAGCTCGCGATCAGCGACACCTTCTCCGGACATACGGTCGGAGCCCAACTCGAGGCGGGCGGCCGGTTCACGATAACGCGCTTCTTCCTGGAGCCGTCGGCGAAGCTCGCCTGGTCGCACACCAATCTTGGCGATCTGAAGGCGCTCAACCAGACGGTCGCATTCGAAAATGCGACCAGTCTGAGGGGCACATTCGGCGCGCGTTTCGGCGGCAAGCTCGGCGGCGGCGATGGCCCAGGCGTCACCTTCTATGGCGGGGTGCATTATGTCCACGAGTTCGCCGGCACGAAGGGTGCGATCCTCTTCAGCGGCGGCGCGAGCGAGGAGGTCGGAAATGACCGGATCGGCGATCAGGTCCGCGGCAGCATCGGCCTGAACCTCGTCACCAAATCGGCGCTCTCGGGGTTCGTCGAGGCGAACGGTTCGACCGGCGACGGGCGCAGCGGCGGCGGTGGCCGCGTCGGCATCCGCCTCGGTTTCTGATCCACCCAGGCGGGAGCGGCGAACCGTCGCTCCCGCCTGCCCATTGCCTATCGATCAATCGTCGTGCGACTTTCGATAGTTACGCACACAATTCCGATTATGACATTTGTGCGTCGGGCCAGCGAATATATTGAGAGTGGTTCGAGTTCAGACTCCAAGTAATCGTGCTCCCATGCTAATCTCCATTTGAAGCAATGCTTGCTCCGGGGGGATCATGCGGACGCGTAAGAAGAACGGCGACTTGACCGTGAACGCCGTGGCCGGCGCCTATGTGGTGCTGCTCGGCTGGACTATCTCCGATAGCAAACGCGCTGGCCTCAGGGGGTTCGCGGTCAGGCGCACCGATCCGACCGAGCAGGAAAGCTACTGGATGAAGGGCACCAAGACCTTCAAGGCGGTCGAGCCCTATCCGGCGCCCGGTGAGCAGTTTTCGAGCTTGCTCCACCCCTTCCAGTCGTTTCAATGGGCCGACTATTCGGCAAAGCCCGACCGGCCCTACAGCTACGAGATCGTGCCGATGTATGGCGAGCCGGGCGCGCTGACCAAGGGCGCGTCGGTGACGGTCGAGGTCCATACCGAAGGGGCGACCGGCGCCGACCATAGCGTGTTCTTCAATCGCGGCTCGCCCGCGACCCAGGAATATGCGCGGCGTTTCCAGAACAAGAAGCCGTCCGTAGCTGGTCCCGGCGCCTATCAATGGCTTTCGCGCGGTCTGCTCGAAAGCATCCTGGGCTTCATCGCGCGCGCCGAGGGGCCAGGCTGGAGCCTGAAGGGCGCCTTCTACGAATTCCAGTGGAAGGCGGTGCTCGACGCGCTTGGCGCGGCACATGGGCGGGGCGCCGACGTCAGCATCGTGTTCGACGCGATCCCGAAGGAGGGTGGTCCCAAGGATGCGAACGTCACCGCAATCAATGCATCGCACATCGGCGCGATCACGATCCCGCGCACCCACGGGACGCTCATGCACAACAAGTTCCTGGTGCTGAGCGACGAGAACGGGCCGGCGGCTCTGTTGTTCGGATCGACCAACCTCACCGAGAACGGCATCTTCGGCCACGCCAATTGCGTCCACATCATCGAGGGCAAGGATCCGGCCGAGGATTACCTTACCTATTTCGAGGCGCTGACCGGCGACCCGCTGACGACGCGCGCAAGCACCTACAAGGCCGACAATGTCGTGCGATCGCCGGCACCCAAGGTGCTGAGCGAACACGCCCTCGCCCCGGTCTTCTCGCCCCGCCCCGATCTCCATGCGCTCGAATGGTATGCCGACATGGCGGGCAAGGCCGACAAGGGCCTGTTCATGACCTTCGCCTTCGGCATGCACAAACTCTTCGCGGACATCTATGCGCGCACTGACGGTCAGCTGCGCATGGCGCTGATGGAGAAGGAGTGGAACGGCGCCAACAAGGAGCCGCAGATCGCCAAGATCCGCGCGCTTCAGGCGCTGCCCAATGTCGTCATCGCGGTCGGTAATCACATCCCGCTGACCGGCTTCGACCAGTGGCTGGGCGAACTCGACCGGGTGACGAGCAAGGTCAATGTCCACTGGGTTCATACCAAGTTCGCGCTGATCGATCCGCTGTCGGACGATCCAATCGTGATCACCGGCTCGGCCAATTTCAGCGAGGCGAGCACCGACACCAATGACGAGAATATGGTGGTGATCCGCGGCAGCACGCGGGTTGCCGATATCTATGTCGGCGAGTTCTTCCGCCTGCACTCGCACTACGCCTTCCGTCAGGCGGTCGGCATCTTCATGGAGAAGCACCCCGGCGCCTCTCCCGAGGATTTTGAGGTCCGCTTCCTCATCGATGACCGCGACTGGACGCAGGACTATTACACGCCCGGCGACCGCAACGCCCGGACCGCGCGGCGCCTCTATTTCTCGCAGTCATGAACGCGACGCCGGCGACAGAAAGCACGCAGCCAGCGGCCGCGAAGCCCGAGCGCAAGCACGACGATCTCAAAGCCGAATATCTGCTGATCCAGGGGCAATATGAGGCATTCGACCAGCGCGCGCTCGGCATGAAAGCGCTGGCGACGCCGCTGCTCGGCGCCGGGCTCGCGGCGGGCACCAAGGAAGGAAGCCCCGCGATCTTGTGGGCAACCATCCTGGTCGCAGTGTCCTTGTGGCTCCTCGAAGGCATATGGAAAGGCTTCCAGAAAAACCTGGCTGGACGGATCGAGGCTTTGGAGGCGTGGTACCGGGGCGAAGGCGAAGATGATCTCGCGCCGTTCCAGATCTACAGCTGGTGGAATGCGGTGCCCTGGAAAGACCGCTTCTGGTACGTGACGACACGGCTCATAGCGCCGTTCATCGCCCTGCCCTACGCAGCAGTGATCGTCGTCTGCTTCATAGGCCTGTTCGCCAACCTGTACGTGCCGAAATAGCCGAGGCGAATGGAGCCCAACGGCAGCGCTCCAAGCCCCCGCACGCTTGACATATCGTTCACTTTACGTTCCAAAGAGCGCGAGGTGTTCCATGACCATCGGCCGCTATCTCCAGGGCTATGATGCCAACCTGCCGCTCAACGACGCGGCGGTCGACCCCGAGGTACCGTTCGTCCGTCGCCGCCTCGCCAGTCTCGCCGCGGGCGAAGGTCTCGACGGCGGCTACTACGAGGCGCAGGAGCTGGCCGAGGCCTTTCTCGACGCGGCGCGCGAGGCCAATGCCGGGATCGTCGACGACGACAGCCCTGCGTGTGTGCGCCTGCGTGACCTCCTCTCGCGCGACCTCGACTATCAGCGCGAGCTGTTCGACGAGGTCTGCGAACTGCCGCTCGCGGACGCCGCCGCGCATCTCACGTGGTTGACCGGTCTCATGCGGACGCGCGCCGATATGGCGGTGACGGCCGATCAGGCGAAGCGGAGCTGAGGCGCCTCAGGCCGTGCCCTCATAGGGCGCGGTCAGTCGGATCTTACGGACCTCGGTCGGATCGAGCGTGGCCAGCATCTTCTGCTCGGCGGCGACCACCTCGTTGAACGCACCATAGACGTCGATCGTATATCTCCGGTTGGAAGACGCCGGCAGCAGCGGCACGAGACGGCGCCGCTGCCGGGCTCGGATCAGCGCGCGACGGCGCGGCGGGTCAGATCGGGGATGCGCGCATTGTCATAGACGCTGCTCACCGACCGCTCGAGTGCGTCGCGCTGGGCGCGGTACCAGTCGGTCGCCTCGATGACATAGGTCTCGGTGGCATAATGCTCGTCGCCGCTCAGGAATTCGACGTCGACGGTGAAGGTCGCAAAGGCGATCTGGGAAGTGGCGTGCATCGGGCTGTCCTTTCGATATGAAAAGAGCGGCTCCGACCGGGATCGGAACCGCCTGCGCTGGGGTTGATGATGGGTGGATCGGCCCTGGGCGGGCGTCAGTTCGCCTTGGCGAGGAGCTTGCGCGCCTTGCCCTCGATCTCGAGGCGGGTGTCCTGATTGGACTTGGCGCGGGCGTGCGCCGTGATACCCTGGACGAAGTCGAACAGGCTGGCGGGCGGATGGCCCTCCTCGGCGAGCACCGACTGGATGATCTTCGCCGTGTCGCCCTTCGAGAAACCGCTCTTGCGCAGGAAGGCCTCGCGATCTTCTTCGGTGCGCGCGACGATCCTGCTGCGCGCGGTCTTGATGCCGTCAATGAAGGTCGCAGCAGAGGAGTCCGCGAAGGTTGCGAGGGCGGGTGCTGCCTCGTGCGCGAAGCGGTTGGCAGCGAATTTGGAATGCCGGATCGAGATCTCCTCGAAATTCTCGACGCCCCAGAGATTACGGTTCATGCAGACGGCGCGCAGGTAGAAGGTCGCGATGCCCAGCGACTTCGATCCCACCTCCGAATTCCAGCAGTAGAAGCCGCGGAAAAAGAGGTCGGGGTCGCCGTTGGGGAGTTTGCCCGCCTCGATCGGATGGGTGTCATCGACGAGGAAGATGAAGACGTCGCGATCAGAGACGTAAAGCGTCGTCGTGTCGGTGGTGACATCGACATAGGGGTTATAGTGCATCGAGCGCCAGTCGAGCACGCCCGGCACTTTCCAGCGCGTGTCGCTCACCCCGTTTCCGGCGATGCGCATGACGGCGGCGACCAGTTCGTGGTCCCAGATGCGGCCATAATCCGGCCCGGTCACGGCGCGCAGTTCCGTTCGTCCCTCGCTCGTCCGCAAGAGCTTCACCTGCTCGCCCCGGTGGTGAAGCAAGCCGTGCTGGAGATTGATGCCGGCAAGCGCCGCCGGGAGGGTGCGCAGGTAGGAGGCAGGAGCGCCGACTAGGCTGGAGAGCTGGCCGAACGACCAGTTGGTGGGGCTGAGCGGCTCGGCCTCGCCCGGTACGATCAGGCTCAGGCGCTCGGCACTGTTCATGCTCGCCTCGACCCGCACCTGGTTGCTCTCGACGATGCGAGTGCGCGCATCCTGAGCCCGCGCGCGCACGCTGTCGTAAAGCGCGTCGAGCGAAAGGAACTTCTCATCGTCGGGGCGCGAGAACCATTCGGACGAGACGCGGCCGATATTGCGGCCCCGCGAGATGTCGACGCGGTACGCGCCCTGGACGGGCGGACGCGACTGCGCCTGGGGAATGTCGATCTGTCGGGCAAGAGTGGCCATCGGAGGTCTCCTTGGATCGCACAGCCCGAACATCCGGACCGGCCACCCCTTCCCCACCCACTCCCCTCCAGGGGGCAGGCGGCGGGCGGCGGTGATCACTCGAGGAGCGGCAGGCCGGGCTGGCGCGGACGATGCGCGGCACCGCAGCGACCAAGCCGACAGGCCCCGTATTTGCCGAGCGCATCGGCAAGCAGATCGCGCTCGGCATGGAGTTCAACGAAAGGGCGCCATGGCCGCTCGGTCGCCTGCTCCCGACGCCCACGCCCGCGCCGCAGGTCGGACAGGCGACCTCCAGCACGGGATCACGCGGCCAGGTCCGATCGCATCCGTCGCGGTTGCAGCGCGCCGTGCCCTTGACGATGTGTGCCACGGCTCAGGCTGCCTGGGCTTGTGGGAGCCAGCGGTAGAGAAGATGCGCCTGCGGCTCATGTTCGGAGCCGATCGAGATCCGCACCATCGTGCCGTCGCAGGCGAAATCGGCGGCGCGCGGGAAGTCCATATAGGTACGCCCGTCGAAGATGAGATCCTTGGAGCGCACCGCCGTCACGGTGCGGGTCGTGCCGACCGCCCGGTGCCAGGCGGGCGCCGCGACCAGCTCCATCTGGTCCCCGACCTTCAGGCGCTTGCGGAAGGCCGCAAGCGGCACGCGCGCTTCGACGGGATTGGCCGGGCCGGTGCGACGCGCGAGCGCGGACCAATAGGCCCGGCCGATCGTCACCTCGGCGTAGAAGGAGCAGGAGTGGAAGTCCTGCAGCAGGTTGGAGCGGGTGAAGCCAAACCGTTCGACCTGATCGCGGATGGTGACGATGAAGGTGTTCTGCGCGTCCCTGCCGGTCAGATCCTCCGGTGTATCGAGGATCTCGGCGGTCACCTTTCGCCCACCAGCGAACTTCAGCGTGCGGATCGAGAAGCTCGTCTCCGGGAAGGTCGCGCGCAGATGCTGCTCGATCCGGTGGGCGAGCTGGTCGAGCGGCTCGCCCGGGCGATAGGCATCGCCGGCATAATGGAAGTTGCCCCGCTCATCATGCGAGGTCTGGCTATACAGGCGCACGGAGGCGCCCGGCGCGGAGGCGTCGGTCATCGTAATATCCTTTGGGTGGGGCCGCGCGGGCGGCGGACCGGGTGGTGCGCCTAGCGGCGGCGCATCAGAGGGACGTGGAGAGCGTCAGCGATCGTCGGCTGCTTGCCCGTCATTCTGGCGGCGACCTGCAATCCAGCCATGATAGCCGAGGCGGGTATCGCCGTTTGCGACTTCATACTGCCAGTCGGCGACCGGATGATCGGGATCCTCATCCCAGACCGAAGTCGTATCATTTGCGACTTCATGCGCTGGATTGATTAGAGCATCGATCGCGTCGGCGGTCGTGCCCGAGCGGATACGGTCGGCAAAGACAACGCACCAGCCACCGCCGAAGCCGTCGAGCCGGGCCTGGTTGCAGCTATATCCCCATTCGAAGGTGACCGGGGCTGCCGCGAGCGACGTCTTGCAACAACGCTGGATCAGCGCGGCGATCGCATCGAACTGGAAATCGCGCCGCCCGGAAATGGTCACACGTCGAGAGCGTAGCGCCTCGGGACAATCGGCGACGCTGATGTCCGCACCGAATTCCGGAAAGCGCGGATCGTCGAAGAGTTCGAGGAACCCGCTCTTCCAGTCGCCCTCGATCGTGGCTGGAAAGACGGCGCCGAATGCTTCGCTGCGGGGAGCGGGATCGAAGCCGACGAAGAGATCGGTCGCGACCTGCCGTGCCTCTGCGAGGAGCGCGGCTTCATCGTTCGAGCAATCGAAAGCGAAGCAGGTCTGGACGAAATAGTCAGCCATGATCCGCCTCCTTGCCGGTCGCTGCTTCCGGGCGGGGAAGCCGAAAGAGCGGCGGCGGCGTGTAGCTGGCTTCTTCGAACCAGGCTTCTACTGCCTCGACGGTGCCGAGGCCCCGGAACGTCTCGCGATCGAGCACGACTTGGGCGCTTTCCGAGAGCTCATAGTGCCGCGGTTCGCCGTCTCCGGTGAAGACTTTGCTCTCGCAACCATAGATGCCCGATACACTGCCGGACGAACGGACAAACGGGATCCGGTTGCGGATGCAGAAGTCTTCGACATGCTCCGCTCTGCCGCCGGTCGCCTCGGCGATATAGGCTTTGAGCACTTCCCCGTCTTTGAGGTCTTCCCCGTCGATCGGTGCATCGTCGAAATGGGTGCGCGCATTGTCGAGCGCGAGCATTTGTAACAGCTCAGGGATGATCGCGACCGGTATCTGACCGCCGATCGAGAGGACTGCGGGAGATCGTTCCGCCATTGTTGGGCTCCTTGTTGAACCGCACGGCCAAATCACCGCGCTGAACAATGCCCACCCCCTTCCCTCCTTTGACTTCGCCCTATTGAGAGTGCAGTCATCGGTATCCCGCACATCAGGCTTTGTGCGGGCGTGTTTCCCAGTGATGAGAGGTGCTGCATGGCCGACAACGAACAGCCGAACGTCATGTCTTTGACGGTGACCCTGCTCAGCGCCTATTTTGCCAACAACACGGTTCCGAGCAGCGAACTTCCCACACTGGTCGACGGGACGCGCAAGGCGTTGCTCGGCGACCTGACAGCACCGGCCCCAGAACCCGCCGCCGTCGAAGCGCCGGCGGAACCAGCAGCCCAGGAAGCGCCTGTCGTCGAAGCGGCGCCTGCAGCTCCGCCACCGCCCGAATATGTGCCGGCCGTCTCGATCGAGGAGAGTATCGCTTCGCCCGATCATCTTATCAGTCTGGTCGACGGCAAGCCCTACAAGACGCTGAAGCGGCATCTTGCGACCCACGGCCTAACGCCGGCGGATTATCGCGCGCGCTATGGTCTCGCCAAAGACTATCCGATGACCGCCGCAAGCTATTCGGAAGCGCGCCGTGCCGTCGCCAAAGCCCTCGGCCTAGGCAGCCGGCGTACGGCGACAGCAGAAGCCGCGCCGGCCACAGATCCGGCACCCGCTCCTGAGCTCGAGACGGCGGCCGTCGAGGACAAGCCAGTAAAGGCTAAGGCCGCGCCGAAAGCGCGCGGCGCTGCCAAGGCAAAGCCTGCCGCGCCCGCCAAGAAGCCGGCTGCAAAGGCTGCCAAGAAGCCGCGGACGCCCAAGGCTGCGCCGGCCACGGCCGAAGCGCCGGCCACGGCCGAAGCGCCGGCACCGGCAGTCGAGGCGGCTCCGGCGCCCAAGCGCCGCCGCGCGAAAGCCAACGGCGCGGCCACCGAGACGTCCGCTGAGGTCACGCCCGAATCCTGATGCCGTGACGTGATAGCGGCGCGTTGCGGGCGCGCTGCCGGGTCAAGGCGGAACGGTCGGCATCATTGCGCGAGATTGTCATCGCGGTCGGCCAGACAGCACATGTTCGTTTTCAATCATGGATCACTTGCCGGCCATGCGCGCCCAGCCCTTCACCCGCCCGACCCTGCTGGCAGCCGTCGAACTCCTTGAACGGCACAACCAGGCCGCATTCGACCAGATGACGCTGCGCCTCGGCCTTGAGGAGGAGGTCAGCGAAGGGTCGGGTATCAGCGTCGCAAAGAAGGTCGGACAGGTCGGGAGGATCCTGGTCAAGAGATCAGGCGACGTTCTCCAGACGGTCGAGGGCAGCATGACGCTGGCGGAGGCTGTGGTCCGCGAGGCGGTGCTGCTCGTTAACATTCGCTTCGAGAATCCGAAGCAAACCGCGTTTCTCCGAGGGCTCGCACGCGATGGCTATGTCGTAGAGATCGACGACGACGGGAGAACGCCGCGACTTCGCGCCGCTCTGCCGGAGGAGATCGATCTGCCGGCGAGCGACAACGAGGTCCACGAACTGCTCAAGCAATATCAGTTCGTGACGCCCAAGGGACATCTCGACCAGGCGATCGAGGCGCACACGCGGGGCGACTGGGCGGCCTGCAATGCCCAGCTTCGGACCTTCCTCGAAAGCCTGTTCGACGAACTGGCGCATCGCATCGCTCCGGCTGAGGCTTCGGCGTTGCCAAGTTCGGAGAACCGTCGGGCGCTCTTGGCCAGCAAGTGCTTCCTTGCGATCGACCGCAATGAGTGGACGCAGGACGGGAAGAATTACATCAACGGCCTCTTCAAGATGCTCTATACGGACGGTTCGCATCCGGGCCTGTCCGACGAGGATCACGCGACCTTCCGCCTGCACATCGTGCTGGTAACCGCGCGAACTTTCCTGCGCCGCTTTCACAACGGCAGCTAGGCCGGCAGCGGCGGGAGAGAGGCATGAAGCTCGAATTTCACTGCTGGAAATGCGCCAAGGGCACTCCCGGCCGCCGGGTGACCGCTCCGTTTAACGACAGCAGCGTCTACCGGTTCGAATGCGCGCAGGGCCATGTTTATGAGATCGTACTCGCCCAGTTACGGTTCGAGGTTTTGGCCGAAACCGGCATGCAGGCGCTGGTCGATGGCTATTACCGGGATGCGGTCGCATCCTTCGCCGCCGCGCTGGAGCGCGTCTATCAACTCTATTGCGAGATCGTCGCGTTGAGCAGAGACATCGACGAGACTGTATTCAAATCGACCTGGAAGCTCGTCGCCAGTCAATCCGAGCGCCAACTCGGCATGTTCATCGGCCTGTACATGCTCGAGAATGGTGACGTGCCACCTCAGCTGCCGAAGAAGTTCGTCGAGTTCCGCAACAAGGTCATTCACCAGGGACTATTCCCCGCTGAGAATGACGCGGTGGATTTCGGCCAAGCCGTGGTCAATCTCGTCCAGCCGCTACTCAACAGCATGATGCCGCGCTACACGCAGGAGATCGAGGCATTCATGATCCGCCATTTCGAAAATGCGGAAGGCGCCGGACGGTCAGACCGAAACAAGCATCGCGTCTTCTTCGATTTCATCCTGCAGTTCGACACCGAAGCCGACGATTGGGACCCGGCGCCGGCCGACCTGAGCGCGGAACTCGTCGCACGCAGGTCGCGGGAGATCGCCGACTAGAACTCCAAACGGCCACTATGAGACCTTGCGCCTCATGATGGCGTCGAGCACCTCGTCGGCGCGGTCGAGCGGCACGAAGAGCCTAGTGCGATACTGGATCACCTCGCTGAATGCCCCGAGAGCTTTCAGATGCTCGCGATCCTCGGGCCGGTAGTCCCGGATTTCGAGGCGGCGCGTGCCGTTGACCAGCGCGCTCGTGAGCTTCGCCCCGTCCAGACCGGGGATTGCGATCTGCGACCCCGATTGCGCAGACCCGCGCAGCTCCGCCGGGGTCAGTTCGATCGAGCCATCGAGCCCGAATGCGCTTTCCAGTTCGACGACGCCGGCAGGCGGGATGATCCGGCCGAGCACCGAGAAGCCTTCGCCATCGTCGATCCGCCAGACGCGGACATCGTCTTCGGGAAGCTTGTGCCACACCGGCAGCAGGAGGCCGGTCGCGACATTGACGATTTCGGTATCGACCTGAGCCTCGGCTTCCGCCGTCTCGACTTCCCACCGTGCCTGGAAAGCGTCGCGATCGATTTCCTTCCAGAGGCTCGCCCACATCGCAATCTCCTGCATGCGGGTGGCGCCAGTCGGCCGCACGAGCTGGCACATCGGTACAATCCGTCCTTCCTCGTCGGTGATCGACCAGGACGGCACCTTGAGCGCGATCCGCTTCGAGCGGCTATTGTACAGGTAGGAGATCTCGCGCGTCCCCTCCCAGATCTGCATCAGGCGCTTCCAACTGGTGACACGGGGCTTGAGATGGAGCTCCAGTCGCAGCAGCCGGGTTTCGGCGCCCGTCACCGGATCAGCGCGAAGCGTTCGCTCCGACAAGGCGATCACCGTCTCGGCCCGGATGGTCTCGACGCCGACATCAAGTGTGCCGGCCTCTCTCGCTGCGTCCACGCGAGCCTGGATGAGGCCCATATACTCGTCGAAGATCGCGTTCTGGGTGGCGATACGAAGCGCCAGGATTCGGTTGAGCCAGCGCTGGATCGGCGGGAGCTTGTCGAGCAGCACGCCATTGTCGTCGGTCAGCTTGAGCCCGGTCATGCCAACGAAGGCGTCTAGCTTCACGCTGGCGAGCTTGCCGCCGTGGAGCAGGTGATACCACTGCGTCAGGGCCTCTCGCGCATAATCGCTTTCGAGGTTGTCGGCGGGATTGAAGAGGTTCTGCCCACCCGTCTGGCGCTGTCCCCGGGTAAGCGCGCCGAGACTGTCGAGGCGGCGCGCGATGGTCGAGATGAACCGGCGCTCGCCTTTGCAATCGGTCGTGACCGGTCGAAAGACGGGCGGCACGCTCTGGTTGGTACGGTGGGTGCGCCCCAGGCCCTGGATCGCGACGTCGGCGCGCCAGCCCGGTTCGAGCAGGAAGTGGATGCGCCGCTTGGCCGCGGTGCCCGAGTTCAGGTCGGCATGGTAGGAACGCCCCGTGCCGCCGGCGTCGCTGAAGACCAGGATTGGCTTTCGCCCGTCCATGAACGCCTGGGTCTCGCTAAGATTGGCACGACCGCCGCGACGTTCGAGCTTCTGGTTGCCATCGGCGCCGATGACGATGCGGCGCGAGCGGCCGGTCACTTCTGCAACCTGGTCGGTGCCGAAATGCGCAAGTAGCGCGTCGAGCGCGGCCGGGACCGGCGGCATCGCACATAGGTCCTCGATCAGCGCATCGCGCGCTGCGATCGCTTCCTGGCATTGAACGAGCTGGCCGTCTGCATCGCGCATCGGCTCGGAGCGAAGCGAGCCGTCCGAGCTTGCGAACACCTGCATCTGCTGGGTCGGGAACGCCGTCTTGATATAGTCGATCATCGTCGCGCGCGGCGACAGCTCGAGATCGAGATTCGCGCGTTCTTCGGCCGAGAGTTCGGCCAGCCGGCGGTCGAGAATGGCTTCGGCGGTGCTGACGAGCTGGACGACGGCGACATTGCCACCGGCGATTTCGGTTTCGATCGCCTCGAATACGCTCGGCATCTTCATCGAGATGAGCAGCGCGGACCAGAAGCGCTGCTTGGAGCTTTCGAACCGGCTGAGCGCGGAGCCCTTGGCCATCGCGTTGAGCGTCTGGCCCGAGGCGCGATCGACGATATTAGCGGCCTTGAGCGCCGCATCGAGATTGCGATGGATTATGGCCCAGGCATCGGCATAGGCGTCGTATATCTCGATCTGACCAGGCGTGAGCTTGTGTTCGAGCGGATCATATTCGACGCCCGCGAAGCTGAGCGCGCGCGCCGTATAGAGGCCCATCGCCTTGGTATCGCGCGCGACGATCTCCATCGCCGCGATCCCGCCTTCTTCCATCGCGCCGAGAAAGGCGTCGCGGTCGCGAAAGGCGGTGCCCAGCCCCCACAAACCCAGACGCGCGGCGTAGCTCAGATTCTCCGGTTTGGTGGCGCCGGTGGCCGACACATAGATGACGCGGGCACGAGGCAGCGCGATCTGCAGGCGGACGCCGGCAAGCCCCTGCTCCGACCCTTTGGCCGCGCCATAGTCGGTCTCGGTGCCGGCAGCGTTGCCGAGCGCATGGGACTCGTCGAGCAGGATGACGCCCTCGAAATCGGGGCCAGCCCAGTCGAGGATTTGCTGGAGGCGAGAGGCGCGGTCGTGACGCTGCGACCGGAGCGTTGCATAGGTCAGGAACAGGATGCCGCTGTCCATCGCGATCGCGTCGCCCAGCGGGAACGCATCGAGCGGCTGGACGTCGATCGGAAGACCGCCGAGCGCGCTCCAGTCGCGGCGGGCATCTTCGAGAAGTGCTGCGCTGCGCGAGATCCAGATGGCGCGGCGGCGACCGCGATTCCAGTTGTCGAGGATGATGCCGGCGCCTTCCCGGCCTTTCCCGACCCCGGTGCCGTCGGCGATGAAGTAGCCGGTGCGATAGGTCGCACCCTCGGGATCGGGTTGAAGCTGGTCGCCAGCCTGGTTGGGCGAAAAGGTGCCCGGTAGATCACGTTCGCACGCTTCGCCTGCATGAATGATCGTCTCGAGCTGCGCGTCGGACAGGGCCGCGAAGGCATGCGCCTGCAGCAGGGGCTGGTAGTCCGGCGCCGGCGGCAGCACGGAGGCCATGGCGAGCGATTCGACGAGCTGGTCGGGATGCGGGCGCGCGCCCTCGATTGCGATGCGAGCCGGACGCCAGGGTGCGTAATGGCCGACAGGATCGCCCGATGCGCGCGGCGTATCACGGACGGCGTAGACCAGCGGCTTGGGGCGCGTGTCCGCTGCAACCCGCACAGGCGCCGCCAGGGTGCGCCGGGCAAGCCCTCCGAACAGCGATGCAGGCGACGGCGAGATCGAGCGCCTTGGCCGCAACGGCACAATGGCCGGCGACGGCGGTCCCGCATCCGGAGGCGAGAGGCGCTGTGGGAGCATGGCGACGATGCCGGCCGCTTCGTCGATCGTAGCGGCGGTGTGGCGCTCGGTCTGGCCGGCCCAGCCCTTGTCGAAGACGAGAAGGCGGACCGCGATGCTGGTGCCATGCTTTGCATATGGGTTGCCGAGTATGGTGATCTCGACGCGCGGCGGCACGGTCTCGGCGACCATCGCATACCCGCTCGCGGCCGTGCCGTCGGACGCGAAATTTGGCGGCATGATTGCCACGCAGCGGCCGCCCGGTGCTAGCCGCACCAATGCTGCGCGGAGATGGCGGGCGCCTGCGAAGCGGTCCCTGCCACGCCCTTCGCTGTGGCTGAAGGGCGGGTTGATCAGCACGACATTGGGCACCACGCCGGTGGGCAGGAGGTCGTGAATGAACTCGCCGTCGTGGTCGGACACCATGACGTCCAGTAGCTGGGCGAGCAGCGTGGCACGGTCCGGATCCCGCTCGTTGAGCAGCAAGCTGGCGCCGGCCCGGACCGCATGGACGGCGAGCATGCCCGTGCCGGCCGAGGGTTCGAGCACCGTATCGTCCGATGACATCCGGGCGGCCTGACCGACGAGCCATGCAAGCGCGATCGGCGTGCTGAACTGCTGGAACGCGACCTGATGCTCGCTCCTGAACGTCTGGGTCGGAAGCGTGCCTTCGAGCCATTTGAGCGTCGCGAAGGCGTCCTCGCCCGAGAGGTCGAGGCCACCGGCCATCGGCGCGCGACGCAGCATCAGCACCTGGGCGGCTTCGAGCGCGTCATAGGCGTCGCGCAGGGTCCAGGCGCCGGTCGCGTCGGTGACGCCGAACGCCTCCTCCATCGCGCGGGTGAGATCCTGGCGTCGGATCGTGGCGCCGCGGTCGAGGCGCGATGCAAGGCAGGTAGCGACGCCGAGGAGCTTGGTGGCCTTGCCGTTCGCCGGCGGCACGACAGCAGCGAGAAGCGGGAGGGACATATGCGGTCTCCAGATAAGGTTCGGACCATCCTGATCCGCCCACTCCCACCCCCTTCCCTGTCGGGCAGGCGCGAGCCGCGGAGAAGAAAAAGGGGCCGCAGCGCGAGACTGCGACCCCAGATGGTCAATTGGTGGTGGTCAGGCGGCTTCGGCGAGCGCGTCGGGCTCCTCGTCACCCGAGGCGACATCGACGGCCGCCAGCTCGACCTGCGCCGCAACACCATCGACCCCGTCGTCGTTGGCGGCGCCGGACTCCTCGTCGATGCGCGTGGTGAAACGCATCACGTCGGGCAGCCAACCAAGGGCGGCCTCGCGGAGTTCGGCCTCGATCGGCACCTGGCCGGAGTAGATCTTCTCGGCCGACACCGCGAGATCGTGTTTCTTGGACGCGCTGTAGCGGCTGGCAAGCTCGGCGCCCCCCAAACCTTCGAGATGCGCCAGGATGGCCCCCTTGGAGATGCGGTCGAAATAGTTGTTCGCCGTGGGGCGCCACCAATCCGCCACGTCGATCGCGAGCTTCAGCCCGAGATGGTCGAGGAAGGTGCTGCCGGTCTTGCCCGCGGGCACCGCATTGAGCGTGCGCGCCACGGTCCAGCCCAGCCAGGCCGCACGCGCCTCCTGCGAGAGTGCGCAGAAAGCGTCGTAGCGCGCATTGACCTCAGCGAGCCCCGTCCAGCTCCGATCGAGCCCTTCACCCAGTTTCGCCCATTCGTCCGCTGCAAGCGTGCCGCTCTCATAGCCAGTGAGTGGGGAATAAGGCGCGTCGGCCCGCAACTCGGTCGCAAGGTCGAAGCTCCCATATTTCCGGGTCGCCCGATCGGCCATCCAGAAGGTCGCGAGATCGAGCGCGAAGGTCGGATCGCTGGCGATATGCGCGCGCAGCAATTCGGCCTTCATCTCGGCAAGCTCGTGCGAGAGGCGCTGGCTATAGGCCGGCTTCTCCGGCGCGGCCTCGGCCGCGGCCTCGATGGCCTCGTCATCGTCGCCATCACCGTCTTCGTCCTCGTCCGGCTCGTCGGTCGGCGCGACATAGAGCTGCTCGTGGACGCGCGGCTGGCCATCGTCGCCGATGACCAGATAGGCGAGCGCGCTGGCACGCTGTTCGTCGTTCAGGACCAGGTCGCGGTCGTTGATCGACCGGTATTCAGCCTCGAGCGCCTCGCCCCGGGCGCGAACCTCGTCCGTCTCCTCGCCGTCGAGCGCCTCGATCTCGGCGTTGTGCGCCTCGATCTCGGCTTCGAGTTCCTCGAGCCGTGCTTCCTCTTCGTCCGAGAGCGGCGGCCGATCCGCCTTGACCGGCTGTAGGTCCCAGGTGTCGTTGTAGCTGACGAACGTCTTCGGTAGCACCCGGACCTCCTGGAAGCCGTCCCGCTCGCGGATCGCTTCGGCAGCGGCAGCAAGCTTCTCTGCGGCCAGGCTGTCCAGCAGGCCTCCGTCGATCCAGCGTTCGGTCGACTGGTCGGTGAACAGGTCGCCATGAAAGCGCCCGCCCGCCGCGATATAGGCGTCGCGGCCGACGAGCAGCGCCTTGGGATCGCCGCCGACATAGGTGCCCTGGGCGAGATGCCGCCGGATCTCGTCGGCGTTGGTGCGCTGGTAGGAGCCTCGCAGCAGTTCGAAAACCTCGGCCTGGCGTTCGCGGTCGCTGCTGCCGCTGGCATAGGCGGTCGCGACGGTGAGCGAGATCTCGCCATTGCGCAGCGCGTCGAAGACGTTCTCGGCGAGATCGGCGAGGGCGAGCCGGCTGGCCGAGGCGTTCGGCCAGGGTTATCGCCGCGCCCGCAAATATCGCGGCTCGTTCGGCATCGTCCTGCAGTCGATGAACGACCTGACGCTTTTCGGCGGCACTGGCCAGGTGATCCTCGAAAACGCCGCGACCCGCTTCCTGCTGCAGGGCTCGACCTATGACCGCGCGGTCGACAACAAGATTCTCGACTATTCGGGGTTCGTGCTCGACCTCCTGAAGTCGGTCCGCAATTCCAAGCCGCATTATAGCGAGGTCTTCATAGACTCGCCCCTGGGTCTGGGCATCGCGCGCCTCGTCGTCGATCCCTTCAGCTACTGGATCAATACCTCGGCACCGGACGAGGTCGCGGCGTTCGAAGCGCTGATGCGCCAAGGCTTGTCGCCGCTCGAGGCGGTCTGCCGGCTCGCCGGCGTCGACCCGGCCGAGGTTGCCGGCGGTGACGCGCGATGACCCGCGGCCAGACAAAGGCGCATCCCGATCAACTCCAGCTCGGCTGGTCGGACGAAGATGCCCGAATCGAGAGCCTGGTCGAAGAACGCCTGGCGGCGCGCTTCGAGGCCGAAAGCTTCATCTGGCGCTTCCGGCTTGTGGCGATCGAGACGGTGATGATGGGCATGCTCGTGCTGGTCGCCGGCCTTCTCCTGAAGCAGCCGACGTTGATGGTGCTGCGCGCGACCTTGCTCGTCGCGGCCTCCTGCTTTGCGACCGGGCTGCTGCTGCTTTCGCTCTCGGCTGGAACGGCGAAGCTGCTCTCGCGCCTCAAGGCATGGAGGCGGCGGTGAACGGGCTCGTCTCCTCGAACCCTTCGCAGCATTCGGTGCGGCTGGCGCTGGGCGGCTCTCTGCTGCTCCTCATCCAGAGCGTGCTGCTGATGATGGGTCCCGGCCTCGACGGCAACGCCCGCGCGCTTCTCTGGGTGCTCACCCCGATCGCGGCCATGGCGCTCCTCGCGGCCCTGATCGGACTGCCCGACCCGGTGCCTGGTGACTGGAGGCAGCGTCATGGTCGCTAAACTTCGCTGGCCCCCGATGCCGATGACCGGCTGTGCAGTCCTTCTCGCGGGCACGGCCTCCATCGCGCTGGCGCAGACCGGCGCGCCTGCAACCGTGAGCGCCGCCGGCAGCGGGCCCGGCCGCGCCACCATCGGCCGGACCTACCCGATTGCCGAACCCGATGCGCTGAGCGAGATCGAGGCCAAGGTCGCGACCCTGCCCAAGGACATGAGCGCCAATTACGGTCCACGCAGCAAATGGAGCGCGCTTAAGGCGGCGGCGCTCCCGTCGGCCTCGGCCGACCGGACGCGAACCGTCGTCCCCTTCTACACCCTCGATTTCGACCTGAAGCTTCCCGACGGCCGCGTGCTGTATCCCAAGGGCTTCACCTTCAATCCACTGACCTATGTGAAGCTGCCGCAGCGGATCGTCGTCGTGCATCCACGCGATCTTGCCTGGGCGCTGCGCACCGCGCGCCAGAGCGATTTCATCCTGCTGGCAGCGCTCGGTGCCGACAATGGCGATGCGATCGAGGCGAGCGAGAAGACGGGCCGCGCGATTTACATCCTGGAGGAGCGCGTGAAGGAGCGCCTCGGCATCCAGGCGGCGCCCGTGATCGTCGCCCAGTCGGGCACCAGCCTCGTGCTCACCGAATATGGCCCGAAGAGCCGCGCTGCGGTGCCGGGAGGTCCGCGATGATGCGCCGGCTCCCGATATTCCTGATCGGTCTCCTCATCGGTCTCGCCGCAACCATCGCGTGGCCGAGCCAGGCGCATGCCTCCAAATGCGAGAGCAGCGTGTTCAATCCGATCACCAAGGTGCGCTGGACCTGTATCTTCCCGATCACGGTCGGCGGCATTCGGGTCGGAAGCTACGATAAGCTCGACAAGGCGCTCGATGCCCAATCGGCATCGAAGCCGCTGTGCGCCTGCCGCAAGGGCGTGCAGTTCTGGTTCGGCGTGAAGGTCTCCTACTGGTCGCCCAATCGGATGATCGACGTGGTGACCGAGCCCGGCTGCATGATGGCGCTGGGCGCCGATCTTATGCCGACCGGCGGTAAGCTCCAGGGCAGCCAGTCGAGCCAGGCCGACGGCACCAACACGCGCAAGATGTTCGCGCAGATGCACTACTACATCTCGCCGGTCTGGGCGATGCTCGACATGTTCACCGACCTGCCCTGCATGGAAAATGACGGGTTCGACGTCGCGATGATCACCGAGGTGCTGCCGACCTGGCAGTCGGCGACGCTCGGCAGCATCATCCAGCCCGAGGCCATTCTGTTTGGCAATCCGGCGGCGGGCCTTGCGTGTATGGGCGACAGCGCTGCGGCCGCGGCCGGCAAGGTCATCGATCCCTTGTTCTGGTGCATGGGAAGCTGGGGCGCGACCTATCCGGTCGCCGGCGACATCCATTTCGACGACAGCGTCGAAGCCTGGGCCGGACTTGCCGCACGCGGCACTTTCATGATGGGCCGGCTCGGCGCGCTCACGATCAGTTCGTCGGACGGCTGCTCGTTCCTCCCCCAGCCGATCTGGACCAAGAGCCGCTACAAGCTCCAGCTGATGGAGCCCGTGAAGGGCGGCAAGTGCGTCAATATCGGTCGGCCAGGCTCGCTCTGGTCGTCCGCCAAGCATGCCCCGGGCAAGGACAATGCCCAGTTCATGCTCTTCGAAAAGGTCATCTGCTGCGCCGGGATCGCGGTCCCATGAGCAGATGGCTTCCCCCATGTTCCGTTGCTGCCCCCGGTCCTGTTCGGAGGTCCGCCCGCCAAGGCCTGAACGGCCGCTGGTGGCAGCGCGGGACAGGAGCGGCGTCGGGGCCTGCCCCCGGCTCCGGCGTCGCTCCACTCATGGTCAGCGCGGCTGCGACCCTCCCGCGATTGTTCCGGCATTTGCCCCACTGCCGAGCGATCGTAGCAGCCGCGCTGGCCACCACGGCATTCACCGCAGCAGCGCTGCCGGCCCAGGCCCAGACGATGGAGGAGCGCGCACGCAGCGCCGCTGAGGCGTCCCGCGCCAAGACGAGCGACAGCGACTCGATCCAGCAGAATTATCTGAGCCCGGGGCTCTCGGGCCAGCCAGTGCGGACCGTCGACAACAGCAGGACTTTCACGCCCAACATCGCGTGTCAGAAGACCGCGACCATGCTCGAGGTGCTCGTACAGCCCTCGGGCACCGGCGACCTTGGGACGGTGCGCGTGTCGCGCGATACCGACCTCGACGGCTCGGTGGACAGCACATCGAACCTGCCCGTGCCTGTTTCGGGGATCTGCGCCAACGGCGTCGTGTCTTGCACGCCGGGCACCTGGGATCAGTGCGCCTATTTCCGGTGGGACGTCGACACTGCGCGCAACCTGAAACTCGTCCAGACCGACATGCCGAAGCTCGCCGGCTGCTACTGCATCAACAACAGCTGCGGCTCGAACCTCGCCTGGGGCAACATGCCCTCGGTGCTGCGCGATCTAGGCGGCGGAATGATTGGTGCGCTCACCACCGCCGATCCGCGCTACGGGGTCGTACAGGCGGTGGTCGACGGCCCGGCGATCCGCTATGTCGGCGCGCAGTCGACAGCCTGCACCTCCAACCCCGCGCTCCCGCAGACCCAGTACCGCGCCAAACCGACGGCGATCGCCGCGGACGCTTATGCCAGCTCGACGGCAAACCCCGTCTTCCAGGCGCTCAAGGGCTCGGCGATCGGCACCGGGACCGCGCTCCAGTACCGGCAATGTACGGTTGAGCGGCAGGTCGTCGTCACCAAGGCCGGTGTGGATGACGTCCTGTCGCGCGTGTCAGGCGGCTATTCGACGGTTCGGAACGGCAATTCGGTCGACTGGCTGATGGGGTCGCCCAGCGACAACACGCTCGTCGGCGGCAACTGCAGCCTGTTCGATTACAAGATGGTGCTGCGGGTCGGCGATCCCTCGCGCATCGTCGACGCGCGGCTTACCAACATCTTCTTCGACGACTGGATTCAGGTTCGCATCGACGGCAAGCTCGTGCTCTCGGACCCGGCCTCCTGGACATCGAACGGGTATCCACCGGGGGCGTGCGAACGCAAGCAAACCTGGTACGCCTTCCCCAATCTCGACCTGAAGCCCTATCTCACGCCCGGCGATCACGAGATCGCGGTGCGCGTGGCGGTTGGTGATCATGGCGAGGTGTTCGCGCAGATCCACGCCGAGATCGACGATAGCTGCAAGGCGTTCGAGCAGGTGGTCGATCAATGCGGCACGGCGGAAGGCGATCCGCAATGTCGTCTCGACAGCGAGCTCGTCGATGGCGTTCAGACCTGGATCGGCGGCGCACAGACGGGCCTCAGGCCCCTAACCCAGACGCGGATCATGGGCTCGTCGACCTGCCCGGTCGAACTCACCCGCGACTTCTTCCTCAAGAGCCGCACCTATCGGTGCAAGGTGGACACGATGCCCCAGCCCGACACCAGTCGCGGGACCTATATCATCGACCATTCGACCGAGACGATCCTCGCGGATCGCGCCCGTCAGGCCGACGGCAGCTTCTCGACCAGCACCCGTCCCTTCGCCCTGCCCGATCGCGGCTCGGTCCCGGCCTGCGAGGCGATCTGCAAGACGCGCGCGCCGAAGAGGAACACCGAGGCCGCGGTGAGCGGCGTGGTGGGCGCCAAGCAGAACAACCCGACCGGTAACGACACCTTCTACCACGCCTGCGACAGCGCGAACCAATGTCCGGCCGGGCCCGGCGAGGAGATCGTATCGGCCTGTGGGTGTCTCGACGATTTCCCCGAGGCGGTCGTGATGATGCAGACCGTGCGGCTCGCCGGCGCGGATCTCGTCTGCACGGGCAGCGTACAATGATGGGCACGAGCCTCCTGGCACCCCGGCCGCTGAAGCTCGCGTTCGCTGCGACGTTGATGATCGGCGTGGCGCTTCCGGCCGCGGCCCAGGTCGCGACGGCGCCGAAAGCGACCGCCAGAATCCCGCTCGAACCCATCGAGCCAATCGAGCCGACCGACCCCCAGCCCGAACCCGATCCGGGTCCGGGTCCAGGCCCGTTCCCCGATCCCGGCCAGTATATGTGCGCGGCCGATCTCAACAATAACGGCGATGCGGCCGATGAAGGCGAGACCGCTTATTGCGCGGCGACCACGGATGGCGGGCATCTCTGCCCTCTGCAGGAGGTGGCCTGCGTCGCGGATGCGACCGGCCAGTATAGCTGTCCGGTCGGCACCCAGTTTGCGTGTCAGACCAAGGTCGCCGGCGGACCGCCGAGCTGCTCGCCGAACCAATGTGCGAACCTTGCAACGACGCCGATCATCACCGAGCCGCCGATCGAGGATCCTGGCACTTCGCCCGATGGGTCGGTCGATGCGGACGGAAACTGCCTCGGTACGATCGAGATCTTTTCCGGTCGCGGGATGCGCTGCCGGCCGCCCGGCCTCAACACCACTCTCGCCAATTGCTGCAAGGACAAGGGCAAGATCGTCAAGGACGGCATGGGGTCGTCGATCGGGTCGCTCGGCACCAAGATCGCGGTGGTGAAAGGCGTGTTCCAAGGCATGAGTGCTGCCTTCACGGCGCTGCGCGCCGGCGCCACCGCCGGCCAGGCGGCGAATGCCGGCGCCAATGCGCTCATCATCGGCCTCGACCCGACCTCGATCGCGATCAGCCTCGCGATCAATTTCATGATCGAGTTCCTGTTCTCCGGCTGTGACCAGCAGGACATGGAGACGGCGATGCTGCGCTCCTCGGGCATGTGCCACGAGCTCGGCAGCTATTGCACGTCGAGCTTTCTCGGCATCTGCCTGCAGAAGGCGCGCGGCCATTGCTGCTTCAACACCAAGCTCGGTCGCATCATCCAGGAGCAGGGACGTCCCCAGCTCACGGCGTTCAACGGCAACCTGTGGGGCACGGCCAAGAAGCCGATGTGCCGAGGCTTTACGCCCGAGGAGTTCCAGGCGCTCGATTTCAGCAAGATGGATCTCTCGGAATATTATGCGGACATCGAGAGCCGCGCTCAGACCGACATCCAAGTCGACATGAAAGACCGGGTCGATGCTTATCTCAATGCCGTCAAGAACTAGCGCTGCGCTCGCATTCCTGCTGCTGGCCGGCAGCGCCGCGCTCGCGCAGGATACGGCCAAAAGCCGAATGCAGGCCGAAGGCGACGCCTCCCTTGCCCGCGTGAAGCGCGCGGTTACGAAGACGCAGGACCAGGCAGAAAGAGCGCGCGATCCTCGTATCCCGGTCGACGGCAATGAGGCTTCGAAGCGCCAGGCCTTTGAAGGCCTCCGGCACCGGGCGCCACGACCTGACATGGAGGCCCGGGCGCGCGCAGCCGCAAAAGCGGGTGAGGCGAGCCTTGCGGCCGAGCGGGAGGCTCAGGCCAAGCGGTTGCGTCAGGCATTCGGGCTCGAGCCGCTCGAAACCGAGGCGCTGGCGCGCGGCGCGGCGCCGACACGGGCCATGGGCTTCGTGCCGTTGCTGTTCGTGTCCTCCTCGATGCCGATCGCGACATTGCTGGAAGAATATGGGCGGCTCGGCGGCCGCGACGAGGTGCGTGATGCTCAGGCTCTTCTGGCTGCTCGTTAGCGCGCTGCGTGCGCTTTGGTGGGCGCTCCGTCGCCTGCCGGCGGAGCTGGCCGTCGCGCTCGGCGCGGGCAGTGTCGACTCCCCGCCCCGGCCCCACCGGGTATGGATCGCGATCGGCGTCAGCTTGCCGACGGCCCTTCTCGCCGCGTGGTTCGTGCCTCAGGTCACGTTGGTGATGAGCCCGTCGATCGAGGCCTGGGCGGTGCGCAAGGATCCCGGACCGATCGCGCGCGGCGACTATGTCATGTACACGCTCTTCCACCCGATCGCCGGCCCCAAGCCCGTCAATGTCACCAAGCACGCGCTGTGCATGCCCGGCGACCGGCTCACTTGGCGCGAGATGCCTTCGCTATCCGGCCCCAAGGTCCGCGACACGCAATTCTTCTGCAATGGGACGCTGCTCGGGACGGCCCTGCCCTTCACGCGGGACGGGCGCCATCTCACCCACGAAATGTGGACCGGCGTCATCCCGGCCGGCCAGATGTATATCGGCTCACATCACCCGCAGGGGTTCGATAGCCGCTATTTTGGGCTGGTTCGGCTGGACAGGCTCACCAGGATGGAGCGCATTCTTTAGGCGGATGTGATCCAGGCCTGACAGCACCCTTCAGGGCACGCAATCATTGCCTGTATTGCTCCAGCCGGTCGCTTCGCACACCCAGCTTTTCCCCTGAACGCAGACTTCCTGACCACCATAATATATGCGACCGCGATAGAGGCACTTGATCTGAGTGTCGGCGAGATCTTCCGCAGTTAGGGCGTTCGGAACCGTATTAGGATCCGCCTCATTGATGCGTGGCTTCCGAGCCATTCCTTCCTCCCAAGAGAATCAGGGCAAGACTTGCACGGGAACGGTGCCGGGCTTGTCAGCAGCCTCCTTCTGGAGGTTGATGAGCTGCTCGATGAGCGCGACGACCCCCATGTTTCGCTCAAGATTGTTGTCCTGGGAAATCGCGTATCGGGTTCTCAGAAGCGACGTCGCGACTACAGCCCGGTCACTGACAGCGCCTAGCGAGAACAGCGGCGCTCCAGACACTGGCACCGGTTTCGAACTCCTGAGGTACTGGCCGACGTAGCGGATCACGCCCTCGGTAGATCTGAATGTCACCCGAGGTGCTACTTTGAAGACGAGGTCGTTCCCCTTGCTGTCGGCACCGAGCATTTCGCCGTTGCCGAGGTAAATTGCGTTGGGCTGAGCGTTAGGATCGGAGTTAGCCTTCGCCGCAGCTTTGAGGCCCTTTACGCAGCTGTCGTCAGCTTCGAACCGCACAGCGACCTTGGACGAGGCCGGCCGGACGAGATACGCCTTGGAATCGTCTGCCGGGTCCGCCGTGATCGAGCCTTCGACGTCGAGCTTATCTCCGTCCAAGAGCGCAAGGTCGCTGATCGACAACGGGTTCGGCTGCCCTGGCTTTCCCAACAGTCGAGACACCGGTGCGAGTTTTGCGGCAGCCTTGTCCTTCTTGCCGGTCGCCAGCTTGTAGCATTTGACCTGCTCCTCAAATGCTGCGCTATTCGGGAAGGTATTGTCGAAAGACATCGGCTTGGGAGGCGTGTTTGCGTCCTCGTAGTATTGCACGAGATCTCCCTTTTCGCCGTAGCCATCGACCTTTTCGGTCAACGCGAACTCGATCCTGACGACGAGCAAATGGAGCGCGACACCTCCATCAAGACCTTGGTCCAGAAAGTTGGCGACGGTATCGGCTGGGATCGGGCTCAATATGCCCTGGTAGAATTTCTGCGTGTCGAAGACCGCCACGTCAAAGCTGGGACCGGTGCTGAGCGTGCCTCCCACCGAAGGCGTGAACGTGTCGCCGCCAGTCACCGCCGTGTCTTTGATGGTCTGCGTCAGGGCGCCAGCAGCAGTCTGATTGTCCACTTCATGCGTGCTGGTTTTGTCTTTCAGCGCTGAATTGAAGCCCGCGCTCGCGCCAACCGTTATCGACCCCGAAAGCCGACTCGCCGCCGTATAGTGCAGCGGCATGCCGACCTTGGCTCGCGCGATGTTCAGAAGCACCAGTTCGTCGGCCATGGTCGCGACAGCAGTATTATATTCGACGGCCATCCGATGAACGCGATTAGGGAAAGCGCATCCGCTCAGCACACTCACCATGCCGATTACCGCAAGATATCGCTTCATCGAGATCCCCCAACCCCGTGCGACCCGATCATAGCACATTTCAAATCAATCTATAGATGATTCCTCCAGTCTGGCGATTTTTAGTAAGTCGAGACTTTTGCCTCATCTACCATGCATTTAGTCGAAAAGCCGGCTCCAGAGTCCGCGCTGCCGTCCTGAAAGACGAAATTTTGCACAAACGGCACTGAAGTGCCCGCTGCCTTGAAGCGACCGCAACGGAACAGCACCGTCCGCGCATGGTACAACGATTGCGATCCCATATGGCGACTGGCGGGTCTTTTGGCCCCAGCGCCCTCATATCCCTCGCGCTGTTCGCTGCGCCGGCAACGGCCCAGTCCGCGCCCGATCGCAGTGGCGCCGACAAGCACGGCTATTGGTGGTATCAGTCGCCGCCTCCCCCGGCGAGCAAGCAGGACGATGCCGACGCGCTGGAGAAGCCTGCGATCCCGCCGATGGCGGAACTCGCAACCTGGACACCACCCAAAATCCGCAAGCTGATAGAACAGCAGCGCGATTATGCGGCAACCGTTCTGACCGTCGATGCGGTCGCCGATTTCTGGCGACTGCAGGACTTCGCACGACGCAAGGCACGCGCCTTCGCAGGCGTCACCCAGATCGCCATGCTCCAGCACCCGGAGCTGAACTCGAAGTCGGCCAATCCGATGGTCGGTGATGCCCGTTCCGAGATGACCGCCGAGAAGGACGCCATCCGGCGCTCCTACCTGCGATCCCAGGCGGGCGAGTTTGCACTCGTGATGTTTGGTCGGGCGACCTGCGGATATTGCCGCGTCCAGTGGCCCATCATCCAACGCTTCCAGGAGGAGATGGGCTGGCAGGTGACGCTGGTCGACCTCGATCGCCGCCCCGACGTCGCCCAGCGCTTCGGCGTCGAGATCACGCCCACGACAATGGTGATCCGGCGCGCGAGCCAGCAGCGTATGGTCATCGCCTCAGGCGTAGAGGCGTATCCGAACCTCTCGCAGATGGCCTATCAGGCAGTCCGGCTGCTGCGCGGCGATATTCGACCCGAGCAGTTCATGACCGGCCCCGGTGAGGATGCCGGCTTCTTCGACGCGCTCGGCAACGGTCCGGTCTCCGCGACCGATCCGCAAGTGCTCGGCGGCGATCTCGTCGTCGCCAATGCGGAGCGCCGGCCATGACTCGCTTCGTCTTTCTGCTCGGCATCCCCGGCCTCGTGATCGCGACGGGGACCTGCGCGACCGCGCAGACCATCACGCGCGAACAGGCAATGCGGGCGGCAATCCACCCCGTGCCCGATCAGGCGACGATGCAGGCCTGGCTCTCTCGCGTACCCGTCACGCGCGAGTTTCCCGATGATTTCGCCGCCACCCTCACCGGCCAGGGGCCGGCCTTCGTCATCGAGATGTCGACCGCAGCGCGCTGCATCCCCTGCGGCGACCTATGGACAAAGCTGACAACGCTCGCCCGGCGCTACGGCTGGAGGGTCCAGACGATCAATCCCAACGAGGCGATGATACGCTCGGGCAGGCTGGGCTTGCCCTGGGTCGGCCATCCCGTCGCCTGGGTGCGCCCGATCGCCGACGAGAACCGTGTGGTGCCGGTGGCGATCGGCACCGACCACGGCCCCAACCTCGCGCGCAACCTCTACCTCGCGGCCAAGATGCTGACCGGCGTACGGCCGGCCGTCGGCGTGCGCGCCATGTCGAAATTCACCGGCATCGTCGAGATGCCCACCGCAACCAGGGAGCGGCGCTGAGCATGGCGGGCTCGGCGCCGTCCCTCCCCTTCTATTCCCATTGGAGTCCGTCATGCTCTGCTTCCTCGCCCGCGTCGCCGGGTTGCTCGCGGCCGCCCTCTTCGCCTCGCTGTTGACGGCAGCGCCGGCCTCCGCCCAGAGCTGGGCGGAGAGCTGGTTCGACAATGTCACTTATACGTCGCCTGGCAGCTTCGAGGATCAGACGCGCGGCTATCTGACCGCAGGCGGGATGTCGGGGCGGGTCGACGTCCATAACGACTATCTGATGTCGGTGAGCTTGCCCAAGGTGAAGGCGGGCTGCGGTGGCATCGACATGTTCCTTGGCGGCATGTCGTTCCTCGATCCCGACTATCTGGTCCAGAAGCTTGAAAGCATCCTGCAGGCCGCCCCTGCGGTCGCGTTCCAGTATCTGCTCGAAACGCTTGACGAGAAGATGGGGAACATCATCTCGAAGATGGAGGCGGCGACCAACTTTCTGAATTCGATTCAGGTCAACGACTGCCGTCTCGCGAACCGTATGGTCCAGATCGCCAAGGGCGACGACAATATGAGCGGCATCATCGAGGAGATGACCGGCTACCGCTCGGTCAAGCAGGGCTTCGCCAAAAAAGCTATCAGCAGAGCCGCGAGAAGATTGAGGCGAACAACAACAACCCGACCGAAGACCTGAAGGACTCACTCGCGAACTGCCCGGCCGAGGTGACCGAGATCTTCCGATCCGGCTCGCTGCTCTCCCATGCCGCATCACGCGTCGGTGCCGGCGACTGGGCGGCCGTGATGCGCGCCCGGGTGGGCGACGTCTACATGCGCTGGGATCCGACCGACAAGGTGCCGTTGTTCACGGCGATCCCGCAATGCCCTGGGCAGGACACCGAGAGCGCACAGGATTTCCTGACCGGGCGCGTCCAGAAGCGGTCGCTCAGCATCCCACCGACCGCGACCGACTGCGCGCAGGATGGTACCGGCAAAGGCGCCCTCATCCTCGCCCGCGACCGGATGGAATCGATCGCGACCAAGATCCGAACCCGCGCGGCGCTGAGCCCCGAGGAGAAGCAGTTCGTGGCGAACGTGCGCACCCTCCCCGTCTATCGCATGCTGGAATGGGGCGTCCGCCAGGGCGTGGTCGACTCGGTGATCGCCGATACCGACGAGCTGGTGGCGCTCACCCTTGCCTACCAGATGCTCAACGATCTCACGCGCACCATCGATTATACGGTGACCAACGCGGAGCGCGGCACCACCACCGCAGGCGCCGCCGACGTCAACAATACCAACGTCTGCCAGACCAAGATCCTCTCCAAGGGGATCGAGCAACTCCGCGACCTGCGCGATGAGGTGCTCCGGCAGCGCGCGCAGATGCGCCAGAGCTATATGGCGGCGTTGTCGGCGGCCAATCTGTCCGCGAGCTATTCGGGTCTGATCCGGGCGCGCGACCGTGACGCCAGGGATGCCGCCGGCGCTGCCGCGGCGCGTAACCAGTGAGCGCAAGGATCGCCATGCGCCGCCTGACCAAGCTCCTCACCGGTGCGATCCTCGCCTTCGCCACCTCCCCGGCCTGGGCGGTGGAGGCCAGCTTCCACACCTATGACGGCTTCGCCGAAACCGTGGACGCTTTCCGGCTCGTGTCGATGATCTTCGCCGATCCGCGATACGAGACGCTGGTGCTGATCGTCGCGACCGTCGGCATCGGGCTCGGTGCGATCATCGCCAGCGTGCGGGGTACCGGCATGGGCCTGGTAGCCTTCGGCTTCCAGATGCTGATCGGCATAGGCCTGTTCGTCGGTCTGATCGCGACGACCGGCACGGTCCATGTCTATGACCGCGTCCGCAATGCCTATCAGCCGGTCGGCGGCGTACCCAATCTGCTGGTGCTGGTGGCGGGCGCCACCAACATGATCGAACGCGCGCTCGTCGAGACAATCGACGACAACACGCTCGACCCCAATGCCAAGATCGAATTCGGCGCGGGCGGGCACAGCTTCGACCTGTTCCTGAACGCGGTCTCCCCGCGCGGACCGATGACCGACACCTTCCTTGATGCGACGATCAAGGACTATGTCCGCCAATGCTATCCGGTCGCGCGCGTCTCGGCCGCATACGGCGTCGATGACGACAAGCTGTTCCGCAGCACGACCGATCTGCCCGCAGCCTTCGCTGCCATGGCCGGTCCCTCGACCTTCTCGACGGTCTATACCGATGCCGACAAGGGCGGCACGACGATGAGCTGCTCGGACGCCTGGGCTTATATCTCGGACCGGCTTTCCGACCCCAATCTCTTTGACGCCTATACCCGGCAGATCTGCGCGAGGACCGGCTTCGACGTGGACAATGCGCAGCAACTGACGCGCTGCCGATCACAGCTCGGCGACATGGGCGACATGATGCTAAAGCGCCCCCTCACCGCTCAGGCGTTGATGACGCACATCCTTTTGGGGAACGCCGTGGGCGACGTGCTGTTCGAGGACTCGCCTGCCAGCGCTGCGCGAGTGATGGCGAACCGTGCGGTGATGTCGAGTGGTCTCGCGTCCATGTCGGTCGCGAACGAATGGATGCCGACTATCCGGGCGACGGTGTTCGGGATCATGCTCTTCATGGTCCCAATCGCGCTGCTGTTCATCCTCACGCCGATCAACATGCGTGTCGCGAGCTTCGCGTTCGGCCTGTTCGTTTTTGTCGCCCTGTGGGGCGTGATTGACGCCGGCATCTACCAACTGACCCTCGGTCGCGCGATGGCGACGCTCGAGGAGATGCGCTCCAACGCGCTCGCTGCGAACGCCTGGCTGCTGGCGCCGTCCGCTGCAATGAAGGCGCTGGCGGTGTTCGGGTCGTTTCGTACCGCTGCCGCCGGCCTTGCGGGCGCCTTCGTGTTCACGGTCTTCCGCTTCAGCGGTAATGTCTTCACCTCCTTCACCTCCGGGTCGCTCAGCGTCGCTGGTCAGGCGTCGTCGGCGGCGGCACCGATGGCGACCCCCGAGGGACAGGCGTCCGCGTTGGAGGCGCAAGCTTCCGCGTTCGGCACCCGGACCCGGGCGGCGGCAACGTCGAGCTTCGGCGACTTCGGCGAGCGCTCGACCTTCGGCGCCAACCGCGCTTTTGGCGAGGCCAACCGCATCCTCGGCGACAGCCCAGGCGCAGCAGGCAGTACACCCTTCGCCCTCGGCGGAATCGAGGGTTCGCGACAGCTGGGCAGCCTTGCACCAGCGCTTGCTGGCAAGGACATCTCGGACCCGGACGTTTCACGAGCGGTCAGGGCCAATGCGACAACCACGGCGATCCAGCAATTTGCCGAAAAAGACGCGCTGCGGGCGCTCGGCAACACCTATTTCGGCGATGGAGAGGCCGGTGAGCGCAGCTTCGCCGCGTTCACCCAAAACCTCGTCCAGTGGAAGGCCTTCGGCGATCAGCGCGCCTACGGGATGATGATGCAGGCTGCGACCCGCAATTTTGAGCGCGCAGGCTATTCACCCGAGGACGCGAGCTTGAAAGCGTCGGGCGTGATCGCCGACGCCCAGTCGGACCCGACCTTCGCGAAGCTCATCGCAAACGCTTACGATCAGGAGCAGATGCTCACCAACGATCTCACCAGCGCGCAGGTCCAGGCGGGTGCAATGGCGGGCCGGCGCGATTTTTCGGGCGGCAACGTGGCAGAAATAGAGCGGTCGAACGTCGCTGCCGAGCAAGCGTGGCGCACCGGATCGAACACCGGCCAGCGGGATGCCTCCGAAATGCTCGGCCTGCCTCTCGCCGAGACGTCGCGCCGGATCTCCTTCATCAGTGCGCTCTCGGGCGAGGCACGCAGCACGGCGATTTCCCAGCTCGCCAAGTCGACCGGTCGATCGGAAGCCCAGGTCGAGCACGCTCTTGAGCGGTACAACGCCGCTGTTTCGGTCGGGACCGCCGACGGTGCGACGGCCGAGGCCGGCCGTGAAGGCACGAGCGTTTATGGCCGCACCCGCGACGCCGCCGGTTATGATTTCGCCGAACGTTCCGGCAAGCTCGACGCTCAAAAGGAGGTTGGGCTCGACGGCACACGTTCTGCGGCACGGATCGGCGAGCAGCGCAAACAGTCCGACGATTTCGGATTCGCAGAGGGCGCCGCCGCCGCCGGCGTCTCGACGCGGGAGGCGGCGCGGCTCGACAGCTTCATCCAGGCGCTCACTCGCACATCGGGCAACCAGATCGACATGGAGGAAGGTGGCGCTACCGGCGCGGCCGATCGCGCGCGCAACGACCGGCTCACCAGCATCGTCGATAAGGAGCGGCTAACTCGGATTCAGGGACTGCTCGCCGACCGCGGCATCAAGATGAGCAAACGCCAGATCGCCATGGACCAGAATGGCGATTTCAGCCTCAATCTCACGCCTGATGCTGCCGCCGGCATGTGGCGCGCGGGCCTCATCAACCAGAGCCAGCTGGGCGCGATCGCCAACGGCGGGCGGGCGAGGTTCAGCCTTGCAGACAATGACCTGCTCGTCTCCAGCAGCACCGATTTCAGCCGCACGGCGCGCTCCGACACCAGCACCCGGTTCGAGGCTGGCAAGCAGGCCGGGCCGGATACCATCGAGCATTTCCTCGGAGGGGGGAAGGAAGGCCAGGTCGAGCTCAGCAACTGGCTGCGCGGTGGATTCGAAATGGATCGCAAGGGTCAATGGCGCCTGAAGCCCCAAGTGGCTGATACGCTTCAGCGCGACGTTCAGGCAGTCATGGCGCAGACCGGTTGGACGCGTTCCCTGGACCGCAGCGCAGACAAGCAAACCACGATGGGCACGTCGTGGCATATCGGAGGCACTTTAAGTGCTGGCGGTGGTGCATCCGGATCCGACGGCAAGGGGGCAGCTTCGGGTATCAAGGCTTCGACCCAAGGAGAGGCACAAGCTAGTGTCGACAGCAACGAAACCGGCAGCACACGATCGGTCGCTTCTGGGTCGATGGATATTGTGAACTACGATGTCCGAACTGCTATCGCCGAAGCAGAGCGAGCCGCGGGGAGGTCGAACGCACCTGAACGAGCGTTTGGAGAAGAACTATCTCGGCGAATTCTTGGGCCCGACGGTCTGCGAAACAAATATCTGGCTGAATCCGCATCTGGTCGATCGACCTGGGATTGGGCAGCTCCAATTACTTCAATCGAACAGAAGTCCGTGCTTTCGACTGGTAGATTCCGCTCTGATCGAGATCAGAGTTCGGACGATGGCGATCCGACCTTCAGGAACCGCAAGGATTAGCGCTTCTTACTTCGTTTGACCGCTTCATCCATCGCACGGCTCCCAATCCACATAGGTCCCGAGCGAGGGTCAAATTGGTCAACACTCCAATTCGGCCCGCCCTCGCACCGCCGAATGTGCTCGCCAGAACTATAATCCACGCCGCGCTGGAGATGAGCGAACCACCGCCCACCGAGCACGACCAACGCCGTCATCGGGAGAAACACGAGGTTTAAGATCATCGAGTATCCGCTCTCGGCAAACGGATCTAGAAAGGTCGGCCGCGTGGGATCGCCCATCGCTAGCCAGTAAGCCGGAATCGATGCCCACCAGACTTTCGCTATCAGAGGTCGCCATAGGAAATCGACGAGCTTAGGAGCCGGTGATGCATCCGGCGTTTCGACAGGCTCATTGGTTCTAAGTTTTTGCATGACCGTTCTCGGTTCGTACCATAACAGAACCAAACTACGAGATCGAAGTCTTTTTTCCCGCAAAGTTTGCGGAGCTTGATGCGGCGCGACAGCAAGCGACTTGCTCACACGCGCCGTTCGCACTATAGCTGACCAGCTAGTCAGGTGGAGGCCAACATGGCGATTGCTGTGCGCAAAGGCGGCCGTGAAACGGCCTCCCACGGAGGCACATGGAAGCTTGAAGACGCAAAGGCGCGCTTCAGCGAACTCGTGCGCCTGGCCGAGAGCGAAGGACCGCAGCGGGTAACGGTGCGAGGGCGCGAAGCAGTCGTGGTCATGAGCGTAGCCGAGTTGAATAGGCTCCTCCCAGAAGCACAGGAGCGGCCGGGTTTGGTTTCCTTTCTAGAGGGTCTCGGCCTCGACGGTCTGCCGATCGAACGCGAAATCGACCGTGGCCGGAACGTTGCCTTGTGAATGGATGGCTGCTCGATACCCACGTCATTTCCGCGCTTGCGAGCCCGAACGGCGCTCCGAGCGTCAAGGCGTGGGCGGCTAATCAGCCGGAGTACCGCATGTATCTGAGCGTTCTCACGCTGGCGGAATATGAAAAGGGCATCCACAATCTGGAGCCGGACCATCCCGATCGCTCTCGCTACATGGCGGTCAGAGACGCTCTCATCGACCGATTCAGCGATCGCATCCTCTCAGTCGACGATGCGATCATATATCGATGGGGCGCAATCTCGGGCGACGTGAAACGGCAGACGCGACAAGCACCGCCAGTCATCGACACGATGCTGGCTGCGACCTCCATCGAGCACGACCTGTTCCTTGTCACGCGGAACGTGAAGGACACGCAGCATAGCGGTGCAGCCATATTCAACCCATGGGAAGATGATCCCGAGCGCTTCCCCCTCACCTGATTGACCGAAAACAGCATGAAGACCGATCTCGACCACCTCCCAGCTAACAAGCGGCGCGAGCTCGAGCGTGTCGTCCAGATCCTGTTCGAGGAGTTCAACGACGCCAAGGGCAACCCTACCGGCGAGAAGAAGCTGGGCCGCATCCTCAAGGTGATCCTCTACGGGTCCTACGCCCGGGGCGGCTGGGTCGATGAACCACATACCTCGAAGGGGTACCAATCGGACTTCGACCTGCTGGTGATCGTAAATCAGAAGGAACTCACCGATCGCGTCGCATACTGGGCGCGCGCGGAAGCGCGGCTCATTCAAGAGTTGTCGATTACGCACGCCCTTCGTACGCCAGTGAATTTTATCGTTCATTCGCTACAAGAGGTGAATGACGGCCTCGCTCACGGACGATACTTCTTTATCGATGTCGCGCGCGACGGCATTGCGCTGTATCAAACCGACGACAGCGAGCTACTTCAGCCCAAGCCAAAGACTCCTGTGCAAGCGCTATCCTTGGCGCAAGAATACTATGACGAATGGTTTCCGAGTGCAGGTGAGTTTTTCGAGAATTATGCTTTCAATCTAGAAAAAGGGCGATTGAAGAATGCTGCCTTTCAGCTTCATCAAGCCGCAGAACGTCTCTACCACTGCGTTCTTCTGACGGTCAGCTTCTACACGCCTCACGTCCATAATCTCGCTTTCCTTCGTACCCAAGCGGAACGCTTGGATGGAAGGCTCAGGACGGCTTGGCCGATGGATACCCGCTCCGACCGCGCCCGCTTCGAGAAGCTCAAAGACGCCTACGTGAAAGCTCGCTTTTCAAAGCACTACCGGATCACGGCAGAAGAGCTGACCTGGCTGGGTCAGCAAGTCGAGGAGCTCGGGCGGCTCGTGGATAACATTTGCAGAGCCCGCATCGCCGCGCTTTCAGAGGAGGTTACCGCGAAAGCGGACTGACGCAGCACGTCACCGTCGAGGTTTATTTATCGACGAGACGAATGCACATGCTCGAGAGCGCGGCTGCAAAATGCGTCTCGACCGACGATGAATCCATGCCGAGCCGAAAGCCGATTTCCCGATAGGATAGGCCATCCGTGCTTGCCAAAATGAAGGTCGCTCGCTCTATCACCGGCAGTTCCTCTAACGCAGAGAGGTACGATGTCCGATCGATCGATCCCATCCACATTCGCGGGCTCCGTCTCTGCAAAGGCAGGAGACTTTCCCTAAATTTCGGCGCCAATGCGAAATCTTTCTCCGCAATTATTGCGGGATCTCCGCAAGAGTTTGGCATCGATGGGGAACGCGTCGGATTGGCGCGCTAGTTTTGACGACTGCCCGCACACGGGCGCGGGCAGTCGATTGTTCAGTTCCCGGCAGGCAGCGGCGCCGCCGGATCCACGAGACCCGCTGCCCGCAGTTCGCTCCAGAAGTTGGTCGGAACGCTCTCTTCCAAGGCCGCGCGATCCTCCACGATACGCCCCGGCCGGCTAGCGCCAGGGATCACCGCCGCCACTGACGGGTTGGCAAGCGAGAACTGCAGGCCGGCCGCCTTCATGCTCACACCGTGACGATCGGCGATGGCTTTGATCCGTGCGACCTTGTCGAGAATCTCCGGCGTCGCCGGCGCATATTCGAAGTTCGGCCCGCCGACGAGCGCACCTGAACTATACGGACCGCCCACCACGATGCCGGCACCGCTCGCGGCTGCCATCGGCATCACGCGCTGAAGCGCGCTGCTGTGATCGAGCAGCGTGTAGCGGCCCGCCAAAAGGAAAGCGTCCGGGCGCGGTTCGTCTAGGCCCAGGACCAGTTCAATCGGCTCGACCTTGTTCACGCCAAGGCCCCAGGCCTTGATCGTGCCCTCGTCGCGCAGTCGGTCCAGCGCCCGGAATGCACCGGTGCGAGCCTCTTCGAATTTCGCCAGCCACTCGTCGCCCCAGAAATCTTGGGCGAGGTCATGGACGAACGCGATCTCGATATGATCAGTGCGAAGCCGCTCGAGGCTTCCCTCGATCGAGCGCAGCGTCGCGTCATAGCTGTAGTCGTTGACGATCCGATTGGCGCGGCCATGGGCGAACACACCGGCCTTCTCGCCCTGCTCGCGCGCGCTGACGTCTTCGAGCTCGTCAAGGATGACACGACCGACCTTGCTGCTGATCACATATTCGTCGCGCGGCTTGCCGGCCAGCGCCTCACCCATGCGCAACTCCGCAAGCCCTGCCCCGTAGAACGGCGCGTTGTCGAAATAGCGGATGCCGTCGTTCCACGCAGCCTGAACCGTCGCCAGCGCTTCGTCCTCGGGGATGTCGCGAAACATGTTGCCGAGCGGCGCGGCGCCGAAGCCGAGTTTGCCGGGGAGAATGTCTTTGAGTGCCATATTCATTCCTCAGGATCTGATACACCAGCTGCCGGCCCCGCCGAAACGCCTTCCGGCTGACCACACTGGGGTCGCTCCATCAGATGCGTCGTCCCTTCTCGCTTGATAACCGCGCCGCAACGATCAAGAGTTCGGAACTCAATTCCCGAATGATGGAGCGAGCGTGGATAATCGGGCGAGCGAGATGCGGGTTTTCACCCGCATCGTCGAAACAGGCAGCTTCTCGGAAGCTGGCCGCCGCTTACACATGACGGCATCAGCAGTGGGGAAGATGGTGGGGCGGATCGAGACACGGCTCGGCGTGCGGCTGATCGAGCGCTCAACGCGGCGACTTTCCCTCACGGACGCCGGCCAGCTCTATCATGACCGGTGCTTCGAGATTCTGCAAGAGATGGACGACCTCGACAACGTCATTGCCAGCGGCGGAGCCGAGATTTCCGGCACAATCCGCATCAGCGCCTCCGTCGGATACGGCATCTACGAGCTTGAACCGTTGCTCCCGGAATTCTGGGCACAGCACCCCAAGGTCACGATCGACCTCTCGCTGTCGGACGAGGTCGTCGATCTCTACCTTGAGCGCACCGATCTGGCGTTCCGGGTCGGCACCCTCTCCGTATCCAACCTCGTGGCGACCAAACTTGGGCGCTCCCCCCGCATTATCGTTGGCTCCCCGGACTACCTCGCTCGACATGGAGTCCCGCGTACCATAGCGGAATTAGACGCGCATAATTGTCTGGGCTTCAACTTCCGCCGGTCGGTCGCGAGTTGGCCGCTCGAGGAGAATGGCAGGGCCATCGACCGAGCTGTCAGCGGCAATTTCCTCGCGAATAGTGGTGAAGGCGTGCGCCGCATGGCGGTACACGGCGTCGGCCTCGCGCGGATCGGTCAGTTCCATGCCGCTGAGGACATCAAGGCCGGGAGATTGGTACGCGTGCTCGAAGGGGCCGCTCCACGGCAGTTCGAAGAGGTGTTCGCCGTTCATACCGGCGGGCCCTCTATGTCCCCGCGCCTGCGCACCTTTCTCGACTTCGTCACACCGAGGCTGCGGGCAAGCCTGGCCTGCGACTGAGTGCATCCCGCAGCGTCAAACCCGCCCGGGCGGCGCATTCCTCAGTCGCCATCATCGCCGAACTCGATTCGGCGCAAGGCGACCGATCGATCGGCGCGACGACGCTCCATAGCGAGTTGATTATCCGCAGCCTTCACGAAGGTCGCAGCGAATGCCCGGACAGCTTCGCTTTCATCGGTTTCCCATTCGGCGACGAGCGCCCGCCGCGCTTCCTGGGCCTCGACACTGCCATAATCGCCTACAAGCACGCCGCTGGAGTCGATGACAATGTCGACGATCCGAAGCAGTTCATCGTCGGGGGGAAGAATGCCCACAATCGCACGCAGCAGCGGATGCAAGAATGTCTGCCCCTCATAGGCGCGGAGCACCGAGAGCACGAACTCAATGCCATCACGGCTTTCTTCAATATGGTTGAGGAGGAGCGGATAAAGCGGATGTTCCAGATTCGGGAAAAGCTCAGCGATCAACCGTCCGCCCCGGAACTCCGACAGGCTGCGATTACGATCGAACCATGCCCGGGCAGCGGCGACAATCTCCACGGGCGCTGCGGCAAGCGGGTCTTTCAGATAGTAAAGACCATGCGGCAGATTCTCATAGCTGACCTCGAACCCATCGTGCTCATGTTGGAATCGTTGGCCGATGAAGTCGATGACCGCTTGTATGTTTTCCTCGGCAAGAACCGCGAGCATGGCCTCGCCATTGCTGCCAAGTCTGGGAAGATCGAGAAGCAACCCAAGCAACGCTTCCGTCTGGGCAGTCGAGAGCCCTCGCAGCAGACTCACCTGGTTCCAATTGAACATGCCACCGGCCCAGCCAAACAGTTTGCGCGCTGAAAGCACCCGAACCGCAGGCAAAAAGACTTCGTCGAACATGGGCTCGTTATGTTTGGCGGACTGGCGCGCTGCCGCTATCGCGACGTTGTGCAGGACAAGCTCCTCGCCGCTGGCAAGTCCTTTGCCGGTGATGGCCAAGAGCAGGTCGAGGCGAAATGCCGCTGCGAATTGGAGATAATATGCAATCGACGACAGGTGACGATCTTCGCTAACCCATGTCTCGATGAGCGGGTCGATCGCGGCACCTTGGCCTGCCTCCGACAGGTCGTGGAGCATCCCCGGCAACCAGGTCGCAAGGCGATCGCTTAGCTTCGGCACCCAGTCCAGCAGGATTTCCGGATTAGCATGCGCCAGCTTTTTGATGAACTCCTGCAGCCCAAAGAAGAAGGCGCCATCGTTGCTCTCGGTCACAACAAAACGCTCGAGGCGCGCCAGCCATTCGTCGGCGGTCTTCGCAGTCACGCTCGCGACCATCTCCTCGATGGCGGACGATCGATCCTTCGTCGACGCCTCGTAATCGAAGCCCGGCTTCTCCCACATGCTGCGGGTCACGCTGTCGTGTCCGACCAGCATTCGATACCGATCGAAATCGAGGTCGCCTTCGAGCGCAGCCCGGCAGGCGGCAAACGCCTCTAGCAAGCGCGCATGGGCCGCGGCCAATTGCGCGTTATCGGCCATTCCGGGCGGAAGCACATGATAGGCGTAGAACTTGCGATGGAGCTCTGTTTCGAGCTGCCGGCGCGCCTCCAAGCCGAAGCCTGGAATCATCTTGGTAAAGAACCCGAAAACGTGCGTCAGGTCATTCATGATGACCTCGCCGAGCAGGTCGGAGTAGCCGGAGTTGTTCGGCGTGTTGCCGGCTGCAAGCATGGCGTGGCGCACGTCTTTGCGGGCAGCATCATCGTCGAGCAGTACGTGCAGACGCTCGAGCTCGTGGAGGGCCTGTCTGCGGACAGCCTTGAGGTCGTCGGTGACCGAGACCGATCCGGAGTGCAGAAGCATGGCATCTGCCTTCCAGCTCGTGCCGGTCACCGTGCTAGACAATGCTTCCCGAAGCATGATCGTGACACTCGGAGCCCGCGCAAGGAATTCGGCGTCGTCCAGTGCCGCAATTTTGTCGACCAGAAGCCTCTGGAGCCCCGGTCCGACCTGCTTCCAGGCGCGCAAATCGTGCTGGGCAAACCGTCGGATGAGATCGTCGATAGGCTTGCGCTCATCGTCGGTTACTGCCGCGCTCCGCATCGCGATTAGCGCGTCGAACATACGCTCGGGCGCTGCGTAAAGGAGATACCCGCTCTCCAGGATGCGACAGATCTTCGCGATGATGGCCTGACTCTTCGTGCCCGGATATTCGTGGCCGTAGGCCTTGTGCGGAATATCGAGCATCCGAGGTGCCCGGATCACCGCATTCGAGAGGACCTCAATGATCTCGGGCGCGGCAGCGATGTAATCATCATAGTTTGGAAGCACGTAGTTCGAGAACCGTTCGACGGCATCATCGAGCGCATTTCGGTCAGCGCAGCCTGCGATCACGCCGAGCGCATCGCTGTCGAACATTTCTATCCCGTCACGAAGTTGGGCGTAATCGCTAGCGATTTTGTCGAAGGCGTAGCCCGCAGGCTGCAGGAATTCCTGCATGACCTTGCGTAATCGCTTGCGCATCCCCTCTATCTTCGCCGCGCCGAACCCTACGTCCGACATCGGCTTGTAGATAGTATCGTGGGCCATCTCGGCCCAGGCATGGTCGAGGATCGTCTGTACCTGGATTTCGCAGCGCAGTCCGGCAAAGCGACGATATTCAGACAGAGCGCATCGGGCCTCGCTGAGCGTTACCACCCAATTTTCGGAAATGAAGAACTCCGCGCCCTCTTCCTTATTGTCGGGATAGTGGATCTTCGAGCGTTCGTAATCGATCGTGAAATTCTCGCGTAAGATGCCGCTCTGCCCGAAGCGATAGACGTCGCCATTGGTGTAGAAGATGAGTCGGCACCCAGAGACATCCTTCGCGAAATCCGCGATCTGAGCATTGTTCGCGGCACCCGCCTTGGTCAGCTTTACCCGAAGCGATGCTGGCTCCTTCGCTCGGCGCTGGATGTTCTGCAACCGCAGCCCGCTATGCTCGGCGATTGAGGCTTGGAGGATCGCTGCCACCGCCTCGGCAAATTCGGAGTAGAGCGTGCGGCCACCATTCTCATATTCGTCGAGGGTCATCTGCTTCTCCAAAGGGCCGCAGGCGACCTCATCTTAGCCCCTCGCAACGTCGCCTTCGCAGGTGCAGCATAACGACGCCTTTCAGGCATCCTCTCCTAACACTTCAAGGCCGCCCCCGTGCGGCCATTTTTTTGATCACACAGGATAGCGCTCACGAGGATTTGCAATCAGTGACCCGCTGCGCTGCGCAATGACGGTAATTGAAGCAGCCATTCTTCCGCAGCGGAAGCATCCACGAATACGCCGATCCGATCGTCGCTACTGGGCTGAAAAATTCTTATGGCTTGGATGCGATTGACGCCACCGGGGATCACGAACGCAATCCGTCGGGCACCGCTCGAGCGGATGTCCACAGCGATGCTCTCGAAATTGGTGGCGACGTCGCTGGCGAGCGGGAGCCCGGCGGAATTGTCGATAAGAATGTCGAAGGCGGCTCCCGTCCGTGTCACCTCGGCGATGCCGCCACAAATGGCTGTGTGGAAGCGGCGCGGTTCCTCCAATTCGAGGAAGCCGCTCCGCTCTACAAGCAGGCGACCTTGTCGATTAACGAACCGAACCGAAAACATCTCGCTACCTTATCATTGGAAGCTTGTGCCGCGCTTAACCGACGCGCCCGGAGATCGCGAAGTGCGCTGACCGATTACATGCAGGCATAAGTCCTCTAGAGATCTCCCAGAAGTTATCTTGCGATATCGGGGAGAAGCGCACTGCGCCCCTCCCCCATCAGCTCATTTCAGCAGATCGAAGCGATCCGCATTCATGACCTTGGTCCAGGCAGCAACGAAGTCGGTCACGAACTTCCCGCCCGCATCGGCACCGGCATAGACCTCGCAGACCGCCCGGAGTTGCGAATTCGATCCGAAGACGAGATCGACGCGCGAGGCGGTCCAGCGCTCGGCGCCGGTTACCCGGTCGGTGCCGACGAAGGTCTCGGTGTTGCCCTCGGCAGCCGCCTTCCAGCCGATCGCCATGTCGAGCAGGTTGACGAGGAAGTCGTTGGTGAGCTGGCCTGCGCGATCGGTGAGGACGCCACGCGTCGAGCCACCATGATTGACGCCCAGGACCCGCAACCCCGCGACCAGCACCGTCATCTCGGGCACGCTGAGGCCGAGCAACTGGGCCCGGTCGATCAGCAGCTCTTCGGTCGTGACGTCAAACGGCGTCTCCAGATAGTTGCGGAAGCCGTCAGCGCGCGGTTCGAGAAAGGCGAAGCTATCTGCATCGGTCTCCTCCTGCAGCGCATCGGTGCGGCCCGCGAGAAACGGCACCTCGACCTGCAGGCCGGCGGCCTCGGCGGCGCGCTCGATACCGACCGATCCCGCGAGCACGATCAGGTCGGCGACCGACACCTTCTTGCCGTCCTTCGAGCTGGAGTCGAAGTCGGCCTTAAGCTTTTCGAGGATGGCCAGAACCCGATCGAGCTGCTCTGGCTGGTTGACCGCCCAGGTCCGCTGCGGCGCAAGCCGGATCCGCGCGCCGTTGGCGCCGCCGCGACGATCGGAACCCCGATAGGTCGACGCCGACGCCCAGGCGGTTCCGACCAGCTCCGCGACCGATAGCCCCGAGTTGATGATCGCCTCCTTGAGGCAGGCGATGTCATCGGCGGCGATCGCCGCATAGTCGGCGGCTGGGATCGAGTCCTGCCAGATCAGATCCTCGGCGGGCACATCCGGGCCGAGATAGCGCGCCTTGGGGCCCATGTCGCGATGCGTGAGCTTGAACCAGGCACGGGCGAAAGCGTCCGCGAAGTGCGCGGGATCGGCGCGGTAGCGATCGAGGATCGCCCGGTAAGCCGGGTCAACTTTCAGCGCCATGTCGGCGGTGGTCATCATCGTCGGGACCATGGTGCCCGGCGTGTGCGCCTTGGGCGCCAGCGTCTCGGCCGGATTTCCGACGGGCTGCCACTGATGGGCACCGGCCGGGCTGCGGACCAGTTCGTAGTTGTGGTCGAGCAGCATCTCGAAATAGGTCATATCCCATGTCGTCGGCGTGGGTGTCCACGAGCCCTCGATGCCCGAGGTGATGGCATCGTCGCCCATGCCGGTGCCGTTGGTCGAAATCCAACCGAGCCCCATTTGCGCGATGTCCGCGCCTTCCGGCGCGAGGCCGACGGTCGCGGCGTCGCCGCCGCCGTGCGACTTGCCGAAGGTATGGCCGCCGGCGGTCAGCGCCACGGTCTCCTCGTCATTCATGCCCATCCGGCCGAAGGTCTCGCGGATGTCGCGCGCCGAGCCAACCGGGTCGGGCACGCTCCCCGGACCTTCCGGGTTCACATAGATCAGGCCCATCTGGATGGCAGCGAGCGGCTTTTCGAGTGAGCGACCGTCGGTCTCGTCGATGCGGGTGAGGTTTTCCGGGTTGCCGACCCAGTTCGCTTCCTCACCCCAGAAGACGTCTAGGTTAGGCTCGTACACGTCTTCGCGACCGCCACCGAAGCCGAAGATCGGACCGCCCATCGACTCGATCGCGACGTTGCCGGTCAGGATGAGAAGGTCGGCCCAGCTGAGGCTCGCGCCATATTTCTGCTTGATCGGCCAGAGCAGGCGGCGCGCCTTGTCGAGATTGCCGTTGTCGGGCCAAGAGTTCAGCGGCGCGAAGCGCTGCGAGCCCGAGGACGAACCGCCGCGCCCGTCGCCGCTGCGATAGCTGCCCGCCGAGTGCCAGGCCATGCGGATGAAGAACGGCCCGTAATGCCCATAGTCGGCCGGCCACCAGGGCTGGCTGTCGGTCATCAAGGCGCGCAGGTCGGCCTTGACCGCCTGATAGTCGAGGGCTGTGAACGCGGCGCGATAATCGAAGTCTACAGGATACGGACTCGGCGACACGCCGTGTTGGCTGAGGATCGTCAGCGGCAGCGCCTTGGGCCACCAGTCGCGGTTGGTTCGCCCCAGAAGAGAACGCATCGTTCGCGGCGCTTTCGGCGCGCCGCCCATCGGGCATTTGGTGGTCACTGCATCCATGTCTGATCTCCGTCGCTTCGACAAAGAGCCTGACGTCGGCGACCCATGAAGGATTGTAGGATCTTCACACGAAAGCACATGCGAACAGTGTCGTGTCACATGGCCAACCTGGACTTTGCCGAGGAAAATTCGCGGACCAGGGCCGCTATCGCCGCACGCATGCGACCACCCTTTCGGGTTGCTCGTCCGTGCCCCTTCCACGTGTTAATGCCGTTCTCTCGTCCGTACCGAATGACTTCAGAGATTCATGTTTTCCGCTTTTCGCCTCTTGATCCTGATTCTGATCTCAACGCTGAGCTTCGCGGCTCTGGCGCAGGACAGCGACGAGACGGCCGAACAGTTCACTCACACGAGCTGGACCAGCAAGGACGGCGTTCCCGGCATGGTCCAGGCGCTCGCGCAGACACCTGACGGTTTCCTCTGGCTTGGCACCTACGAAGGGCTGTTCCGCTTCGACGGCGCGAGCTTTGATCACATTCCCGTCGCCAAGGATCACCCGCCGGGCTCGATCCCCGTCAGTGCGCTGCTGGTCACGCGCGCCGGGCAGCTCTGGGTAGGCTATGCCGGAGGCGCCGGCGTTGAGGTAATGCGACGCGGTCGGCTCGAGCGTGCGGGCATGCCCGGTGCGCCTGGTGAGGTCACCATGATTGTCGAAGACAAGGATGGTGCGATCTGGGTTGTCGGCGGCCGCGGACGAAAAGCGCTCAAGCGCTTCGCCGATGGCAAGTGGAAGAGCATCAATGAACGCTGGGGCGTTCCCGAAGACGAGGCTGTTTCGGCTGTCCTCGCGGCGCGCGACGGAACCGTCTGGCTCGCGACCCAGACCCAGGTTTTCTTCCTTCGCCACGGATCGACGCGCTTCGAAGCTACCGGTCTCATGATCTCGAACGGCGCTGGCCTCGCGCAGGATCGCACCGGCCGCATCTGGCTCTCGGATGCGCAAGGCACCAAAGCCCTCCCCGACTTCCTCGCCGGTGCGAAGGCGCCGCTCAGCGTCCCCGCCAAAGGAACCGATCGGACCGCGCGCCGGATAAGCCTGTTGTTCGACCGGCATGGCGATCTCTGGGGATCGACTTACACAGACGGCGTCTTCCGCATCGACCGGCCAGGCGGCGCTTATGCCGGCCCGCCCTCTTACTTCCGAAGCCCAGATGGCCTCAGTTCGAACGAGGCGGTGGCGCTTCTGGAAGATCGCGAGGGCAGCATCTGGGTGGCAACCGAGATGGGTCTCGACCAGTTCCGGCGATCCAATATCGAGCGCATCCCTCTGCTGACCAGCGGTTCGGCGGAAGGCTTCATGCTCGCAGCCGACGACCGCGGCGACATGTACCTGACCAACGGCTCCCGCCTGTGGCGATCCGTGCCGAACGGGGATCCTAAATTTCTCCTGGACCTCCATGACGACATCCAGGCGCTCTGTCGCGTACGTGGCGGCATCTGGGTCGCCCAGAAGGGCAAAGCCTCCAAGATCGAGGACGGTCGCATCACCGCGACGGTCTCCTGGCCCGATGGAAAGTCAGTCTCGAGCTGCGGTGAGGACCGCGATGGAAAGCTCTGGTTCGCACGCCCGGCAGGGAACATGCTCTACCGGGAAGGCGCAGGCTGGCGTCAGGCCAATCTTCCGTCACGCCGCACGCCGCTCGACATCTTCTTCGACTGGCGCGGCGCAATCGTCGGGTCGCTCAGCCGGAAATCCGTGATCGTCCTTGATGGCCCACGCACGATCAACCTGCCCGAGTCCAGCCTCGGCGTGGCAGGGCTCACCACCGTGTTCGGAAATGCCAAAGGGCTGCTTATCGGCGGCGGCACCGGGCTCGCCCGCTGGGACGGGCATCGCATCCAGCGTATTTCGATCGCCGATCAACCGTGGCTGCGTGGCGTGCGCGGCATCGTTCAAAATGAGACAGGCGACACTTGGCTGATCACCAACAAGGGCATCGCGCGCCTCACCACGACCGATCTTGATCGGGCGTTCGATAATCCCGCGGCGCCGATCCCCCACGACATCTTCGACGAACAAGACGGCTTCACCAGCCGTACGCAAAATTCGCAGGGCCTGCAGGTCGCGATCGGCGGCGACGATCGGCTGTGGTTCCTGACCCGTCAGGGCGTGCTGCGCATCGACCCGAGCCGCCTCGAGCGCAATCGGATCGCCCCATCCCTCGCGATCAGGTCAGTTGCTGCGGACGGAAAGCTCTACCCCTTTTCGGACGAGATTCGCCTCCCCGCAGGTGCGCGGAACATCTCGATCCAGTATACCGCGCTTAGCCTCGCGATCCCAAGCCGCGTGCGCTTCCGCTATCGTCTTCAAGGCTTCGACGGAGCCTGGATCGACCCGGGCCAGCGTCGGCAAGCCTTTTACACCAACCTCGCGCCGGGCACCTATACGTTCGACGTGATCGCGGCGAACAACGACGGGGTCTGGAACCAGAAGGGTCTCTCCTTCCGCATCACTATTCCGCCGACCTTTGTTCAGTCGCGGGCGTTCATCGCGCTCTGCATCGCGATCGCCCTGCTGTCGCTCTGGCTGCTCTACAGGCTGCGCCTGCACACCATCGCACAGCGCCTGCGGGTCCGGCTGAGCGAGCGGCTCGCCGAGCGCGAGCGGGTCGCGCGGGAGGTGCATGATACGCTCCTGCAAAGCATTCAGGCCCTCATCCTCAAATTTCAGCTCGCGGTGGACGAGATCCCCGCCGAGCTTCCCGTCCACGGCACGCTGGAGAGCACGATCGATCTCGCCGAGGAGGTCCTTGCACAAGGCCGGGGACGGGTTCGCGATCTTCGGATCACCGAGAGCGGCGACGATCTTGAACGGATGATCAACGACATCGTCCAGCGCCTTGTCTTCCCATCGGGAACGTCGGTCCGGATCACGACGGTGGGTGAGCCAGCGTCCCTCAATCTGATCGCCGCTGACGAAATTGCGCGGATCGCCAACGAGGCGATCTTCAACATCTGGCGCCATGCCCAAGCGACTCAGGTGGGAGTCCGCATTGCCTTCTCCCAGACCAAGCTAACCGTCAGCTTCAAGGATGACGGCGTCGGCATTCCGGAAGAGATCCTGAAGGCCGGCTACCGCGCCGGCCACTATGGCCTTCGCGGAATGCGCGAGCGGGCCGGGCGCCTGGACGCTGAACTCAGTCTATCCTCGTCAATTGGTACAGGGACGGAACTAACGCTCACCATTCCCGCAAAGGTGGCGTATGCTCGGCCACCGAGGCGCTTGTTCCTATTCAGAGGGCGTCAGGGGGAAAGCGTTGATTGAGCCGAGGCCCGTCGTTGAAGCGCCCATCCGGGTGTTAGTGGTGGATGACCATCCGCTTCTTCGCGAGGGTTTGACAGCGACGCTGCGCAAGCAGCCGGACCTAGAGGTGGTGGGAGAAGCGGTCGACGGCGTAGCGGCAGTCGAGCAGTTCAACACGCTCTCCCCCGACGTCACGCTGATGGACATCCAGATGCCGCAAATGGGCGGCATCGAAGCGATCGAGAGGATTCGGGAACTCGATCCGACCGCCGCCATCGTCGTGCTCACAACCTACCCCGGCGACAGTCAGGCCATGCGGGCGCTGAAGGCCGGCGCGTCCGGCTATCTCCTCAAGAGCTGCATTCGCAAGGATCTGCTCCAGACGATCCGGGCGGTTCATGCCGGTGAGCGCGCCATTTCGGCCGAGGTCGCGCAAGCGATCGCGATGCACGCGATGGAAGAGCGGCTGAGCGAGCGCGAGGCAAGCATCCTCAGGCTCATCGCGGAAGGGCACCCGAACAAGCAGATCGCCTGGCAGCTCAATCTCGCTCAGGACACCATCAAGGGCCATCTGAAGAACATTTTCGCCAAGCTCGACGTGACCGACCGCACCCATGCCGTCGTGGTGGCAGTTCGCAGAGGGTTCATCGACCTTTGATGAGCCGGGATCTGGCTTCCGCCCCGCAGTCCATCAGAAGCCGTGATCTTCCCAGTCGCTGAAGTCGGCTTGGATGGGGTGCGTGACGTAGCGGATGCCCTCAACACGCATCCGCCATACGTCACTGTCGCCGAGCCGAAGCGCGGGGCCTGGATCGGGGACCGCCGCGACCGGTTCCCATAACCCTGCGAGCCAGTTGTCATCATCACCAGGATTTTGGGCCTGTGCGTTCTCAGCCTCGGCAGGCGGTGGCTCGAAACTGATCATGTCGCGGTCGAGCCTATCGTCTTCGTCGGCATCATCGTCGGTGCGGGCCTGGCGGTGATGAAAATAGCGTATCGCGCGCGCGCTCTCATCGTCAGCTCCCTCGACGGAAGCGGCTTGCGGGAAGAGCACCACGTTGTTCGCGGAGTCGGTAATTTGCGCCGATCCGAACACAATACCGTCCAAACCGGGGTTGGGGCGCGACCAGAGATATTCGCCGATGACCTGAGTGGGCAGATAGTCGAGCGTTTCGCGGCCGGGAATGACCGCGCGCCTTATCTCGGCATGGAAGCCCCGCATGAACGCCGAATAGGCCATGCGCTCGCTATAGTGCGGGTGAAAATAGCTGAGCGGCTCGGGGTCGGCCTCAAGCAAGGTGAGGTCGAGCACCCGCAAGGGGCGCAAGATCTCGAACCGGCCGACGATCGCATAGCCACCGACCGGGGTGCGCAATTCGGCGACACAGGTGTCGCGGTCGAACGAGCCGTAGAACACGCTGATCCCAGCCGCGTTCATGCGCCCTGAGCCCGCGATCCCGGGCGGCGGCGCACCGAGTTGGCGGCGACGTTGTCGATAGATCTTTTCCTGCTCAGCACGGTCGTTGGCGGGCCGGGCGCGAAAGATGTGTGTTTGGCCCGTGTTCGGCCCGATCGTCCGGACCGCGCCTCCTGGCGGCCATTCTTCGCGCAAAATTGGACCAAATATCTCGTCGAGGACGTGCGCGCTTAGATCGAGGAAGAAACGGCGTTGATGTTTCAGTTCATCGCAGAAGCTCTGCCACCCACGCCCGAACCAATCGTCCTCGGAATCGAGGATCGCATAGCAGTCTGATGTGTCGTCATAGAAATCAAAGCCGCCGTCATTGACCTCGACACGGTAATGGTCTGCGAGCACGGATACGAGGTCACGACCAATCTCGTCGGTGTCCGCCTCGAGGATTTCGGTCATGATGTTGCTGGGAAGATCTCCGTCGGGCGCCCAGTCAGGGTTACCGTCGCGCATCACGAAGCCGGCCTCCGCCTCGCCGACGATGTTCTGGAACACCGGATCCACCCTGCGTGCGAGATCCTCGACACGGATGGCCGCTCGGCGTGAGCCACAATAGCTACACGTCCGGCGCGGTTGCTCCGCCTTTATTTCGGCGCTGACGAGGTCCTCGCCAATGCACTGCCAACATACATTCTTGGTCACGCCTGGGTCGACGCACTGGAGCTGAGCATATCGGCATTCTCCTCGCGAGGGTCCTGGGTGGCAAGAAAAACTGTCACAAATTGAGGGTTGATAGTGCCCTCGCGTACAGGCCAATCTCCGTGCGAAGGCCCGGTCGTCCTGACCAAGGGCCAACAGCCATCCGAGTCGCCGCGTTCTCCGGGGGGAGCAGTTGCTTGACGTCTTTTGGTTTCACGTTTCTGTCGCGGAAGGCCCTTGGGCAAGCAGAGCAGATGATGTTCGGCAACAATGCCGGAGTCCGCGATGAGGTCGGTTTCCTGATCGTCCACCAGCGTTATGCAGACCACCTCTTCCCAGGCACCTCGGTCCTGCACACACGGCTCCGTTACACGCTCCTCATCCCATGGATCTATCAGACCTTGCGGGCAAAGCGTCCGGTTCCAAAGGACTTCGCCCAAGCCTTCGTCGATCTAGAACATGCACTGACCGGCCGCCTCCAATTCAAGGACGGCGAAGGCGAGCCTGACGGCGTGATCGGCGGCGAGGTGTATCCTCGCGCCATCAGCCAGCCGCCCGCCTACGTCTATTGGACGGCGCTCGCAAAATGGGGGCTGATCGCCACGCGTCCCGATGGCCGCCCTTGGAGCCGCCCTGACATGGCCAGGCTGCTTTCGGCCGGCAGCAAACGGACGACGCACGATGACGACGGCAAGCCCCTGGAGACGAGTGCCTGGCCGATTACGGACTTGATCCCGGCGCCAATCGAATGGGACGATGGCGGCAAGCTGACATTGGAACTCTCTGGCCGAGAACGACAGTTCCTGGCGCGCAAGCTTCGCGCCGTGCGCTCGCCGCGCGATCCCAGCGAACCCTCCCTGCTGTCGAAGCTCGTCGGGCGCCCGCTGGACGAAGCCGTGCATTGCTGGAGCGCAGAGATCCTCGAGCTGGCGGGCAAAGATGCTGCTCGGTTGAGGCGGGCTGGACAAGCAGCAGCGCTCTCGGCCGTCGGCCGAGCTACCTACGCGGCTCTCGTCGAGGATTTGAAGGAGACGCGCGACAAGCGTCCCCAGGACAATCTGCATCGCTCCGCGCTCGGAGAGGTCGTCGACGAATGGGGCGCGGACGCCGCCGCGCTCGACTTCGACCAATTCCTCGATGATGTTGGCCACCTCCCCGCCCCTGTCGAAGCGGTTCTTCGCGAGACGTTGGCCTGGGTGCGCTCCAAAGCGAAGAGCCCGGCCTCGTTGCTCGGGGCCTACGAGCGGGCGGAGTATAGTCGCAAGAGCGACCGCGCGCGGCTGGCCAATAATCAATTTGGTGTCGATCGCCGCATGGAGTGGCAGGCGGGGAAGCATGGTTCCGCGGAACCGCTCCACTACCGCTGGGGAAACGTGAAGCGCCTTCTCCGGGATCTCGAGGGCGTCGCATGAAAGAGCGCCCACCCGCATGGCCGGGCCAGCCCTATCTCGACGAGCTTCGTCCAAAATCAGGCGAAAGCGTCCGTCTCGCGCTGTTCGCGACCTACTCGGTCGACCTTTCGGCGATCGCAGCGACGCTGCTCGCCCTTATTGGCCGCAATAACGAGAAAGGATCGGGCGCCGCGATCGACTTCGCGGAGGCGATAGACCAATTGCGCGACCGGGTCCGGATCATCATCCAGCGCGGGCGGATCGCGCGGCCGGTCGCACTCCCGAAGGTCGCAGGCATCCTCGATCAGTTCGTAGTCGAGCAGACTCATGATGAGCGGACCCGCAGCTGGCATCCCAAGATCGCGCTCGTCGCCTATGACGGTCCGAAAGGTCCTGCCGGCTGGAAGCTCTGGATCGGCAGCCGCAATCTCACCCGCTCCCAGGATCTCGAGGTGGGCGTGCTTCTCGAAGGTCATGCCAAGCGCGGTAAAGGTCGAGCGCGCCTTCAGGGCATCGGTTCGCTCGGCGTCAGCCTAGCCAATACGGCGCGACGGGGGGATGCCGTCGATATCGGCGAGACATTGGAGACCATTTGGTGGGATGCGCCGGACGGCTTCAAACTGTCCGCGCTGCTCGACGGGCTTGAGGAAGGCGTAGCACTCGACGCCCATCCGCCGGCGGGCAAGATCGACGGGCTGACGATCGTCAGCCCGTTTCTATCAGCGGATTTCCTGAAAATGGCGAGCCGCTGGGGAGCGGCGGATGAGCGGACGCTCGTCTCGTCGATGCCGGCGCTGGTAGACATGGCGAACCGGTCCGGTGCGCCGCTGGCCGGCTTCTCGCGCATCCTAGCGTATGCCGCGCCGGATGAGATGATCGAAGAGAAGGAGGCGGCAGTGCCCGATCAGTCAGCGGCGCAAGACGATGACACCGAGCCGCAGGCGCTGGCGCTCCACGCGAAGCTGGTGGTTTTTCACCAAGGCAATAAGTCGATCGTACGGATCGGCAGTGCCAATGCCACCCACCGTGCCTGGGGCGGCCAGAATTCCGAAGTGATGCTCGAACTCGAAGCCAGCGAGGCGTTCAATCCGGGCCTCGGCTTTCTGATCGGAAAGGCGACGCCGGTCACAATCGACGAGCTGATGCAGGCGCAACCGGTCGCCATCAGCGAGCGCGATGCGCTTGAGGAATCGCGTAAGGCGCTGATGGCATCCTGGGATCCGATCCTGCGGCGCAACGGTGATCACTTCGTGCTTGATGCTCAAACACCGCCGCAGCTCGCTGACCCGTGTCACCGACTGTCTGCGGGCCATGCCAATGGCGATCTTCTTCCCTGGCCGCAGACCGGGCTTCGGCTCGACCTTGGCGAAATCCCGTTGTCGGTCCAATCCGCGTTCATCCAGGTCCGCCTATCCCTTGCGGAGACCTCTGTGCGGTGGATGCAGCGGGTGCCTGTCGACCCCCCACTCGACGCGAAGCGCGACCTTGCGGCGCTGGCGAGCCATATGGGCCTTCGCGCCTTCCACGACTGGATGCGCGCAATGCTCGGCGGAGAGACCGTGCCGATCGGCGATGTCGCCTGGGATGAGGACGTGGGAGGGACGTCGAATGGACGCGAAGCGCTGGGCTACGCCCGGTTGACGCTCGAGGACATTCTCGCGGCATGGGCGCGCGACGACAAAGCATTCGCGCGGGCCGATAAACACTTCGCGCCCTATGTCGATGCGTTGCTTGCCCATGACGGGGCTCTCACCGCTGACGAAAAGCAAAGCCTGAAAGAACTTGCGCAGATCTGGGCGATGGCCCGGACGCAGCTTGCATCATGAGCGCTCTTCCCAAGCCCTTTCAGCAAGCGACGGTCGCGGCCGCGACAGCGGCGCTGACCGGCGCAAATCCGCTCCGACGCTTTCTCGTGGCGGACGAGGTCGGCCTTGGCAAAACCGTCGTCGCTCGCGACACGCTCGCGGCGCTCGCTCGCAAGGCACGTAAGTTCACGGTCTACTATATCTCGAGTGGCCATAAGGTCGCCGATCAGAACAAGGTCGAGCTGCTGCGATCCCTGGACGAGGATGCTGCCAAGAAGGCGCTTTCACAGGTCGATCGCGTAGGCCTCATACCGTTTGAAAAGAGGCGTGAGGGCAAGCTTCGGCTGTACGCTTTCACCCCTCAAACCTCCTTCTCCGGCACGAAGCGTCTCTACGGCGGCAAGGCGGTCGAGCGTGCCTTCATCAAGATGCTGCTGGACGAACTCTATCCCGGCCTGACGAGGGCGTTCTCTCCGGAGTTCATCGAGCACGGGGCTACGTCGGGCTGGGCCGGCGCGGTCGCTGAAGCCAGGGAGAATTTCGCGCACGCATCTGCAGCGTTCAAAGCGGCATATGGCCGAGCGCTGCGGCAGGAATTCGGGAAAGCCGCACGCGACGCAATCTTGCAGGCTGCGAACGATTCCAAGATCGCTGACGGGCACACGATCGGGCGGATGCGCAAGGCGCTGGCTCAGGCGTCGCTCGACGCAGCGACACCTGACCTTGTCATCCTCGATGAATTCCAATGCTACCGCGAATTGCTCGACGCGGGTGCAGACAATCCACTCGCCCGCCAGTTGCTCGAAGGGAAGGACGGCGCTTCTCCGCCCCCCATCCTGCTGCTTTCGGCGACGCCATATCGCTTCTACGCGGAACGATGGGAAACCGGCGCGGGGACTGCCCCCCATGTCGAGCTGTTCGACCTCATCGCATTCCTCGGAGGTGCCGATGTCCGTTCCAAAGCGGAAGCGCATTTTCGCCGCTTCGGCGACCTGCTGCATGTGATCGGGCGCCTCCCCGTCGACGGCCGTCAGCCTGCGATCGACGAGGCCCAGGGCATAAAGCAACAGCTGGAAGTTCTCCTCACGCCGCTGATGTCGCGGACCGAGCGCCCTGCGGCGCGTGAAACCACTGAACCTCCGCCCAAGCCCGTGCGGATCGAACCGCACGACCTGGACATCTATCGCCACTTCGCAGCGGCGGTGCCGAAGAATCTGAGAACCACCGCCATCGCATATTGGCTGTCGGTACCCTTGCCGGCCCAGGCACTGGGTGATCGTTATCAGATCACCCGCGGCCGGGAATTTCCTGCGACGCGCAGCGTCCCGCGCCTCGGTGTCAGCACCTGGTTCAAACCGCCCAAGGATGCCTGGGGCAGCGCCAAGCTGCGGGCGCTGGCCGATATCGTATCGACCGAAGCGCTCGCTCTGCCGTGGATGCGCCCTTCGCTTCCATGGTGGGATCCCGCCGGCCCCTGGGCGAGAATAGCGGAACCGCAGAAGATCCTGCTCTTCAGCCGATTCAAGGCAACGCCCCAAAGCGTAGCAGCGCTGGTGAGCCTCGAGGTCGAGCGAAGCTTGGTCGGCAAGAGCACCCTGCCCTACAAGAACGCCTGGAAGAAGCGTCACCTCAATCCCAAACCCAATCAGGGTCCGACGCTCGCACTGTTTCACCCAAGCCCGTTCCTGATCCGCGCCGTCGATCCGCTCGATGTGCGCGACGGGGCTTCGATCAGGCAGGTTCGGGCCCGCGCGAGGCAGCAGATCATCCGGTCGCTTCCATCTTCCATCGTCCCCGAGGCTCCCAATAAGCGCGATGCTCGTCGTCGGAAGCCGGCCTGGGCCGTGCTCGCTGCGATCGAACGCGCGCAACGGCAGCCTCATGCGCGCGAATTTGCCATGGTACAGAAGGACTGGAGATGGGTCGCGCCCAAGGAAGCGGCGCTCCAATCCCTCCTCACCCTTCGCGACGAGGCGGAGCCGATTACCTGGATCAGCAAGTGGGAACTCGATGCGCTGGTCGACATGGCGCTCGGCGCTCCGGGTAACGTCGCCGGCCGCGCGCTCTACCGCCATTTGCCGGAACTCTTCGATTATAGCGGCCGGCATTATCGCAAGCTGGCGCGCTTCTGCTGGACGAAGCTGCGCACCTACCTCGATCGTCCGGTCTTCTGGGCGGTGCTGCCGGGAGGCGACGCCACCGCGAAATATCAGCGCGCCTGCATCGAAGGCTGCCTCGAGGCGGTACTCGACGAGCATTTCTGGCTGCGCAAATCCAAGGTCGGGAGCACGGGCCTCATCGACGATCTTTCCGGAGCGCTGTCAGCCAACGTGGGTACGTTTGGCTTCAAAGGGCCGGCCACGAAGGACAAGGTTCGGATCCGCTGCCATGCCGCGGTGCCGTTCGGCGGCACCGAAAGCGAGACACAGCGTCAGGATCAAGGTGACGACAAACTGTCGCCTGCGCGCTCGGAAGAGATCCGCAGCGCCTTCAACACGCCCTTCTGGCCCTATGTCCTTGCAACCACCTCGGTCGGACAGGAGGGGCTCGATTTCCACAGCTGGTGCGATCAATTGGGCCATTGGGATCTTTGTTCGAGTCCGGTCGATCTGGAACAGCGCGAGGGCCGAGTGCAGCGCTTCGGTGGTCTCACCGTCCGACGCCCGCTGGCCGCCAAGCTCGGAGAAGGCGCCTTGGCGCAAGCACGGCGTGATCTGACCTCCCCCTGGGACGCGATCGCAGCAAGTGCCAATCTAGCGTTCAAGGACGACGAAACCGGCCTCACGCCCTGGTGGACCTTGCCCGGCGCTGAGCTCAAGCGTCACCTGTTCGCTCTCCCGCAAAGCCGTGACATCGACCGATTTGCCAGGCTGAAGACCCAACGCCTGCTCTACCGGGTGGCGCTTGGGCAGCCCGACCAGGAGGATCTGGTCGAACTTCTGACGGACAACGATCCCGAAGCGGTCCGGCTGCTGCAAGGCTTGAGCCTGAACCTTTCGGCCTTTGCGCATCGCAAGCCTACCAGCCAACCGACCTGACGGACGCCAGCCTCTTACCCGCTCGCGCTGGACCTTGCCTTCAGGAAATATCGCAACTCGGCCTCCGGAGACGCCACATAGCGTGAGCCCCAGGCATCGCGGGCCCGCCGCGATAATTCCTCGAGCTCGTCGGTACGGGACGCGGTCCCGTTATAGGGCCAGGGCTGCTGGCTTCGTCCCGCTTCGATCAGGAAGTTTGTCGTCCGCCGAAGGCTGCGACCATCGACGCGCTTGTTCCAGAGCCTGACGCCCACGCATCGTCCGAGATCGGCGACGTCATAGGCGGCCTGAAGCGCGAAGATCGAATAGTGGAACGGCTGCTCGCGGCTGAGCTCTTTCGGAAGCCCTCCCCAGCGCGTGAACTGCGCAAGCATCCGGCGCTTCGGGAAGGCGGCCGCGATCCGCCTCGCACGGTCCGGTTGGCGCGCGAACAGAGCGAATTGCATGACCTGGGCATCGTACCAGAGCGCGTGGTTGTTATCCTTCGCGCCTTCGCGCTTGCCGCGCGGGCTGGTCTGCAGCCAATCGACATAGGCGCCGAACCAGCGTTCGAGATCGGCCTGCATGCCGGCATCGATCTCGCCCGATGGCCCGAGAAGACCGATCGCCTCGACCACAGGCATCAGCCGTGTGGTCTCGATGATGCCTTCCGGCCGCCCGTTGGCTCGACCAAGGACCGCCTGTCCGAACTCGACATTGGGCTTCATCCGGGTTTCCGGATCGACGAACCAGGTCCTCAGCAGCGACGCGGCGTGCCGCGCATACCGGCTGTCCTCGGAGAAGTAATAGGCCAGCGCCAGCGTCTCGACATCGGCGCTCATCCGCGAAAGCGAGGAGAGGTCATAGTCCGCCGTCGCCCGCTCAGGGTTCACGCTGCCGTCCTTGCGAACATAGGGCCTGCCACCGGGCACAGCGGGATTTGGCCACCAGTAAGGCGCGATGCTCATATAGTCGTGGAGGTCGCCTGAAGGCGGCACACTGCCCTTCTCCACTACGCTTGGCGGCGGACGATCGAGTGCGGCATCCGCGCGCGCAAGCAGTCCGCGATAGGCGGTGCCGGCATCGCCATCGCGGAAAGCCGCCTCCTTCATTCGAGCCATCGCCTCTGGCCTGAGCAGGAAGGTTCGACGGTCGCCGAAGCCGCCAGCATAGCCCTGAGCGGCTTCGCATACGGCTGCCCCTGACGCGTGCGCGAGCGGCGCCCCCGACACCAGCAGCAGAAAAGAAGCAGCGAAGCCTGTGCCGGCTCGCCTAGAAGCGAAACTGCACGCCGGCATAATATTGCGGTCCGCTGTCGCTAACCTCCGCGATGCTATCGCTGCCTCCTTTGACAAAGACATCCTTAGTCCCGGTCACATTCATTGCCTGCAGCTTCAGCCGCACATTTTGTGAGAGCTGATATTGCGCGGATAGGTTCAGATAGCCCGCGCCCTGAACGCTGCGGTTCGTACCACCATTCGGCTTCGGATAGGCCGAACGGTACCGGTAGTTGGCACGCAGCGATAGCCCTGCCCGCTCCCAATAAACGGTGCCGCTTGCGACATAGCGCGAGAGGCCAGGAAGATTAGCGGGATCGAGATAGGCGGCAAGCGCCGAGGTGTCGGGATATTGAAAATTCGCCTCGGCAATGTTGAGCGATCCGATCACGCCAAGTCCACTCAGTAGGCCGGGCGCCCAGGTCAGCGCGTGCGAGCCCGACAGCTCTATCCCGTAGAGGTGCCGCAGCTCCTGATCGTTGGCGGGCGCGATCAGATTGACCGAATAATCACGCAGCCCCGCCGAGCGGCCATCGACGATCGTGTTCACGCTGATCACGGTCGGGATCGGGGCCACGCCGGAAATGACGGTGCCGCGCAGCCATTTTCCGTAGATCGCAGCGGAGAACACCGTGTCGCGCGCCAGATAGAATTCGAGGCTCGCATCCGCGTTCCACCCGCGCAGCGGCTTCAGCGACGGATTGCCGCTGGTCGCGTTGAACGTCACGCTGTCCGCACCGCCCGGCCCAGCGGTCGGATTGAGGTTGATCCCTGCGCCGAAGGACTCGATTCCAGTCCTTGCAAGCGCGCGGTAGAGCGCGAGCCGCAACTTCGTCTTGAATGAGAGATCGAGCGCGATGTTCGCGCTAGGCAGCCAGTAGCGATAGGAGCCGCCCAGATGCTCCGTCGCGATCGAGCCCGTCGGATCAGCCGAGACGGTATAATTGTCGGCAGCGCTGTCGATGGTGACGACGAACGGCAGCCGGTAGCCGATCGAGGAGATCGAGGTCTGCACGTAGCGGACCCCGATATTGCCGCTGAACGGTGTCGAGCCGACCGAACCGGCGAAGTTCGCCATCGCATAGAAGGCCGTGATCCGTTCACGCACATTAATGTCGCTTGGGTCGCGGCGATCGCTGGGGAACGGCAACGCCGTGTCGCTGCCGGCGAAAGACCTGAAGAGGCAGGCATCGTCGAACGTCGCCCAACTCATGAGCGTGCCGGTCGAGGGGAAAAAGCTCGAGGACGGGAATGACGTCCGGCAGGCCAGATTGGCGCCGTTGATGATGTCGGCGACCGATTTGCCGCCGGATGGGACGAGCGTGTTGAGATCGTTATTGGCGTTCTGCGCCAGCGTGCGATGCTGCTCCGAATAGCGGCCGCCGATCTTGATCGACGTCACGAAACCATCGAGCGCATATTCGACGTCGAGCCTGCCGGCATAGATATCGTCATGGCGGTCGGTCACGAGCCGGTTGCGCGCATAAACGGCGGTCGCTGCCGTGTTGTCGAAATTGGCGGGATCGGTCACGTCGAAAGTGTTGAACGTGACCGCCGGCACGAGCGGGCTGTTTCGATAGTCGAGCGTGTATCCGACGCGGGTGTTCGAGCGCATCCGGGTCTGCCGCTGGCTCTCGGTGCGATGCGACTGCGACAGGCTTGCGTCGCCCTCGATCGTCCAGCGGCCGGGCGTCCAGCGAACGGTGGTCCCGACGCCGAGATAGGTCTCGTCCCGCTCTCGCAGTTCGAGCTGATCCTCAAGGAAGGAATTGCCCGAAAAGGCGATCAATGCACCCTTCGACCACCCATTGGTGCCGTCGCCGATGAGAATGGGCGAGATGCCCCGCAACCCTTCGGTGATCTGGAGGACGTTCCGGTTCTCGGTGGAATTGCGGCGGGAATATTGCGCGTCGACATCGATATCGAGGTTCGCGGCCGGCTTCCATTCGAGCGTGCCGAAGGCGGCGTTCCGCAGTTCGTGCGTCTGTTGCTCGCGGAAACTCCGCGATTGCGTGGCGTAATAGGTCTGGCCGACCTTCTCTCCCACCCCAGCTCGCGGCACTGTCGCGTTGGCGCAGTTAGTACCGGCGCCCGCAGCCGCGAGCTGCGGCGGTGTTCCGCTCACCAACGTCCCGTTGGAGGCCGCCGTGGTGCAGGGCACGAAGTTCGCGTTGCCGTTGTAATAGTCTTCGGGTGCCGCACTGTCCTGCCGTCGGAGACCGATCGAGATGCCGATATCACCAAGCCCGGTATGGAATTGGTCGAGATAGGTGATGTCCGCCCGGTAGCCGAGGCCATTGCGCCCGCGGATTGCCGCGTCCTTCGGGAAGTAGGAACCGAGGATCTCGCCGGTCAGGCGGGAGCCCTTGGCCTCAAGCGGCCGCGCGGTGCGCAGGTCGATGACGCCGCCGATGCCGCCTTCGAGGAAATCAGCCCGCTGCGTCTTGTAGACCATGACCCCGCTGATCAGCTCCGACGGGAACTGCTGGAAGCTCACTGACCGATCGATGCCCGCTGCCGAGGCCTCTCGGCCGTTGATCGTCATGAAATTAAGCGTCGGCCCAAGGCCCCGGACCGTTGGATCGTTGGCATTGCCCTTGAAGCGATCGCCGGTCACGCCGGGGATGCGCTCCAGCGTGTCCGCCACGGAATTGTCGGGCAGTGCGCCGATCTCGTCATCAACAATGCCATCGGCGATCACGGTCGCCCGCCGCTTGACCTCGATCGAGCTGCGCTGCTCTTGCCGCGCGCCGGTGACCACGATGTCATCGGAGGAGTTCGTTTGATTCTCGGTGCGTGTCGATTGGTCGAGCGCCTGCGCCTTCGCAGGGTCGGTTACCAGACTAGCGAAGAGCAGACAGCACAGGCTGCAAGAACGAAGTGGCGCGGCAGCGACCACTGGAATCCTTCCCCCAAAACACGTTCTACCCCTGTAACGGGTTTAGCGCGAATGGGGTGTGCTGGCAGCACCCTTTCGGGGGGTAGCCAAATATTGTCTCTGACACGCCACGTACGACGCCCAAAACCTTGGTTTGGGGCGGATCCTACCAACGGTTGGTCGAAGGCGACCAGGTGTTGGAATGGTGAATCCTGGTGTCTTCCTGCATTGCTCAGGGACGGACCCTGGGGAATCGCATGCAACACTATTCGACAGCGGCAAGAGATCAGACCCGATCAAGGTTCCGCTTCGCTTCGGGAAATCAGGCTATGCCCAGTAGCAATGTCATTGCTCTGCAGGACCAGATCGCGACCCTCGAGAGCGCTTTGCACCGCAAGGCCGTCGATATGGCGACCGCCGGCCACGACCTGCGTCAGCCCCTGCAGATCATGCTGGGCGCGATCGAGAAGATGGCGCCCGATTGCCGGGAGGAGCAGGCTCGTTTCTGGCTATCGGCAGCACGCGATGCGGGTCTCAGGCTCACTAAGGGGCTGACCGAACTAGCGCTGGCGGCAGAGACGCGCACCACTACCATCGAACTGCGCGACCTATCACTAGCGGCGATCTTCGATCGCCTTGAAGCCGATTGGGCGCCGCTCGCCTGGGAAAAAGGGCTTCGCTTGAGCTTCGTGAGGCCGAATTGCTTAGTTCAGAGCAACGCGACAATGCTCCTGACGATCCTGTCCAACCTCATCGGCAATGCGATTAAGCACACTGCCGCGGGCGGCGTGGTGGTCGGATGCCGTAGGATCGGCTCTTCCTACGCCATCGATGTCACTGACACCGGGCCGGGAACTGAAAAGGACACTCAGGAACGGATGTTCGACGCCTTTCATCAGGGTGACGCGTCGCGCGAGGGTTTGGGTCTTGGCCTCTGGCTCGTCGCCCAATCGTGCCGCACGCTGGGCCATCGCGTCGAGGCGAAGTCGCGCACGGGCTGGGGATCGCGCTTCCGTCTGATCATGAGCGGACCACACCTTAGCCGCTTCGAGTGAGTCCAATTTCAAGGCTGCTCTACGCATCCACGGTCACTACATGAGACAGCAATTGGGACGAAGCCGCCGTTCCCGCTGGGCGCTCTAACGTCCGGTCCTCCTAGAACCCGACTTTCGCCATCGTGGCCTTTCGCCTTCTGAATGAGAAAGTTGTCGTCGCGATCGATGTGTCGCGTGTGGTGCCCGTATAAAAGAAGCGACAAGCGGCACGCGCGAAGACTTGGGTCAAGAAGGCGGCTCTTCCGAGAAAGCGAAACGCAGGATAGAAGCGCTACTGCCTACCGGACCTCCACACGAGCAATCCAGTCAACGCCGACCCGAGCCTGTGCGACCTCGATGCCGGCCAGCGTGGCTTTGATTACGCGGAAACCGTCGGTTTGCTCAGTCGCGATGAAACCTTCCTTTTCCAGCCGATCGAGCAACACGCTCAGGTCGCGATGGGAGGGGCCAAGGCCAATGGTCCCTAACCAGTGATAGTATAGCTGGTCATTGCCCACCCCATGCTTTTCCAAGCCTACGAGAATTTCGCGGGCCTGCAGGGACTCGCGAATGGCGACGAAAGGATCGGTCTGGTTCGATTGTTTGGTCATAGGGCCTAGAAAAAGTAGAAAACGGAGGTGCCGCGGCAGATGACGTCGGCTAATCCGCTTTGGCCATAACATTCGATGTTACTTGATATAAGCGGACTTTCTCCTGCCGCATCGGTCGCTCTGGGCGATGGTCCTCGGCCCAGGCCTCAACCAGAACGTCTTCGCCGTTCTGCCAAAACACCCCGTTCCAGCGTCGCTGCGGACCTGCATTCTCCTTGGCGTCGGGCCACGCACCGCGCTCTCCGATGCCCACCCAAAGAGGCGTTACGCCTCGTGCCTCCAGCACTGCTTCGAGCGCGCCACGCCGCACGAGGCAAAAGGAGTTACGGTCGCCCGTACTCGATACGATGATCTGCTGGCCATCGGCGGCAACCCACACTCCTGGAAGGTTGGGATCAGCCTGGATGTTGAGTTCTGTCAATAACCAAGGGCTTGGGACATGCATGGAAAGGCCTGAGGGCAGCGTCGCATCGAGATGATGCTCCCAGCGATATTGTCGGCAAAACCGTAGATAGCGGGCTTCAGCCGATTGGATCCCGTCCGAATCAACCCATTCTGCATCGGGCCAGGTGCTGCGCACGCCTGCTTCATAGACATAGGGACCATCGGTCAGGTCGCCCCACATCATCCAGTCGTGGTGGAAGTCGGCCCAGGCGCGGCTCATCTGCCGGGCGAACCGCACTTCCTGCCCGGCTTCGATGCCGACCATCATCAGGAAGTGGAAGTCGTTTAGTCTGAACGGCGCGCCGCCCATGCGATCGACGCCCGGATGGCGCGTCTTGCTGTCCGTATACCGGTAAAGGGTGAGCCAGTCGCCGTCCGACACATCACCGCACAGTCCCAGCGACAGCCTTTCACGCGGGATTTCGTTGTCGATTACCCAGGAAGGCATATCTTCCGTCGCGACCTTGTCGATCGTGATGTGTGGAACGGCCGGGATCGATGTTGGGGCGTAGCCGGTATCTTCATCTTCGATCGGTCGCACGGTGGGTTCGATGTCACGCAGAAACGGCAGGTTGGTCGGCACATCGTATGCGCGGGCTTCGAGCGGTCCCCATTCCGGTGCGAGCCAGACATTGTCCGCCAGTCGCGCGAGCAGTTCGTGGAACGCGATCCACTGATACTTCTTCCCGATCCGCTCGATCCGGGCATGGGGCGCAGTATCGCTCCCGGCGCCATAGTCGCGTGGAAACCGTTTGCTCGACCAGCCGAGCCTGATGGCCCGGCGGGCGATCCAGAGTCGCGCCTGCTGATGATCGACGAGCGGAAGCTCCTTGCCGATGCCGGACCAGCCTTTCCGGCCCTTGAGGTGCGGGAGGACATCTTCGTCATAGGCCCGTGTCGCTCGGACGCCGAGCAACTGGCGTAGATGACGATCGGCGTGCGCAAATGTCTCACTCTTATCGCCGCCGCCATTCTGTCCGGAGCGCGGCGCGGTAAGCTCGACGAGTTCGAGGAGAATCTCCTTCATCTCGTCCCCGGCGATCCACCTCGCCTTGAATGCTTCAAAGGCTTCCGACAGGCGCATCGGCCTTGGCCGCGACAGCGGAATGCTGGTGAACTCACGAATCCGCGACTTGATGACCTTCTCGCCGAAATCGCCAGCGAAGCCGAAGCATGAATCCGCGATGTGGCGGTCGCCAACGGCCTCGGCTTCCGCTTCCACCTTCGCCTTGTCCAACCCGAAGCGCGGCGCTCTGCTGCCATAGGGAGGACGGCATCTGGCGATATCGCACCCTTCCGGAAGCACATTCCTGTCGAGCGCCAGTTCGATCACCAGGCGGCCATAATCGCGGCCGAGTACGTGCAAGGGAATGGACGCTCCGGAAAAGACATGCCGCCAGATCGCGTCAGCGGCGATTGCCACACGGTCCGCCTGGGGATCGCGCAGGCATGCGCCGGCCACGGCGGCCAGTACGCGTTCCACGACATAGGGATCATCGACCCCGGCGAAGCGCTCGACGAACGGCGCCGCGGCACCCGGATGGCGCATCAGGATTTCGGTGGCCGCTTTCGTGGCACGATCCCGAAGCGTCCTATTCGACGAGGTCAGAATCCATCCCAACGTCGACAGCGCCAGCCGCACCGTCTGGTTGTTCGCGGTGTCCGGCCCTTGACCCAGACCCCAGCTGGCAAGCCGATAGGCGGTGCCGCGCTGGTCGATCTCGCCGTTCACCCGCTGCGTCCAGAAGGCATCCCGTTCGGGCAGGGGGCGTCGCACGAGGTTCCGATGCAGCATGTCACCGTTCCAGGGATGCCCCTCGACCGCCGAAAGTTCGATCAGAAGGTCCAATGGGGTTGCTTGCCAGCTCAGCCGATTCAACAACTCGACCGTGCGGTCGCTGAAAGAACCGTGCTGGCGCCAGCGCACGCTCTCGACGAACGCCGCCTGGATTGAAGTGCGCCCCCACCATCGCTCCACGCCGCCGGGAAGGTGATCGACAATTTCGGTCCGCCACTCATCGGCGAATACGACACCGAGGGCGTCGAAGACGCCGCGCCACTCGTCCTCGATACCCCAGCGACCGAGCATGAAAGCGAACGAAGCGTCCTCTTCGAAGGGCGCCCCAGGCTCGCGCATGCCTTGCGTCAGGCTCTTGGCGACGAGTTGGTCCTGGATGCGCTGGAACGCGAAGCGCAGGACATCCTCCTGCACGTCGAGCGGGTCGGCCTCGGCCTCCTCGTCATAGGGCGTTGGATCGTATCGCAGCAGTCCGCGCAGGTGCAGCAGGTCCAGCCAGCCCATGCCATTGGGGGTCTGATAGCTCGCAAAGGCTGCGTCCAGGAGGCATGCCGCCGCTCGGCGCTCGATATAGTCGACGCGGCCGTCCGCCATGGCGCCGGCGATGTCGAGCAGCCCCCTGGTCAGTGGAGCGACAAGCTCCGCGCTACCGTCATATATCGTCCCCAGCGTTGTAGCGGCGGCGTCGAGGTAGAATCGAAGCATCTCGCGCGATCCGCGCAGTCCCAATGGGAACTGGGTCTTGCCCTGTTGCTGGAGCGCGACGCAGGTAGTGCGCAGGAACAGCGGATTGATGAATTCGGGGGGGAGCCAAGGGGACGCCGGCCGCGTGATACCCCGCCGGTCCATATAGACCACGGCGCCCCGTTCGCGTTCCTCTTCCGTCTCGAAACCCGCGATGACGATCTCGGCCGCATGCTGCCTTGACGAGGCGGTGAACACGCGCTCGGAATATACGTCCCGGCAGGAGACGCAGAGCGCAAGACGGGGGTTCGCCCGAACCTGCGCCGCAAAGCCTGCGAGACGATTGCGCCAATACTGCGCCCCACCGCCCTCGTTGAGCGCGTCGATACAGATGAGCGCGCGCGTTCCACGGGCCGCGGCTGCGGCGCCCAAAGCGCCGAGCAGTTTCTCGGTCGTCATCCCCGGCAGCTCCAGCCGCCTCGCAATTTCGACGCCGGGCTCGTCGCCATGCCGGAAGTCGGTGCCGAGCAGCATGATCGCCGGTTCGCCGGCGTCGAGGGCGACGCCTACTTCCCGCGCCATGAGATGGGACTTGCCGCTTCCCGCCTCGCCCTCGACGATCGCAAACCGGGACTGGTCCGCTTCCTGGAAGGTGCCCTCGAGCCGATCTCGCAAATCGATCAGCGCCTCGTCCATCTGGTCGAGGCGCTCCCGTAGCCTACGCAGACCGAAGCTGTCACGATCTGGCCTGTCTTCATCGTAGAGTATGGGGCCAGCCTGCCCAATGGCGTCGATCGCGGCCTCGCACGCATCCAGCCAGTCTTGCAGGGGAAAGGCCTCTTCGCCTTGCAGTGGCTGCCCGGCAATCGTCTCGAGGCGATGCATCGCCAGCGCGAGGGCGGTGTACCATGGCGCGTCCGGCGTTCCCTCGCCGGGATCATCGGGCAGAAGCTCCGCCAGTGCTGCAAGCGGCTGCCGGTAGCCACCGCGCCAATCGGCGCTGCCGCGCAGCGCCTGGAACAGCTGGCTTGCGCCGACATCGACATGGTCCTCGGGATGATAGCGTTCGTCGAGCGCGGCAACGGTCCGCTCAAATTGCTCGCGAAACCATGTTTCCGACAGCTCCCGCTCGCCGAACCAATATTCGCGCAAACCTGCTGCACGCGGGTCGGCGAGCATGCGCTCGATCTGGCTGCCGCCCAGGAAGTCGACCGTGAACGGCCTATCTCCGGCAGCTTCCTTCCAGCCCGGGAGCCGCTGATTCCATTTCTGGCGCGCCGAAGTGCCGCGCTGATGCCTGACATCGGTCAGGTCGCACGGCATGCCGACAGTGATGCGCGTCATCGCTGCGTGCGTGGAGATCGCAGTCAGGATCGACCCGTTGAGGGCCGTCCAGTTTATATCGCCCGCTTCCTCGTGGAATTTCGCCTGGTAGCCCTCTTCGGTGCCGTCCTCCAGCACCCAATAGGCCTCGACGCCGCCGTCACCGCCCGCGCCTTCGATGGGCCGGAACTCGGTCGCACGCGCCGGTGGGATTACCTCCGCAAGATGTCGCAGCAGGCGCTCGAACGAGCCCCTTTGGCCGTCCACACTCCCACGCAGCTGTCTGAAGCTGAGCATTCCTGTCCTCGGTGATCCTCAGGTCACATCTACTCGATCATAAAAGGAACATTGCTAGAACATTCTTTCTAGGGCGTCTATATGCAGTCCGGCGGCCTCGGGCCCGTTCTTTGCCGTTCCGGTTTTGAATGCAAAAATGGATTAAGCTGCCGTTCGTTTGCGCTGCAGCAGACGGCAGCAGCCGCCAAAGAGCCCGACATTCTCGGTCTAGAAACCGCTTCCCGAACCCCGTCCCTGTGGGATAACCGTCTTCCTGAACGCCAACGGAGGCGAACCCCAGGATGTCAGTTTAGTAATGCTTGATCAGATGTTTACAGCGGATAACTTCCGCCGCATCTATGACGCCGAGAACCGCAAAGGTCTCGATCTGGCGAGCCGTTACTTCCCGACGCTCGAACCGCTCACATTGGCTGTCCGCGACAAGGTGCAGGACATCCGTGACCACCGCGCCAATCAGGCGACCATGGCGGCAGATGTTTTCGAGGCAACCTTACTCGACCTGAAAAAGAAACTTGCAGACGCGAAGGCGGAAAAATCGGCAGCCGTCGATACGCTGATGGACGAGATCAGCCACAAGGTACTCAAACCCTCCTTCAAAATCGATCTTTCTAAAAAGGACGGTCCGAACGGAAAGCCGGTTTTCTGCATCGATGCCGAGCCCGAAACCTTCTTCATCATTAAGCAGCTCCAGCACAACATCAACCGCATCTACGGGGTCAAGCAAGCGAACCGGCACGACCTTGTCTGTCAGGTTCGCGATATCCTCGGGGGCACATTTCCATTTGAGTTGATTCGAACCGATATCTCGTCATTTTACGAGAGCATTGACAGGAAAAAGCTGCTCGAAAAGCTGGACAGCGACCAGCTTCTAAGCTCGACTTCGAAGAAGTACATCAAGCAAATCCTTGTTTCCTATGGCGCGAAATCCGGCACCGCCGTCGGTGTTCCGCGCGGAGTAGGCATCAGTGCCTACCTCGCCGAATTTTACCTGCGCCCGGTAGATAGCGACATCCGGGCAATCCCCGGCCTGGTTCTCTATTGCCGCTTCGTCGATGATATCGTGGCCGTCTTCGCGCGGCCCCCGGCTGGCAACAGCCTCGGCTCCTATAAGGACCGGATCATCGACATCTTGGGCCAGCACGCGCTGGCGAATAATGCGGCGAAGACAGATGAGTTCGTCTTCCCGGACCCGAACCCACAGACGTTCGAATATCTCGGTTACAAATTCAGCATTACCGCCGGAAAGTGCGAGATCGGTCCCAGCACTGCGAAGGTAGAAAAATATCGCACGCGCATGAGGGCGGCGTTCGAGGAGTATTGGTTAGAGCGCTCGCTGCGCACGCGGCGCGCCTACCGCGAACTTATCTGGCGAATCAAATTCCTGACCGGCAACACGCGGCTGTCGAACAGCAAGTCGCGGGCCGCCACCGGCATCTACTACAACAACTCGATCGCAACCGATCTGACCAGCTTCGGCCAGCTTGACCAAGAGCTGAAGGCGCTGATCGCGACCTTGCACAGCAGCAGCCTGCAAAAGCAGTTGAAAAAGCTCAAATTCACCACCGGCTTCGAACAGCGCCGCTATCATCATTTTAGCGCGCGGGAATTGCAAACGATAGTGAGGGCCTGGAAACATGCCTAAGCGCCGTGTCTCCCTCACGCACCGGAAACAACGCTCGATCCTCACGGACATGCTGCCGTTCGAGGTGCCCCCAACGTTCTCCAACCGGGGCTATTATCGCTTCCTGCGCGATAACAGCGTCGAGATTGAGAAAGGCCAATTGCGCTGGGTTTGCGAGACCGACGCGCTTGACCGCACGATGCAGCTTCTGTTCGGCATCAAAGCCGGAACGCCCATCACCGCTGAGGCCGTGACCGAATGGGGCAAGGAGAAGACCAGACGGTCGGTGCCCTACAACAAGTGCGAAATGGCGACGATACCGTTCAATTTCAGGGTCGCGCACAATCTGGACGGTCGCACCTTGAGCGTCGTCCATCCGCGCAATCAGGTAGCGGTCGCGAGCTTCTACGCCAACCATAGCGCGCTAATCATCTACCACACGTCGCTTAGCGAATTTTCGATCCGCCGCCCGGTGTCAGTATCCCGTTATGCCTATTTCAAGGACAAGTTGCATGAAGAGCGGCTGGATTCCGTGGCGGGGCTGGAAGAGGAGAATCGCGAGTACGAGCAGCTCGGCTCCTATTTCGTCTACCGGAAATACCGGAACATTCACCGCTTCTTCGAGTCCTACAAATATCATCGCAGCGAGAAAAAGTACGACGCGATGGTGCAGATCGACGTCAGCAAGTGTTTCGACAGCATCTACACCCATTCGCTGCCCTGGGCCGTGCTGGGCAAGGACCAGACAAAATTCAAGCTGGAGGATTCCAAGCGCACTTTCGGAGGGCGCTTTGACGCGCTCATGCAGAATCTGAATCACAAAGAGACCAATGGCATCGTCATCGGTCCCGAATTTTCGCGGATTTTTGCCGAGATCATTTTGCAGTCGGTCGATGCCGAGCTGCTGCGGCAGTTGGCGAAGGCCAATCTGCGCCACAAGGTGGATTACGAAATCTTCCGCTACGTCGATGACTTCTTCATTTTCTACAATGAGGAGTCCACGCAGCTCAAAGTTTTCGAGACGCTTCAGGAGATCCTCAAGGGCAAGAAGCTCAGCATCAACACCGCTAAAATCAAGCATTACAATAAGCCGATCATCACCGAAATCACGATTGCCAAGGAGCGGGTTTCCGCGCTTCTTAACGACGAGATCAACCCGGCCTGCGAGCAAGAGCCGCTGGCCGACCCCGCCAAGCCGCCACAGAAGAAGCTGGTCTGCGGCATCAATGCGAACCGTCTGATCATCCGCTACAAGGCTGCGATCAAGGAAGCCGGCGTCACATACTCCGACCTGCTGAATTACACGTTCGCGATCATCGAGAACAAAATCGAAAAGCTCTCGAAGGCGTACGTTGAGAGCGAAAAAACGGACCGGGACCGCAAGTGTCTGTCCAATGCACTGCTGGCGATCATGGAGTTTGCGTTTTTCGCCTATTCCGCGAGCCCAAAGGTCAATCATACCATCCGCATCTGCCGGATGATCGCGGCTTCGGTGGACTTCGTCCACGCACAGCGACTACATTACGAGAATAAGCATCTTCTGTTTAAGTATGTCCACGACAATGTGATGCAGCAACTCGAAAAGAATACGATGAGCGAGCATCGCGAGGTGGAAAGCCTCTACCTGTTGATTTCGCTCTCGCAGATCGGACGGGAATACTGGCTACCGGTCTCCGTTCTGCTGCGGCATTTTCTGATCCAGGAGGAAGAGAAGACCGGAAATTACATCCGCCCCACCGGTTTCATGAACCATTTTTCGATAACGATCCTGCTGTCTTATATCAAACACAAGGTCAGGTACGCGAAGCTGAAAGCCTTCATCGAAGCGGAAATCCTAGCCAAGCTCCATTATATGAAGGCGCATTGTCCCGACGACGCCGAGACGCTGATCATGCTGCTCGACCTCATCGTTTGCCCCTACATCAGCAGCCCTACCAAAGACGCCATCGGCGCGATTTTCGGGCTGGACGCCGCCGGCCTGGCTGCCGTTCAGGCGACCAACGACCATTGGTTCACCGCTTGGGGCGACAAGTTCAACCTCGGTAAAGAGCTGGACGCCAAGCGCAGCCGTGAGGTATATTAATTCCGGCGCTCCGCTCTACCCTTAATGGCTGTTGGCAGCTCACACACAAGCGCCCACCTATCCCCTGTATCAATCGGGGGTCGGGTAATGGGACGGTCGGAGCGGGCCGTTTCCTGCCCCATCATCATCGACCACTGTCGAAAGCGTCCGCGCCGCTGGCGACCGGTCGTTGCAACATCTTGCGCGGGATGACTGTGCCCCCATTCGCGCCGAGCGAACGGCTGCTTCTTGCAGAAGCTGCCGTTCAAAGCTTGATAGGCGAACGACACATTCTGGTCGAAAGCGGTCTCCGGATAAGTGCGGATCAAGCCAGCCTTGAGCGTAGTTGATGCAGGGTTTCGACAAACCCTGCGGAGGCTTGATCAAAGCGTTCGGCTCCAACATCGAAAAACCATTCGCGCACTGACGGAAGATGGGTCTGCCCGCATCCTTCCAGTGCAATCTTTAGGTCGATCGCACGCATCAGGGCGCCGAGCATCCGATTGGCTGCGCCAGACGTCTGTTCACCGGTGAGGCCGCTGTCGAGCATGCTCGGCGCGAAGGCTACGCGCGCGGCGCCCTTGAGGTTCGCCATAGTATAGGCGATCGCAACCGCGCCTCCGACTACCTCGGTCGACCAGACATCGGGATCGCCCAAGCCGATCACCAGAACCGCCCCGGCATTTATTACAGGGGGCGCTCGATCGATCAGCAGCGTTTCGCCTCGCGTCGCCTGAAAGAGTCCGGCTGTTCGGACCGAAAGCAGCCGGCCGCCCAAAGCCGCGTCGAGATGCGCCAGACCTCCAGTCGGCAGGGCGCCGCGCGCCTCACGCGCGAACATGCACGCGCAGGAGAGATCCACGGCCGCGGCCACACCGTCCCAGGCGGCGACGTGGATGTCGACGCCCGCATATGTCCCGACTAATCGGCGCTCGGTCATTGAACGCTTCGCTCCACCGTCATCATTCCGCGTATGCGCGCCGCGCCGGAAGCGAAAGGCGGATGCGCGTTCCCTTCCCCGGCGCATCCCCAATCTCGATCTTCGACCCCATTCGCGCGCTGCGTTCGCGCATGCCGACCAGCCCGTAATGCCCCTCGCGGCCGCCGCTGACCTTCACCTCAGCGGGCAACCCCAAGCCGTCGTCGGTTACTGTGACGACGAGGCGGCGCCCGCCATAGTCGATCGAGATCTTGAGCGCGGTCGCCTTGGCGTGTCGCACCGCATTGGCGAGAGCCTCGGAGGCGATTTGTGCGATATCGTCGGCAATCGGCGGCGAGAGCCTGCGCGCCGTCCCCGAAACCTCGATGTCCCACGTCATCGGCGGAAAGACGATCATCGACGCATCGTCGCTCAGGCGTTCGCGCAGATCGACCGGCCCGCTGTCGTTGCGCAGATCCCGGACCCGCTCGCGCCCGTCGGCGAGAACATCGTCGGCACGTTCGAGCGCCGTCACCAGATTGTCGCGCGCCTTGTGCTGATCGGGAAGCAGCTCGGCGACCGCCTGGAACCGAAGCACGAGGCCGTGGAACCCTTGAAGAAGCGTATCGTGGAGTTCTCGCGCGATCCTTTCGCGCTCTGCGTGCCGGTCCTGGAGGCGTTGCCGGGCGGTCGCCGAGACCACTGTCCAGCGCCACCGCACCAGCGCGACAACGCCGGCAAGCACGACGAACGCTAGCAGCGCCTTGAACCACCAGGTCTGCCAGAAGAAGGGCGCAATCGTGAACGACATCGTGGCACCGGTCTGGTTCCAGACGCCGTCCGCATTGGCCGCGATGACGGCAAAACGGTAGGTGCCAGGCGCCAACTCGGTATAGCTTGCCTCTCTGCGCGTGCCGGCATCGACCCAATCCGCATCGACGCCGGAAAGGCGATAGCGATATCGGTTCTGGAGCGCATTGGTGAGGCTCAGTGCCGCAAATCCGAGCCGTACCTGCGTCGTCCCTGCAGGAAGCGACACATCGGCGCCGGCATAGCTGTGCCCCCGCGCTTCAAGGGCTGTGATCGAGACGGGTGGAGGCAGCGTGTCGGGACGCAATCGGCTGGGATCGACGCGGACCAGACCGGCATTGGTCGAGAACCACAATCGTCCGCGCCCGTCGAGCTTGGCATCGGCGGCGGTGAAGACGTTGGGTCGCCCAAGAATGCCTTCGCTACCGCCGATCCTTTGCGCGGCGATCGGACCGCCCGGACGGACGAAAGCGGCATCGAGATCGCTCGCGCGCACGCGAAAGATGCCCTCTGCCGCGATGATCCAGACATAGCCGCCCTGGACAAGAATGCCGTTGGTGTTCGCGAGCCAGGGATAGGTTGCGGCGCTGAGCGTCGAGAAGCGTTTGCCGTCGAATCGGATCAGTCCGGCCTCCCCACCCAGATACCAATAGGGGCCGAGATGCTCCATCAGCTTGACCGGGCCGATCTTGATCTGCGCTGGCGCGAGCAGCAGATGCTCACCCGCCGCATCGAGGAGCGAAAGGCCGTTCTTGGCCTGGTAAGCGAGGAGACGGCCACCGCCCGCATCCGCGATGAAGCTGCGAACCGGCCACTGCGTCTGCTTCTGCCAATTGCCACCGTCGAAGCGCGCGATGCCCAACCCCGCCGTGGCTTCCCAGATCTTGCCCTGGGCGTCGATCACGCAACTGGCTGATGCGCGCCGCTCCTTGGCGAAGGCTTGGCGCAACACGTCCTGCTTGCCGTGCTGGTCACGATAGGTGCCGTTATCGGTCAGCACCCAGACGAGATCGTTCGGGCCGGTGCAGATGCCGCCGATCGTGTAGGGGATCTTAAGGGCGCGCGCGACGCCCGCGCCGACCCCATAGGCATCGACGTCGGTGCCGACATAGATCGCGCCATTGCCCGACCGGCTCGACGTGATGCCGGTCAGTAGGCGCCCGGGGATCGGCTCGATGAAGATCGCCGAGCGAACGAAGCGGTCAAGCCCGTCATAGCCGCCGGCCCAGATATTGCCTTCGCGATCTCGGAAAAGCGTCTGGGCATTGACGTCGGGGGACAGGTTGCGGGTCTTCTCATCGCCACGCTCCAGCACCCGGATCAGGCCGCCATTCTCGCCCGCGACCCATATCATCCCGTCATCGTCGACGAGCAGGCCATGCTGTCCGCCGCGCGTTCCACCAGCGATATCATGCGTCTCGATCCGATCGACCATCTTGGTGCCGATCACTTCCCTGAGACTCCAGCCGTTCACCAGCCACAGCTTGCCGCCAGAGCCTTCGGCAAAAGCTGGAGCCTGATCGAAATCTATAGGAACGGGGATGGCAGGGCCGCGCCCATGAGGATATTTGAACAGCGAGAAGAAGTGCGCTGTCCAGAGCGTCCCGTCGCGTGCCAGATAGAGCCCCAGCAGCGGATCGGTGCTTCCATCGGCCGCGAGGACGCTCCAGCGGCCATGCTCGAATTTGTAGACCTGGGTACCGCTCGCGTCGCTGACGCCGATCCATATTTCGCCGTTCGGGCCTAAGAGGATCCGAGTCACATTCCCGCGTAGCCTCGGCACGTTGACCTTGGTCAGCCGGCCACCTGCGTAGCGCGCGACGCCGCCTGAGCGATATCCCACCCACACGCTACCGTCGGGCGCGGCCGCCACCGTATTGACCTGTTGTGACCGGCTGGGATCAAACGCATCAGGGTTCACCTGGACGAAAGTGATGCCGTCAAATCGGAACAACCCTCGCGACGAACCCAGCCAGAGATACCCGTCGGGCGTTTGCGTGATGGCACGTATGTTAGGCGGTGCTGCGTCGGCGGCCGACCAGTGCGTCCGGTAATATCCCGGCACGCCTTGTACGCCCGCAGCACACGGGAAGGCGAGTGCAGCGACCAGCGTGAGCCATAGCCAGCACCTTACGGCAGTGGTGGTCGACCTGAACCGCGATGCCGCTAAACACACCAGAACCCCTGCCCCCACCCGGCCATTCGTCCGAAATCTATCACGCGCGGCGCGCGCCGCCACACGCACCGCCGCGCGTGACTATCAGGCAGGCACGACCGTGGACGCAACCGCTTCGAGAATGACGTCGGCGACCTGCTCGGGCATCGACAGCAGGCTGAGGTGGCCGGCCTTCAGTTCGACCGTCTTTGCCTTCATGGCAGCGGCCAGCTCGCGCTCAAGATCGACGCTGACGATGCGATCCTCGCTCGACACGATGTAGAAGGTCGGGCGATTCTCCCAGGCGGCCTCGGTGATTTTGTCGCCGAAGGTGCTGGCCGCGAGCGGCGGCTGGAGCACCGCCAGCGTCCGCGCTTCGATCTCGGGCAGATCCTGGGCGACGTCCGAGATCCAGCCCTCGACGTTGAGCTTGAGGAAGCCCGCGCCGTCGTTGCTGATATGGCTGAGCGCGGGAGGCGACGGATGGCGGCCGACCTGTTCGCCGACCGTTTCACCGGCCTTGGGCGCGAAGGCGGCGACGAATACCATCGACTTCACCTTGGGGTCGTTGCCGGCCTCGGTAATGACGGCGCCGCCCCAGCTATGGCCGACCAGCACGATCGGGCCGTCAATGGCGTCGATCGCGCGCTTGGTCGCCGCGACGTCGTCGGCGAGCGATGTGGTCGGGTTCTGCACAGCGACCACCGGGATGTTCTCGGCAAGCAAGATCGGAATGACGCGCTGCCAGCTCGAACCGTCGGCCCAGGCGCCATGGACGAGAACGACGGTGGGTGCTGCGGGTGATTGGCCAGTCATGATCTGCTGCTCCGAAATATTGTGGTCTCTCGGCCAAGCTACCGGCAGCGGTCTCGCCGCTCTTGTCGGAACGGGTGATGGTTTGCCGATCCGTGCGCCACTCGAGCACAATTCAGCGCGCTGATACGCTCGCCTGCACATCCGAAGACGCCAGCGAGGCGCCCAGCCTGCGGCCGAGATCGACGATCGAATGGCCGACCCGAAGGCGTTCGCGCTCATAGCAGGGAAGCGCATGCTCGACGGGCGTCCGATCGAGCAGCGCCTGCAGCGCCATCGCATCGCCGGCAGCCTTTGCCACACCCATGGCCGTATGGGGCCGTGCCACGAATGCGGCGTCCCCTAGCAGCACTATACGGCCATCGACCATCTGCGGGGTCTCAAGGTCGAAGATCGCCTGGACGAACGGCTCGCGCTCGGCCGCCACGACTGCCGCAAAAGCGGGCGGGAGAAGCGCCTTGGCATCAGCAACCAGCTGGTCTCGGCGCGCATCCGAAACGGCGCCTCGTGGGAGCGAGAAAGGATGTGTCCGACCCGTCTCGTCAGTGAGGCAAGCCGCGAGATCGTCGACGCGTCGATACCAGACGCAATTGTAGCGACGTCGCCCTGGTGCCGTCTCACCGAACGGGCCGGGCACCAGATAGCCAAGCACCTGTCCCCCTTCCATGTGATAGAAGGCGAATTGCTCGGAGAGTGTCGCCGCCGCGATGTCCGGCAATTGACCCTCGGGAAGCAGGAACCGCCAGGCGAGGTACCCCGCATATCGCGGCTGGACGCCGCTGCCGTGGAACATCGACTGGCGCACTCGCGACCCGATCCCGTCAGCGCCGATCACCAGGTCGGCCTCGACGCATTCGCCGTCCGACAGTTCGAGCCAGGCGAGGCCACGCGTCGTGCCGGCGCCTGTGACCGCCTGATCGAGCCGGTAATGGGCGTCCGGCACTTGCGAGCGCACCGCCTCGTAGAGCGCGTCCCAGGATATCTGCGTCTGCGGGTGGGGATCGCGGTGTGCGATCGCGCCCGACCGATCGAGCGTGATCCGTGAACGGGCGGTCACTCCTGTCACGCCCACGTCGGATCGCCCAAGCAGGCGCAGCAGCTTGAAGACGTCATCCTGCGCAACGAGGCCGGCGCCCCGGCCCGAAAGCCCGGTCGCCGATCTCTCGTACACGGTCACGTCATGTCCGTTCTTGGCGAGCAGCGCCGCCGCGAACAGTCCGCCGACGGATCCTCCGGCGATCGCGACCTGCATCGTCTCAGCGCCGACGCAGCAGGCTGTAGGCCTGCATCGCCACCGCGAGCAGCGAAAGGACCACGCCGAGGATCGAGACGGATTGCCATCCGCCCATCCCCCAGACGGCGGTCGCCGCCGCCGAGCCGCCGGCGCCCCCCAGGAACATCGATCCCATGAAGATCGTGTTGAGCCGCGCACGGGCTTCGGGACGAAGTGCATAGACGACATGCTGGTTGGAGACGAGCGCGCTCTGGACCGCAAAATCGAGCACTATCACGCCTACGACCAGGCCCGGCAGCGTGAGCCAGAGGCCGAAGATTGCCCAGGAGACCAACGTCAGGACCGCGCCGAGCGCGATGACGCCGTGCGGACCGCGCTTGTCGGCAAACCGCCCAGCGATCGGCGCCGCCAGGATGCCGACCGCCCCGACCACGCCAAACAGGCCCGCGACATCAGCGCCGAGGCCGAAGCGCGGCTCCTGCAGATGCAGTGCGAGGATGGTCCAGAAGGCCGTGAACGCGCCGAACAGCAGAGCCTGCGTCACCGCAGCGATCCGCAGCTCGGCGAACTCAGCCCAGAGATGGCGGAGCGAGACGAGCAGGTTGCCATAGTGCATCCGGCTGTCGGGGCGGCTTTGCGGGAGCGAGACCAGCATCAGGACACCAGCGCCGAGCGCCATAGGCACGCCGAGCCAGAACATCTCGCGCCATCCGGCATGGGTCGCGACGAACCCCGCCAGTGTCCGGCTCAGCAGAATGCCGCACAACACGCCCGACATGACGGTCCCGACGGTCGCGCCGCGCTTTTCGGGCGAAGACAGATGGGCTGCAAAAGGCACGATCTGCTGCGCAACGGTTGCCGACACGCCGAGCAGGAGCGACGCGAGCAGGATCAGCCAGACATTGGGCGCCAGTGCCGCCGCCACAAGCGCCACAGCGAGGACCGCGAATTGGATCACGATCAGCCGCTTGCGCTCGACGAGATCGCCGAGAGGCACCAGCAGGAACAGGCCTGCGGCATAGCCGAATTGGGTGAAGGTCGGGATCAAACCCGTGGCGTTTCCCGGCAGGTCGCGCTCCATCACGCCCAGCATCGGCTGGTTGTAATAGATATTGGCGACGGCGACGCCGGCGGCAACCGCCATCGCGAACTTGAGCGCCCAGCTGATCTCGGCGGGCTTCGCCGCGCGGGCGCGGTGTTTCGTTTGGATCAAGGTGGTCATGCCTCAGCTCCCTCGGCGAGCCGCTCGGGTTCATAGGTTGGATAGTCGATGTAGCCGCGCTCGTTTCCACCGTAGAAACTGGAGCGGTCGTAGCGGTTCAACGGCAGATCCTCGGCCAGCCGGCGCGGCAGATCGGGATTGGCGATGAACAGGCGTCCGAACGCGATCGCGTCCGCGTGGCCGTCGCGCAACGCCGCGCGCGCCGTCTCGCCCACATAGCCGCCGGCCGAGATGATCGTTCCGCCGAATGCGCGCTTGAGGAGCAAGCCAGCATCGGGCGCGTCGGCGTCGATCGCGTTCACATCGCTATTCTGATCGGCGCGGGGCTCGACGACGTGAATATAGGCCAGGCCGCGCTTGCCGAGTTCGGTGCCCACATGCGCATAGAGACTTCCCGGGTCGCTGTCCGCCATGCCGTTGAAATTGCCCCAGGGCGACAGGCGCACGCCGACATTGCCCGGTGCCCATGCGTCGACGGCGGCATCGACCACTTCGAGCAGAAACCGCGCACGATTTGCGATAGGCCCGCCATAGTCATCCGTCCGAAGATTGCTCGTGTCCTGAAGAAACTGGTCGACCAGATAGCCATTGGCCGCGTGGATCTCGACACCGTCGAAGCCGGCGGTCCGCGCATTCACAACCGCCTGCCGGAATGTCGCGACGATCGTGTCGATCTCCTGCTGCGAAAGCGCCTTAGGGATGACGAGTTCGGCAGACGCACCCGCCGCGTCGATATGAGTGAGCCCCTCGGGCAGCACCGCGGAGGGAGCGACCGGCACGGCGCCGCCCGGCTGCATCGTCGGATGCGAGATGCGGCCGGTGTGCCAGATCTGGAGCACTATCTTTCCGCCCTTGTCGTGGACGGCATCGGTGATCGCGTGCCATCCGGCGATCTGCTCGTCGCTATAGACGCCCGGCACGCCGGGATAGCCCCGCGCCTGCTCGCAGATGTCGGTCGCCTCGGTGATGATGAGGCCGCCCTGACTGGCGCGCTGGTCGTAGTAGAGCGTGTTCATGGGCTGCGGCACGTCGCCCGGCTGGCGCGAGCGCATCCGCGTGAGCGGCGCCATGACGGCGCGATGCCCGAGCGCAATGTTGCCGATGGTCAGTGGTTCGAAAAGCAGATCAGCGGTAGGTTCGTTCGACATGGAAAATCTCCCTGCGGTTGATGCCGCCCGAAGTAGATTGTCTCCCGATCTGGTATTAGATGGGCGAATTGATCGTCTTGTATATTCGGAACAGATATAATGGATCTGATGGACGTCACCGTGTTCGTCGAGGCTGTCCGGGCACACAGCCTAGCCAGTGCCTCCCGGCGGCTTGGGATTGCGCCCATGGCAGCCTCACGGCGGCTGGCAGCGCTCGAAGCCGAACTTGAAACCCGCCTCGTCCATCGCACCACGCGCGCTTTGTCATTGACACCCGAAGGCGCATCCTTCCTGCCTCATGCCCAGGCCATGCTTGAAGACGAGATGGAGGCTCGCGCTTCGATCCGTCCGTCGAAGGCTGGAGCATCTGGCCTCCTGCGCGTGACGACCTCGGTCCCCTTCGGTCTCAAGGTCGTAGCGCCGTTCGTACCGACGTTTCTGGAGGCGAACCCGGAGGCGCAGGTCGATTTGCTTCTCGCCGATGGCATCGTCGATATCGTGGAACAAGGCATCGACCTCGCCATTCGCATCGCGCATCTGCGTGACAGCAATCTGATCGCGCGAAGGCTCGCGCCCAATCCCCGGGGCCTGTACGTCTCGCCCAAATATCTGGTGGCTCGGGCGGCTCCGAAAACGATCGCCGAACTGACGGACCACGAGTGCCTGACAACCACCGGCAGCCAGTTTTGGACATTCGTGACGTCTGAGCGCAAGCAACAGCGGCGACGGGTTAAGGGCCGCTTCTCGTCGAGTTCTCCCGAAGCGTTGCGGGAAGCATGCCTCGGGGGATCCGGCATCGCGATGCTGTCGGGTTGGAGCACCAAAGACGATATCGCTGCGGGCCGATTGGTCGAGGTGATACTCGAAGACGGCGCTGCCGATCCCCTCGACATCTGGGCAGTCCATCCGACGACGCGCCTCGTGCCGGCCAAGACGCGCCTCTTCATCGCGGCTCTGGAAGCACATCTCGCCCATAGGTGACAGGCAAGGCGAAACATTCATCCGGTAACACCGATCGCAGCCTTCAGCTTTTCAGAAGTAAGCGGCATGTCGCGCAGGCGAATACCGGTCGCGTCGGCGATTGCGTTGGCAAGCGCGGCCGAGGTAGGGCCCTGTGAAGTTTCTCCGGCGCCCAAGAACGGCATTCCGGGTCGTGACATGATATGAACCTCCACCTCGTCAGGAACATCCGCGAACCGGCCGATCGGATAAGTCCCCCAATCGAAGCTTGTTCGCTTGCTTTCGTCGTAGGTGAGCTCCTCGAACATCGCCCAGCTCAGTGATTGGATGATCCCGCCCTCGACCTGGTTCTTTAAACCATCGGGATTGGCTGGCTGGCCGGCATCGACCGCAGCGACGACACGGCGCACTCTGACAGCGCCGGTCTCACGCTCAACTTCGATTTCCATCGCAAGCGCACAGTAGGCGCCAATGTTCTTGTATCGGGCAAAGGCCATGCCGCAGCCCCGTCGGCCATCGCCCTTGGGTCTTTTGCTCCAGCCGAATTTCTCGGCTGCGTGAATAATGACGGCGCGCGCGCGCGCGTCTTCCATGTGCGTCAGCCGAAATGCCAATGGATCTTCCCGGATCGACCGCGCGAGATCGTCTAGGGTACTCTCGATCGTGAAAATATTGAGGTGCGCTCCCAGAGATCGCAAAGCCGAGACGCGAACCGGCATCTCGGACACGAAATGGTAGCGTACGTCCATGTTCCTGAAGCTGTAGAGCGGATTGGCATTCCGGTCGCCGTCGCCCTCCGGCATCGGTATCGGCTTGGGGACTTGAGGCGCGAAACCGGGCACGATTTGCTGCGCTACCGCGTAGCCACCTGCCTTTACTGGCCGCATGTTGTGCGAATTGCTCCAGACCTCATAATTCCAATAGGCGATCCTGCGATCAGCCCCCACCGCAGCATCGACCTTGGTGACCATGCCGCATCCACAGGGTTCCCAGCCGAACTCCTGTTCCCGCATCCATTGCAGCCGGATGGGACGTCCCGGCAACGAGACGGCGAGCAGGCCCGCCTCGCCCGTCACGTCATCCGCACCGTTCTGGCCATAACAACCAGACCCTGGGGAATGAATCACCCTGACCTTTTCAGGAGGCAGCCCGACCAACTCCGCTGTCGCGCGGTGCATGTCGAACACACCCTGACTATGAGACCAGATCGTGAGCACGCCGTCCTTGAAGAGCGCTACCGCGCAAGATGGACCAATCGAGCCATGCACATACCAGGGGCGGCTGAAGACCCCCTGTGAGCGATGCACAGCCGGAGGCGCCTGGTCGCGCGTGTTCAACACCTGTATCTCGCGGTGGGCAAGCTTCTGAAGACGGCGGGGACCGTCATCGACAGGAAGATGCGGAAGAGTTCGCACATAATCAGAAGCTTGCGCCGCTCGCATAGCGCACACGGCCTGCCATTCGCCTTCGGCTACCACGGCAGCAAAATCCCCATTCTGGTAGATGCTCACGACGCCAGGCATCTGGCGTGCTTCGTCGAGCTTGGGGCTAACCAACCGCGTTCCGTAGCTCGGCCCACGGATTACGCGTGCGTGGAGCATTCCTGGAAGACGCATATCTTGGACATAGGCCTCTTCACCGATGAGCTTGGCAGGAATATCAACTCGGGGAAGATTGCGCCCCATGGTTCGATATCTGGCGGGATCTCGGCGCGGGGCATTGGGGACGGCCTCGACATGCAATGAAATCCCGCTCGCAAGCGCCGCGTAACTCATCTGCCGTCCGCCAGCCGCTATCACATGACCCAGGCCATCGGTGTTGACTTGTTCGACTGGGATATCCCAAGCCTTTGCCGCCGACCGTTCCAGCAGCATCCTGACGTTGGCGCCGGCATTCGCCAGCGCCGCGCCACCATCCTGCATCGAGTGGCTCCCTGCGGTCAGTCCCTCATCCGGCGTGAGGTCGGTATCTGCAGTGATGAATGTGACCTTGCCGGGTGGGAGGTCGAGCTCTTCGGAGACGACTTGCAGCAGCGCCGTTCTGATCCCCTGCCCCAGTTCTACCTTGCCGGAAAAGACGGTCGCTTGACCATCCGGACCGATATGAATCCACGAGTCCAGTTCGGGCGTTGATTTGAGATTCCCCGGAAGGTCAGGTCGTTTGACTGCCGAGGCCGCGCCCCCTTCCCCGCCGCCCGCCAACTGGCCGAGCGCTCTGGCTCCGAATGAGAATGACACGAGAAGGCCGCTTCCGGCCAAAATATCCCGACGAGTCAAGGCTGGAACGCTCATGCGATGCTCCGATGGGATGTGCCGGACGCGCGCTTTATCGCCCGGATGATCCGCATGTGCGTTCCGCATCGACAAAGATTTGGCTGCATGTGGCGTCGAATTTGCTCGTCATCAGGCCGCGGGACTTTATCTAGCAGCGCTTGGGCGCGCATGATCATGCCTGCGATGCAATATCCACATTGAGCCGCCTGCTCGGCCAGGAAGGCTCGTTGAAGCGCATTCATATCTCCATGGGGGGCAAGACCTTCGACGGTCTTGATCTCTCGCCCTTCGACCGCCGCCACTGGCGTGATGCAAGAGAAGGTCGCCTTCCCGTCAATGTGAACGGTGCAGGCGCCACATTGGCCGAGCCCACAACCGTATTTCGCACCATTGAGGCCAAGATCGCCCCGCAGAACATAGAGCAACGGCGTTTCGGGGCTGGCTTGGACGCGGTGCTGCGCACCATTAACCGAGATGACTATGCTCATGGCTTGGCGCCTTCCTTCCGCAATTTTGCGATCTTTGGGGCGAGATCTGGCCACGGCGCCCGGTCCGTAAACCGCGCGCGCGCGTAGCCGAGAACTTGCCCGATCTGGTCGTCGTTCAATCCGCTGGCAAAGGAGGGCATCATCGGTCCCCGCCGCGCCACAGGGGGCTGAATTCCACCCAAAACGGCCTGCACGGCGCTTGTTGGATCATCGTCTCGCAGACTCGAGGCGAGGCCGAGCCCCGGCCTTCCCTGGGCAAGCATTGGGGCGCCGCGCGCGTGGCATCCGACGCACGCTCCGGCAAAGAGCTGGTTGCCCTTAGGGAAAAGCTTCGCCGCACGCTCCGGTTGGTCGACTGCCTGAACGGTAAGCGGCCCTCCAGCGTTGCCCATCAAGGACGCGACATAGACCGCAATCGCGCGAATATCGGCGGGAGGAGCTTGGGAAAGGCTCTCGACCACCGGCCCCATTGGTCCAGCCGCCGCACTATGTTCAGGCGATATGCCCGTCCGCAGATACTGCTCAAGAGCAGCAACCGTCCAGCGGCGCGCCGCAGGGTTGCTTGCGTCGAGCGCCGGCGCACGCCACCCCTCTGCCAATCCGCCTGCATAGGCGCGCCCGCGAACCTCTCCACCGGCAAGATTGCGCGGACTGTGGCAGCCACCACAATGTCCAAGCCCTTCTACGAGATAGGCACCCCGATTCCACTCTGGCGACTTCGCCGCCTCAGTGGCAGTCGGACCTTCGTGAAGGAAAAGCAGTTTCCAGCCAGCGAGTAGCGGACGAAACCCAAGGGGAAATATCAATCGGTTCGCCGGAGCCGTTTGGCGGACCGGACGGCGGGTCATGAAGAAAGCATAGAGCGCGGTGAGATCATCATCACTGACGTGCGTGAAATGTTCATACGGCAGCGCTGGGTACAGGTGCTCCCCGCTTCGACTCACCCCTTCCTTCATCGCCCGTCGAAATGCGTCTTCCGACCAGCGCCCTATGCCAGTCTCCGGATCGGGGGTGATGTTGTTCGAGAACAGGGTTCCAAATGGTGTCTCAAGGGGGCGTGCCCCGGCGAACACCCGGCCGCCATCGGAAGTATGACAAACTGCGCAGTCCCCAAGACGAGCGAGCACTGCGCCCTTTACAACCAGAGCCCGGGGGAAACTCGCTGGCGCTGGCGGCGCGACCTCCGGAATTTCCGGCCGCCAAGCGAGCGCCAGAGCGAGTAGAATCGCGGCGACAGCCGCCACGATCCCCGGAACTACTATCCGCCTCCATTTTGTCGACAGGCGCATCACCATCCTCACACTTCACCGGCACAGGTGCCCGGTCATCCTCGCTTTCCGCTTCCGTGAAATGTTGCATCTGGTCAGCGTGCAGGCTTGGACAGAACGTGCACATTCGGTCGGGCGAACGGTCCGATCTGCACGGATCCGACAATAAGCGAGCGCCGCGATCTGAAAGGGTTGCTTTATGCCAGGTCGGAACCAGCCTTTCCTCAAGCGATCGCCCCTTCTCGCGACAGCAGCCGTCGGGACGATATTGTGCGCCACGACGCCTGCACGCGCGCAAGACACCGACGTCAAAGCGCTTGCCGAACTCGTGCGCCAGCAGTCGCAGGAGATCGCCGACCTCAAAAGGCGCCTCGCTGCCCTTGAAGATGCGAAGCCGATGGCGTCCGCCGCAAATGCTGCGCCGACCATCGTCGCGACGACGTCGCCTGCCGAGGCCGTCCCAGGCATGGGCGCGGCGCCCGTGTTCAAGGCGGCGGGCGGCCAGGTCACCTTCCACCCGCGCGGTCGCATTCTGCTCGACTTCTCGGCGACGAGTGGCTCGAATGTCGCGGCCCGCAACTATGCCGCGACCGGGGCCAGAGCGATCCGTATCGGTGCCGACGGCACGGTCGGAGATCATTTTGCCTATCTGATGGAAGCCGATCTCTCAGGAGCCAACGCCCAGGTCCTGAACGCCTATGTGGCGTGGCGTTTCGATACGACCGGCAAGGTCCGCAAGGAACTTCGCGTCGGCAACCTCTTTGCCGATCGCGGCGTGGAAGGCGCGACCGCGGTCGACGCCGTCCCGTTCATGCAGCGCAATCTGGTGGCCGACGCCGTTCTGCCACGCGCCGGCTTTTACGGCGTAGGTGTGCAGAGCCGTATCTCGGGAGACGATTGGCACGCCACGCTCTCGGTCACCGGCGATCCGCTCGACGCCAATTCCTCGATGCGCGACAGCTGGACGGTCTCGGCCCGCGCGCATTGGGACGGCATCGGCGACGCGGATCGCTTCGTCCACCTCGGCGCATGGGGCTTTGCCGAGCGACTTGACCCGGGCGTCGACAGCCTGTCGCGCAGCCTCGACATCGGAGGCCGGCTGAACACGGCGCTCCGCATTCCGTCCGGCCCCCTTCTCGGCGCGCGCTCGTCCGAGGGCTTCGGCGGTGAACTTGGCGCGATCGCCGGCCCCTTCTGGGTGATGGGCGAGGCCGGCGAGCGTCGTTTCCAGATGCGCGACGGCAGCGATCCCGACGTTACCGCATGGAGCATCGGCGGTGGCTACACGATCTTCGGCGGCCGTGCGCCATATGATCGTCGATCGGGGAGCTTCATCCGCCCGCCGATCGCCAGGTCGGTACTGGCCGGCGGCGCCGGCGCGCTCGAGCTCGTCGGCCGGTACGAGAGGCTCGATTATGATCGCCTGATCGCCGCCGGCAGCGGCCGGGAAATCACGATCGGCGCCAACTGGTACCTCACCCAATACCTCAGACTGATGGGCAATCTCGTTTTCTGGCACATCGACGTGCCAGGCGCTCGCCCAGACGACGGCCATACCGGCACGATGCGCATGGAGCTCGTGTTCTGACCCCCTCGAACCGAAAACAGTGGAGCATAAGACGATGAGGCTTGGACGCGTTGGACCTAAGGGTCAGGAAACCCCGGTGCTGATCGATAGCGCGGGCAAGCCCCGCGATCTCAGCGGTATCACCAGCGATCTGACGGCGGAGGCGCTTGCCGAGGGCCTCCTCGATCGGCTGCGCGTCCTCGATCCCGAAAGCCTCCCGACTCTCGACCTGCCGGACGGTCGCTACGGTCCGTGCGTCGCCAATGTCGGAAAGATCATCTGCGTCGGCCTGAACTATACGGACCACGCAGCCGAGGTCGGCTTGCCGCTCCCGGCCGAGCCCACGATTTTCATGAAGGGCTGTCGCCCGACGGGCGCAAACGATCCGGTCCGTCTCCCGCGGGACGCCGCCAAGGGCGACTGGGAGGTCGAACTCGGCATCGTGATCGGCAAGGGCGGAATGTATGTCAGCGAAGACGCCGCCGATGAGCATATCGCGGGCTATTGCCTGTTCAACGACCTGACCGAGCGCTCCTTCCAGATGGAGCACGGCGGCCAGTGGACGAAGGGCAAGAGCTTCCCCGGCTTCGCGCTCATGGGGCCCTGGCTCGTCACGCGCGATGAACTTGGCGATCCGCAGGCGCTGGGTATCTGGCTCGAGGTCAACGGCCATCGCTACCAGGACGGCACCACGAGCAATCTCGTGTTCGGCGTGCGCCAGATCGTCAGCTACCTCTCGCAATTCTATGCCCTCGAACCGGGCGACCTGATCGTCACCGGTACTCCGGCGGGCGTTGGCCTCGGCCACAAGCCCCCGGTCTTCCTCAAGCCGGGCGATACGATCCGGCTCGGTATCGATGGCCTCGGTGAACAGGAGCAGCAGGTCTTCGCCTGGGAGGGGTGACAGCAAAAAGCCGGGGCACTGCCCCGGCTTCGTCCGATCCAGCGGGCAGAGCGCGGCTGGCGCCCTGCCCGTTCTCGTATCAGGCGGTCCGCCAGTTGCGGCGCCATGCGAGCGGCGTCTCGTTGAGGACGCGGCGGAACAGGCGGGTGAGATGCGCTTGGTCGGTGAGACCGCACGCGCAGGCGATCTGGCTGAGCGTGTCGTTGGTATCGAGCATCAGGCGCTGGGCTCGCCGAATGCGCTGGCTGACGATGAACCCGTGCGGGGTCTCGCCCGTGCTGGCCTTGAATGCCCGGCAGAAGTGGCCCGGGCTCAGTTCCGCGACAATCGCCAGATCCTCAATCAGGATGGTGCCGTCGAGCTCTTCCTCGACATAGGCGCGCACCCGCTTGAGCTGCCAGGGCGCTAGGCCTCCCTTCGTGAATTTCGTCGGCTCCGGCACCGACTGCGGCTCGACGATGTCGCGATCGATGACGATCGCATCGGCGCTGCCGAGGAGCGTCGAAACCTCATCGAGGCAGCGGCGCGTGAAGCCGGGATCGACCTCAATCGAACGCCGCGCCTGCCCGAGCAGTTCGAGGAGATAGGGCGGCAGCGAATGCCCTGCGGTAGCGGGCTTCTCGATGGCGTTCAGCAGCATAGCGTGATCCCCAGCCGTGGATGATGGGATCACTATCGAGAGGATTAACCGCGAAATGAATCCAACAGGGGTTGCGTCCACATCCAATCATGGGCCTGTCCACCCCAACCGAAAGTTAGGGGTGCGCCGACAGGCACGGCGGGACAGCCTCAGATTTCGATGATTCCCCGCTTGGCGGCGATGGTCACGGCATGGGTCCGGTCAGCAGCGCCAAGCTTGGAGTATATGACTTTCATGTAGCCCTTGACCGTATCTTCAGAGAGACCAAGTCTGGCGCCGATCTGCTTGTTGGAGTTGCCGGCAGCCGCAAGCGTCAACACTTCCGATTCACGCCCCGACAGGACATCCTCGGCCAAGTGGAGAGCAATGCCCGTCGCGATCTCTGAAGTGAGATGCTTTCCGCCACTGTGGACGGACCGAATCGTGTCGAGCAACTCTTTGCGCATGCTGCTCTTGAGCAAATATCCAACGGCGCCGGCTCGCAGCGCACGCATTGCCTGGGCGTCGCCCGAATAGGTTGTCAGAACGATGATGCGAGACGTGGGATAGACCTTGCGCAGCGTCTCGATCGCGGCAACGCCGCCCATGCCCGGCATCTGCAGGTCCATCAGGACGATGTCTGGATGGTGCTTCTGATAGAGTTCGATTGCCTGCTCGCCAGTTTCGGCTTCCGCCACGATCTCGAGATCACCCTGGGTTTCGATGACCGCACAAACCCCTTCCCGAAGCAAGGGGTGGTCGTCGACTACCATGATGCGGATCTGATCTGACTTGGCCATCCAAACGAGCTTTCCACCGCCCGACTCAAAAGGGCGGATTTCTAATGTTCCCAAACAGTGGCGAAGGCTATGCGAAATTGCTCCGCCAGTCCCGCCGCTTCCACACTCGACGCGAGGAAGGTCCACCGCTCGAGCTTGCCTGGCTGGACTGCGACGACGTCGGTGACGCCGCGCAGAATGGCCCTTGTGCTGGCGGCCGCGTCAAAGCGCGCGCTGCCTGTTTCGAGGCGCGCAGGCGCGAATACGACATGCGCGCCGCCGAGCCGCGACGCCTGATTGGCTGCGGCTCGGACCGCCCGCCGAGTGTGCGACGCGACGCTTCTGCCGGTTGGACCGAGCCCAAGCAGCATGACGCTTTTGGGGACGATCGGTGGCGGCGGCGATGTCAGAAACAGGGTCTCGCCCCATCGGCTGGTGAAGATGCCGTCCGACCGAAGGCGCACGATAGCCCCCTGCATAGCCCGGTTCAGTCCGTCCACCGCAGCGACAAGCTCCGAGCCGATCGGCTTGCGTGAGCAGATTCCGACGATGGCGAGGTCTGCCTCGGTGGTCGAGAGATCACCGACGACGATGTCGATATCAACGTCGCCACATCGCCCAATCGGAAAGATCGAACCGGCCGCTGTCTGTCGGTCATCCGACATTCGCGTACCCCGCTGCACCGCCGTTCCCGATCAACGCTCGTCTCCTTCAGGCGATGGCTCTCACACGGTGAAGAATACGCCATGGATCGCCGGTGCGCGTCTTGGACGGACGTGACCCGTTCGCTTCAAAGCCGGAGATTTTTGCTTTCGGTCCCTCGCTGGGACGCTAGTTTCGGGAATGGACCTGTGTCGTGGCCCGAGCGAAGCCACGACCGCAGCAGGAGAAGCACTTATGTGGCAATGCACCCATGCAAATGCGGAGACCATTCGCTCCGTGACCCCAAGCGCGAAGGGCTGCGAGGAGTGTCTGAAGCAGGACGACTGGTGGGTGCATCTGCGGCTGTGCCGTGAATGCGGCCACGTCGGCTGTTGCGACGATTCCCCCAATCGCCATGCCCGCGCCCATCATCAGGCCACGGGTCACCCGATTATCGAAGGGTACGACCCACCCGAGGGATGGGGCTGGTGCTTCATCGACGATGTAGAGGTCGATCTTCCGGATCAGACACCACAGATCGGGCCGATTCCGCGCTTCTTCTGAGCGAACAAACGAAACCTCCCCTCACCCGCCGAGCGACAAAAACACCAGGGCCGCGATCCATTGGGATCGCGACCCTGGGCTCTTGCGGAGAAGGGCAGCGGTTGGGGGTGCGGGCTGCCCTACAGGCGGGGGCGAGTCGTCTCAGCTCCGCAGGAACGCCAGCAGATCGGCGTTGTACCGATCCTTGTGCGTGAAGGTCAGCGCGTGCGGCGCGCCCTCGTAGACGAGGAATTGCGAGTGCGGGATCAGCTTGTGCGCGGCCGCGGCCGTCGGCGCGATCGGCACCACCTGATCAGCGTCGCCGTGGACGATCAGCGTCGGCATCGTGAAGGCCGCCATGTCGGGCCGGAAATCGCTCTCGGAGAAGGCACCGACGCAGTCATATGTGCCCTTGATGCCGCCCTGCAGCGCAATCTGAAGGGTTTGCTTGAACACGCCATCCGAGACGGCGCCGGGGTTCTTGTTGGTGCCGTAGAAGAGCGCGTTGAAGTCGTCGAGAAACTGCGGACGGTCGGCGAGCAGGCCAGCGCGGATGCCGTCGAAGATCTCCGGCGGGGCACCTTCGGGATTGTCGTCTGCCTTGATGAAATAGGGGGTCACCGCCGACGTCAGACAGGCCTTGGCGACACGCGCGCCGTTGTACTTCGAGATGTAGCGCGCGACGTCTCCGCCGCCCATCGAGAAACCCACCAGCGTCACGTCCTCGACGTCGGCCGTCTCGAGGATCAGCGCGATGTCGTCCGCGAAGGTGTCATAGTCGTAGCCGTCCCAAGGCTGGCTCGACCGACCAAAACCGCGGCGGTCATGGCCAAGCACGCGGAAGCCGTTCATGCCGAAGAACATCATCTGCTGTTCCCACATGTCGGCGCTGAGCGGCCAGCCGTGGCTGAAAAAGATCGCCGGACCGGTGCCCCAGTCCTTGTAATAGATTTGCGCACCGTCCTTGGCAGTTACGTAGGGCATTGTTAAGGTCTCCGCCGGTCGCGGACAGCGCGACCTTCCACCGATCTATTAGGGCCACGCTCCCCCGGGAGATTGTATGGACGGCACTGAATTTGCGCGAACCGAACCTCAAGACATGAGCATGACGTCAGCCTCTGAGCCGAGCGCGATGGTCGTCATCGTGGACGACGATCCACTGGTCCGCTCCTCGCTGGACAGCCTGTTCCGTTCGGTCGGGTACGCCACCCGCCTTTATGGGAGCGGCCGAGAAGCGCTCTCCGACGACTTCTCTGATACGGTGACCTGTGTTGTCACCGACGTTCGCATGCCCGAGATTGGCGGCTTTGAGTTTCAGACAGCACTGAGTTCGCGCAGCGCCGAGATCCCGGTCATCTTCATGACGGGTCACGGCGATATCCCGATGAGTGTCCGGGCGATGAAGGCTGGCGCGGTCGACTTTTTGAGCAAGCCGTTCCGTGACCAGGACATGCTCGATGCTGTAGGTGCGGCAATGGAGCGTGCGCGCCAGCACCGTGAGACAAATCGGGGAAACGTCGAGGCGAAAACGCTCTACGAGACGCTGACGCCCCGAGAACGCGAAGTCATGGATGGCGTCGTGCGAGGCCTTCTCAACAAGCAGGTCGCCGGCGAACTTGGGATCGCGGAAATGACGGTAAAGCTGCATCGCCTGAGCCTGATGCGCAAGATGGGAGTGAAGACGGTTCCGGATCTGCTGCGCCTCTCCGATCTCATTAAGTCAGCGTAACTACCGCTGATCCTAAACCTTCGTTGGGGGTCGCCAACTTTGGCGCAATCAACTACCCCTTGTCACATGTCTATCATCTTTCCGGAGGAGCCGCCCTTTGGGCAACCGCCTTATCGCCGTTGTTGACGACGATCCGCTAGTCCGCTCGGCTACGACTAGCCTGCTCCGGTCCTTTGGGTACGATTGCTGCGCCTTCAGTTCGGCCGAAGAATTCCTGCAGGACGAAGAGTGCGATTATGCGTGTGTCGTGAGCGACATCCAGATGTCCGGCATGTCCGGCGTCGAGTTGGCGCATCTCCTCCATAAGCAGGCACCCCCGCCGCCGGTGATCTTGATCACCGCCTATCCCGAAGCCCGAGCCGCGCACGCCAAGAGTTCGGGTGTGGTGCTGGACCTGCTTGAGAAGCCGCTAGACGGCGACGCTCTCCTGGGCGCCGTCCGAGCGGCGATCGGCGATCCCGACGTCGAGGTCGACGCTTAGCGGCAGCATCACCTCGACCACGGCGCCGCCCTCTTCGGAATTGCGACGGGTGATCGCCCCCTCGTGGCGATCAACCGCCATCTTTGCGATCGAGAGGCCAAGCCCCATTCCGTTGCGCTTGGTCGTGTAGAAGCTTCCGAAGACGTTACCGCTCTCCGAAACGTCCCAGCCCGGGCCGGAGTCCGTCACGGCGATATACGCCTGATCGCCTTTGCGATCGAGGGTCAGCGTCACGATCCTGCGCTCCGGAGGCGTGTTGACCATCGCCTGGATCGCATTGGTGATGAGGTTGATGAGGACCTGCTTCAGGAGGATGCGATCGCCTCTCACGGTCAGCGTGTCGTCGGTCTCGGGAAGGATGATCAGGCGGGCACCATGCTCGGCCGCCTCACGCCGCATCAGCGCCACCGTCGTCGCAATTAGCCCATCGAGCTCGATATCGCACAGTTCGATGCGCGCCTGGCCGACCAGCGCTCGCACGCGCTGCATGACGGTGCGCGCGTGCTGAACTCCCATCGTCAGACCGGCCAATGCCTCCTTCGCCTCCATGAGGTTTGGCGGGTTTCGGCTCAGCCATCGGTTTGCCGCATCCGCATAGCTTTGGATCGCCGACATCGGCTGATTGAGTTCGTGGGCGATCGAGGCGGACATCGCAGCGACGGCACTCGTTCGCTGCGACTCCGCAAGCTCCTCCCTCGTCCGCAAGATCTGGGTTTCGAGCGCGCGCCGGTGTGAGACGTCGAGGATCGAGCCGGGCACGCGATCGAGCGAAGCATCCGGCCCAAGTCCGAATGCAACGATGATCTGACGCGCCTCTCCGTTCAGCGGCATGACGATAGCCTCTGTCTGAAAAAGCGCGCGCCGCTCGTCGATCGCTACAATGCATTCCGCGAAACTGTCGTCGGTTTCGGGCAGGAAGCCGCTCAGATGGCTGAAGAAGTCGTCCTTGTTGGTCACGCCCATCATGGTCAGCGCGGTGGCGTTCACGTCCGTGATCCGCACCGACCGTCGCATCTCGATCACGAACTCCGGGTGTTCGGCGACATAGCGGCGAATATCCGTTACGCCGCCATCGCGCAGACGCTGGAGTGCCGCGACAATAGGCGTGAAGTCATGCTCCCAGATCGCGATCGCCAAGGTGTCGAAAACGATCCGATATCGGCGGTCGCTTCGCTCGACCGACGACTTGGCTGAGTGATTGCGGAGCAAAAGGATTGTCGCGACCAAAAGCACGGTGAGGCCGATGCCGAGATGCGCGAGCGCAAGCGGCGGCGCGCCATAGCTCCTGAAGATCGAATACCCCAGCACGGCCAGCGCAGCGCAGACCGCAGACCAGACCAGGATGGACGTTCGCCGGTGCGGCCCACCGGCACTCGTACCGATTAGAAGGACCAGGACATACAGGCTTGCGACTGCAAGATCATCGCGTGTGAACGCGTCCAGACTGAAGATCGCAGCAGCCAGCCCAGCAGCGAAAATCCAGACGCCCGGCAGCCGTCCGGCGGCTGAGGGAGACGGGGCTTCTCCGCGCATGCGCCCGGATGGGCCTCGAAGGATCGCCTGCGAAAACATGAGTCCATTTTAGAGCTTTCTGGCACGCGAGCAGCCCCCCATAGCGTCGTCGCACACCACCCGATCGGGGGTGTTGCAAATGCCACAATACTGAATTCTCTTGAGTTTCAGCCGCGCCCGAAAAACTCGACTTTAACTCCGGCTTAGGCGTCAGCTTCGTTCGGAACAGGGATGCCGAATCCATTGAGGGTCATCGATACGAAGCAATAATGGCCCACCAGGTAGATCAGTTCGTTGGTGCCCGCCTGCCCGAACCGGGAGATCGCGAGCGCGTAGAGCGGGTCAGGTAATACCCCTCCGCGCAGGAGCGCCTTGGCGACATCATGGGCAACTGCCTCGTCGTCATCGAGATCGTCGGGCCGTTCACCGGCTGCCAGTGCGGCGAGACGCCGCTCCGACATGCCGTGCATGCTCGCAGCGACGGCGCCGTGGGCATAGGTCTCGTAGGCCGCGGCGAAATGGGCACCGGTCACGAGGATCGCGATCTGCCGTGGCCCGTCCGGTATCCGCCGAGCCTTTGTCATCGCCTGGGTAACGGTCCAGAAGGCTTGCCCAAGCTCCGGATCGTGCAGCCACGCATTCCACGGGCCAAGCATCGCTCCATCGGCCCGCGCCGTGACAAATGCGTTGTACTTGGCGGCCACACCCGCCCTCATCGCTTCGAACAGTGGGACTTGGTCGGCACTGAGATCGGCCGGGGTAATGGGAGGAAGGCGCATCGGGAAGTCCTTTCTCGCAGACGATAGGCTCCGCGGCAGCAGACCGAAATCGCATGTCTGCCGATTGCATCGCCCCCGTCCAACTCATGGCCAGAACTTACAAATCTCCTTCGATTCTCCGCTGCCAAGGCCACCAGGACCATGACCGATAGGCAATCCTTGCCGGCACCCGAACATGGACCAAGGTTCCTTTTTCCCGGCTGCTTTCGATCTTGAAGGTAGCCCCGAGGGCCTCTGCGCGCTCGCGCATACCTTGCAGCCCGAAATGCCCACCGCGACCTCCATTGGTGAGGATTGCGTGATCAATGCCGTCGCCATCGTCGCGGACAATGACATCGAGGGCACGGCGACCATGTCCGATTTCGACGCTCACCTGCCGCGCTCTGGCGTGTTGTCGCGCGTTGGACAGCGCTTCGCTGACAATAGCGACCAATTCGTCGATCACGGGACCGCAGATCGGACGCGGGGAGCCCGCAACGCGTACCACCACCTCCTCAAATCCCAGCGCTTCGATGTGCTTCTCAAGCTCTCCTGGCGCTGATGCTCGCAAGTCGCGCACGCGCTCGCGGCTCTGGACGATGACATCGTCTCCGCGCTCAAGCGTCTTCTCGATCATGCCGCGCGCGCGTGAGTCGGCGGGGATCACCTCCGCGACCGCCTGGAAGCGCATCATCAAGCCCTGAAGCCCTTGGAGAAGCGTGTCGTGCAACTCACGGGCAATCCGTTCCCGCTCCTCGACGCGCGCCTCGACGCGCGCACGGATCCCCCTCGCTATGCTCCGGGTCCGCCACCTGACCAGTGCTACGAGGGAGAGGATGATCAAGAGTGCGAGAAGCGCCGCGAACCACCAGGTCTGATAAAAATGCGGGGAGATCGAGAACTCGACCGAGGCGCCATCCTTGTTCCAGACACCGTCGCCATTCGAGGCAATCACCTGAAACCGGTAGTGACCTGGAGACAAGTTGGCATAGTCGGCCTGCCGCCTACCGTTTGCATCGACCCAATCCTTATCGAAACCGATCAGTCGGTAGCGGAACCTGTTCGCTGCGGGATCGGTAAAGCTCAGCGCGGTAAATTCGATCGCAATTCGCAATGTGCCGGCCGGCAGGTTGGGCGATGGCCCGCCCAGTGGCACAGCGCGATCGTCGGCAAGGAGCGACCGAACTGCGACCGGCGGTGCAAGCACGTTCCGGTCGAGCCGCGTTGGGTCGACCCAGGCAAGCCCGCGGTTTGTCGCGAACCACACGCGTCCCGAAGCATCTTCGGCGACATCCGACATGTTGTAAGCATCTGAACGCGCCTGCAGACCAAGATCGCGGCCGAAGATGAAAGCGGGTAGTTTTCGCGCCGGGTTGTCGAACGCCGCATTGAGATCAGCAGTGCTAATTTTTGCGATCCCCTGCGCGGTAATGATCCAGGTGCTCTTGTCGGGGCGAGGCAGGATGCCGCCAACGTTGACGAGGAACGGATGACGGCTGTCGTCGATGGTTTGAAACCGATGACCATCATATCTGGCGATGCCGTGTTCACCTCCGATGAGAAGTCCTCCCGGAATCGCGGTCACCGTCTTGATGAAACCGACAGGAATGTTCCGCCCTTGCCATAGCGTTGACAACCGGCCGCCACGGAAGCGACGCAGGCCTTCCAGCGCGCGGTAGAAAATCAGATCTCCGGGGCCAAGGGATCGGATCATCATCGGATGGGCACCGCCGGTAATAGGGCCAGAAGCCGGTGCTACTTTGCCGCCGCTGAGCACATAGAGATCGCGGGCCCCGACTACCCAGTCGCCATTCCCCATAGACGCGCAAGCAGGAGCGATACTCTTCGACGTTGGGTCGAAGATGGTGCGGGAAACGCTGCCATCCAATCCTACAACGTAAAGTCCGAACGTCGTCGACATCAGGACGCGGCCACGCTCGTCGCCGCAGATTGTACCGGTAATACCGTCGAACGAGAACACCTGTCTCGCATGAGTCGAGGCCCCGGAAATTCGATAGAGTCCGGTGACCGTTCCGACAGACAGCGCCTTTGAGGCCGGGTCGCGGACGAAGCCGGTCATCAGAGGCGGAACCGTCGCGTCAATGTGGACCGCCACCGCAGATAAGCGGTCCAGTCCACCAGCGCTTCCCACCCAGATATTTCCTTCGCGATCCTCGAAGATGGAACTCGCGATCGGGCCGAGGATTCCAGGAAAAACCTCGACACCGGCTTCGGAAATATTCGCCTCAGCCGACCGTTTGAGAGCCGACGCGGTGACCCTGACCAGGCCCTTCTCGCTCGCAGTGATCCATAAAGATCCGTCCCGATCGAGAAGCACCTTGCGACCGATCACGGTTCCGCGAGCTGAAGGAATCATGATCTTGTGACCACTTCCATCGAGCCGGCGAAGGCCATCATCGTCGAGAATCCAAGCATTACCGTCGGAATCGCGCGAGAGAGCCGACTGCTGGCCGGCTTGCGCCGGCAGCTTGGAATAGGTTTTCGTTCGCGGGTCGATACTCAGGACCGTGTGGAAGAGTGACAACACAATCCTGCCGTTCGGTTCGGTCAGGATGTCGTGCGGCGCTTGCTGTGGCGCCGCCGTCTCAAGGTTGAGCCAATGCGAGCGTCCGTCCTTGAAGTACCGAAGCCGCTTTGTGGTCGCGCCCGGCGTCATCGCCCAAATCGCGCCGTCCGTCCCTTCCGCGAACAGTTGGGCCGTCCCGCGCGGCGTCCCATCGTTCACACTGTGGAGCTTTCCGTTTCGATAGACGGCAAACCCTCCATAGTCGTAGCCGACCCAGAGATCGCCATTTCGGGCGGCAAGAAGCGCGGTTACCTGGAGTGAGCGCGCCGGATCTCGGTCGACAGGCTGGATCAGCTCGAACATGATTCCATCGAACCGATAGAGGCCGGTCGCTGTACCGAGCCAGATGAAGCCGTCGGCGGTCTGGGCGATAGCGAGGATATTCGCGGGAGCGCCATCGGCGATCGACCACTTGGCGTGACGCAATTCGGAGATGGGCTGTGCTGGATCGAGCGCCCGCGCGGGTCCTCCGCAGCAGATGAGCAAGCTGACCGCGAACAGGGCAGCCACGCCATAACGCCATCCAAAGGTCCTGAACGGAAATGGTCGAGACTGGTCCACAGGGCATCCTATCGCAGCTTCGCGAGAGGTCACGGGGTTTTGGTCGGCGAAAGCGGCTCGCGTTGGCTTTTACTCACACTAACCGATCCGCTCGAGATACCCGTGGATCGCCTGGATTACGACGGAGCCCTCCCCAACCCCGGATGCGACCCGTTTGACCGACCCTGCTCGGACGTCGCCCACCGCGTAGATGCCCGCCGTCGCCGTCTCGTACGGCGATCCCAGCGGCTGTCCCTCTGCGTCACGCCCAGTGAGGACGAAGCCATTGTCGTCGAGCGCCAAGCAGTCGCGGAGCCAGTCCGTGTTGGGCTCGGCCCCGATCATCACGAAGAGCGCTCCGCACGGAATGCGGGTCGTCTCGCCGGTGCGGATATTGCGCCACTCAACCTCTTGCAGACCGGCGTCGCCCGCAACTGCCGAAACCTCGCTGTAGGTATGAAGCGTGATCCGGGGCGAGAGATCGATCCGCTGAACCAGATAGTCGGACATGGTCGCGGCGAGCCCGTCCTTGCGAACAAGGATGTGGACGTGCCCGACATGCCGCGACAGGAAGACTGCCGCCTGTCCCGCGGAATTTCCGCCACCAACGACGACCACATTGCGGCCTTCGCACAGCTTCGCCTCCATCGCAGTCGCGGCATATTGGATGCCGGCGCCCTCATAAGTCTCGTAACCAGGGACATCGAGCCGCCGGTACCGCGCACCGGTGGCGACAACGACGGAGGACGACCGCACCTTCTGACCGTCCTCAAGTTCGAGCACGAACGGGTGCTTCGAACAGTCGAGCGAACTCACCATCCGCGATACCGCGATCCTGGCGCCGAACTTCTGCGCCTGGACCTGCGCACGTCCGGCTAGCGCCTGGCCGGAAATCCCCGTCGGGAAGCCGAGATAATTCTCGATGCGGCTGCTCGTCCCGGCCTGTCCACCCGGCGCCAGCGCCTCGATCACGACAGTCTTCAGACCCTCGGATGCCGCATAGGTGGCGGCCGCGAGCCCGGCCGGTCCAGCTCCGACGACCGCCACATCCCAGACATCGTCATCGGCAAAGCGGTCCGTGAGCCCCAGGCGATCGGCGAACTCCACGGTCGATGGATTGCGCAGAATGCTCCGGTCGGGCGTGATGACGGCCGGCAGATCCGCCAGCTCAAGCCCCAGCTCCTGTAGGAGGTCAATCGCGAGCGGGTCGGCGACCGTGTCGATGAGCTTCAGCGGGTACCCGTTGCGCGTCGCGAAGCGCTCGAGACGCAATGTGTCAGCGTTCGCCGCCGGGCCGATCAGCGTGATGCCGGCTTCGCCGTGATGGAGGAAGCCCATGCGGCGCAGGATGAAGGCGCGCATGATGATCTCGGCGATATCGGGCTCGCCCGAAAGCAGCCGCCGGAAGCTCTTCGCGGGCACGCGGATCACCCGTGCGGCGGTCAGCGCGCGGGCAGAAACGAGCAGCGCCCGCGCACTTACATGGTCGAGTTCGCCGCTGAACTGGCCATGTCGGTGGACGGTCAGAAGCCGCTCTTCGTCCTCGGCATTTCCGGCAAAGAAGATACCGACCTCACCTGTGATGATCAGGAAGAAATCCGCGTCGCGTTCGCCGCGCGCGAACAGGGTCGTGCCGGCGGCGAGCTTCTCTTCCGTGCCATAATGTGCGGTGCGCTCGATCATATCGGCCGAGAAGACCGGATAGATCTGCGCAGCCCGCGCATAGGGATCGTCACCCTCGACCATCGCGATCAACCCGCCCTCCCGGTCCATCCCTGGAGGAATTCGAGGAGGAGCGCATTGACTGCCTCGGGCCGTTCCTCGTGCGGTAGGTGACCACAGCGATCGATCGGCACGGCGCGCAAATTCTCGGCCATCTCGCTCCAGACCTTGGGCATGTCGAACATCTCGCCGACCGCACCAAAGTTCGCGCCCCACAGCGCGAGCGTCGGGCACGCGATCTTGACGTCGGCGTCCTCAAGGTCCTGGGCCACGTCCTCGGCATTGGCGCGGTAGTCGGCCATCGCGCCGCGCACGGCTCCCGGTGCACGATAGGCGCGGACATAGGTGTCGAACGCCTCGCCGCTGATCGCGGCCGGGTCGTACGCCCAGTCGGAGAAGAACCAGCGCAACCACTGCTCCTCCTTGCCGGAGATCAGCGTCTCGGGGAGGTCGGGGATCAGATGGAAGAGGAAGAACCAATAGGCTTTGGCGATGCGCGCATCGAGGTCGCGGGCGACGATCCGGGTCGGAACATTGTCCATCACCACCAGCCGGTCGACCCGATCGGGATAGTCCTTGGCAAAGCGGGTCGCGACGCGCGCGCCCCGGTCGTGTCCGACCAGCGCGATCTTGTTGATCCCGAGCTTGTCGAGCAGGGCTGCGAGATCGCGCGCCATGTTCCGCTTGTCGTAGCCCGACGCTGGCTTTTCGGTTTCGCCATAACCTCGCAGATCGGGGACGATCAGCCGGTAGAGTTCGCCCAGCACCGGGATCTGGTGGCGCCACGCGAAGTTCGTCTCGGGAAAGCCGTGCAGCAGCACGACCGGGGCGCCCTCGCCGGCGTCGATGAAATTCTGACGGATGCCGTTGGCGCGGATGGTATGGTTCTCCAGGCGGATCATGGCTGCGTCCTGTTGAGGGTGTAATTGAGGGGAACCCATTCGAAGCGATCAGCACCGGTGCGCCGAATGTGGCCGACACCCGGGAAGGAGATGTGGGCGCCTGCGACGAGCCACTTTTCCGAAGCAGCTTGCGCTATCAGCTTTTCTCGCGCCGCAACGGCCATCGGCACGTTCCAGTCGTAGCGGATCGCCACATTGGGATCGGGAAACTGGACTGGCGCCATATGCACCGTGTCGCCCCAGAACAGCAGGCTCTGACCGCCGTCCTGCAGCAGGTAGACGGTGTGGCCCGGGGTGTGGCCCGGAGCCGCTATCGGCGTCAGACCCGGCACCAGCGCCGCGCCTTCGTCGAAGAGCTTTACCCGTCCGCTCTGCTGATAAGGCAACACGACCTTCTGCACGGCCGGGAAGAAGGGCTTGAGCAGATCGTTGACCGTCGCCTGATTGCGATTGTCGAGCCAGAAGTCCGCTTCCTTGCGCGGGATGTGGATGATGGCCTTGGAGAAAACGGGTTGCCCGTCGAGCACCAGTCCGCCGGCATGGTCCTCGTGCAGGTGCGTGATGAACACGTCGTCGACCTGATCCGGCGTGTAGCCGGCCGCCGCTATCGCCCGCTTCAGACCACCGCCGTCCTTGCCGTAGAGATTGCCGGCGCCTGTATCGATAAGGACGAGCCGGCCATCCATGTTGACGAGAAAGGCGTTGATCATCCCTTCGTAGCGAAGCGGCAGGAAATCGTCCTTCAAGGTCGCGGCGACCTGGTCCTCCGTAGCGCCGACCGCCACCTTGTCCGACGGAAAGGGGTGCGTCCCGTCGAGCAGCGCCGTCACCTCGAAGCGACCGACGAAGAACCTGAAATAGCCCGGCGCCTGCCCGCCGACCTGGGCGGTCGAAGGCGCAGCAGAGGGAAGTGTCTGCTGAGCCATCGCGTGTGAGGCAAGGGCAAGCGCCAGGGGCGCCGCTGCGAAGAGGATCAGGGACCTCATTTGCGTGCGGCGACCGAAGCGACCGCGTCCTCGATCACGGCGGCGACCTCCTTGGGGTGCGACAGCAGCGAGACGTGGCTCGACTGCAGGACGGTGGTCTTCGCCTTCATCTGCGCGGCGAGATCACGCTCCATCTGTGGCGAGATCACGCGGTCATTCGCCGAGACGATGTACCAAGAGGGCACGGTGCGCCACGCCGGCGCGGTGACCTTGTCGCCGAACGTGCTCGCGGCAAGCGGCCCCTGGGTCACGAAGAGCGTGCGCGCTTCCTCGCGCGGCAGATCGGCCGCGAAATTGTCGATCATCCCCTGCTCGGTCTGACGCAAGAAGCCCTTGCCGTCGTCCCATACGGTGCCGAGCGCGGGCGGCTTGGGATAGGCACCGACGAGATCGCCGCCGGTCTGCCCTTCCTTGTTGGCAAAGGCCGCCACATAGACCAGCGCCTTCACTTTCGGGTCGGTGCCCGCCTCGGTGATGACTGTCCCCGCCCAGCTATGGCCGACCAGCACGACCGGACCATTGACGTCGGCGAGGACGCGCTTGGTGGCCGCCACATCATCGGCGAGCGAGGTCAGCGGATTCTGCACGCCGAGCACGCGAATGCCCTTGGCCTGCAGCAGCGGGATGACCTTCGCCCAGCTCGAGCCATCGGCCCAGGCACCGTGAACGAGGACGACGGTCGGCGCGCCGGTCTCGGCGGGCGCGTTGGTCGGCGCCGTCTGAGCGACCGAGGCCGAGCCGAGGAGTGCGAGCGGTGTGGTGGCGAGCGCGAAAGCGACGAGCGAGCGGGTGAGTTTCATGCGAGTTTCCTGTGATTTGCTTCTGAGCTTGGATGGCACCCGCCAGGTCAGCGCGATTGTCGAAACCGCGGAAGATTTGGATGGTGCGGTCATGGAAAATGACCCGGCGCCGGGGCGGGCGCCGGGTCAGGCATGCTCAACCCTTGATGAAGGAGAGGATGTCGGGGTTGAGAACGTCGCCGTTGATCGTCAGCATGCCATGCGAAAGGCCCGGATAGATCTTCAGCTTGTTGTTCGGCAGCAGCTTCGCCTGGAGGAGCGAGGCGTCCTTGTAGGGGACGATCTGGTCATCATCGCCCTGCAGGACGAGCGTTGGCACCTTGATCGCCTTCAAGTCCTCGGTCTGGTCGGTTTCCGAGAAAGCCTTGATGCATTCGTAGTGCGCCTGCGCACCGCCCATCATGCCCTGACGCCACCAATTCTGGCGTACGCCCTCGATCACCGACTTGCCCGGGCGGTTGAAGCCGTAGAACGGGATCGGAACCTGCCAGTAGAAGTCGGCGCGGTTCGCGGCGAGCTGCGCGCGGAAGCCATCGAAGACCGAGCGCGGCAGGCCGCCGGGGTTGAACGCCGTCTGAACCATGATCGGGGGAACCGAGGCTACGAGCACGGCCTTGGCGACCTTACCGGCGCCGTAGCGCGCGACATAGCGCGCGACTTCGCCGCCGCCGGTCGAGTGTCCGATATGGATCGCATCCTGGAGGCCGAGCTTCTTCACCACGGCATCGACGTCGGCCGCATAGGTGTCCATGTCGTTGCCCTTCGCGGTCTGCGTCGAGCGACCATGGCCGCGCCGGTCCATTGCGATCACGCGATAGCCCTGCGACAGGAAGTAGAGCATCTGCCCATCCCAGTCGTCGGCGCTGAGCGGCCAGCCGTGATGGAAGAAGATCGGCTGCCCGCGACCCCAGTCCTTGTAGTAGAGACGCGTTCCGTCCGCCGCCGTTGCATAGCCATCGCCGGCCGGGCCGGACGTCGGCGCCGCCGCGGGCGCGGCCTGCGCAACGTCCGACATCGTCGCGGTGAGTGCCGCGGCGCCGACGGTCAGGCCGGCCCCGGCAAGAATTCCACGACGGGTGAAATCCCCGCCCTGACCGTCCGAACCGTCATGTTCACGCATTGTCGTCTCCTTTTCGTGTTCGGAGACGATCTGCCGCCTTGCGGGGTCGCGCGATTGTCGAAGCGGGTGACGATTGGCACGAAACGAACGCGAAGCAGCGGGTGCCGACCTGCCGTCGTTCAATAAGGCGGCGCGACCGCCTCGTGCTGGCGGCGGGCGGCATCGGCCCACCAGCTGAGTTCCTCGGCCAAGCGATCGAAGCTGTGGTCGAGCGAGGCGCCGGCGGTCCGATCGGCTCGGCATTCTCGTCTAGCGCTGCGGTGACGGGACCGACCGCGAGCGTGCTCGGAATCACCACCATGCCCATCTCGGCCAATGTCGGGTGCCACGCAATTCGGCGCGGGCTCCGGCGAACCGTCCGGCGGAATAGGTGGCGAGCGCGGCCGGCCGCCAAAACCATTCTTCGAGGAAATGGTCGGTGAGGTTCTTGAGGCCAGGCTGGACGCCCCAATTATACTCGCCCGCCACGAACAGAAATGCGTCGGCCGCAATGATCTTGTCCGCCAGCACGCGCATTGCTTCAGGCGCTGTATCGCCAGGATATTCCTTGTACATCCGGTCGAGGATCGGCAGCCCGACCGCCTTGGCGTCGATCAGTTCGGTCTCGACACCGCGCGCCGTGAACTTGCGGACGCAGTAATCGGCCAGTCGGATTCCAGCGCGGTCCGATCGGTATGAGCCATAGAGGACGAGCAGCTTACGCATCGGCCGCGCTCCTCAATCGAACGTGTTCGAGGCCGGCGGATCGCTCGCGGGGAAGCTCTCTTCTTCCGCCTCGTCGATGTGCGCGTCGTCGTCGCGCTCGGTCTCTTCGTCGTCGGGTGGCATCAGCATGGTCGACTCCTCTGCGAGCGGACCAGCCTGGTCCTTTCGAGATTGCCAGTCTTGCACAGGACGAACGCGACCTGCACGAAAAGACCGGACAGTTACCTGCCCGGTCTGATCGATTGGACGATGTCAGTCTTCAGCGACGGGCGTCGAGGCTCCAGGCGCCGCCGCCCAGCGCGATCACGTTGAGCAGACCACCAGCGATCGCGACGTTCTTAAAGAAATGGATGAACTGGTTCTGGTCACCCAGCGCCGAGTGGAAGGCGAGCGCTGTTGCGATCGAGAACACGGCGAGGATGCTCGCAACCAGCCGGGTGCGATAGCCGAGAATCAGCGCAACGCCGCCGACCAATTCGACGAGGAGCGCGATCGCGAGACCGACCTGCGGAAGTGGCAGGCCAGCGGACTGGATGTAGCCAATCGTCGCAGCCGGAGCAGCGACCTTGGAAAGGCCGCTCAGGATGAAGATCGCGGCGATGCCGATGCGACCGATAAGCGGAAGCGCGGCGGCAGAGCTCGCCGCCGTAGTCGAAGCATTGTAGGGAACGGTTGCCATTGAAAGTCTCCAATCGAAGGCGAACCATTGCTCGCCAGTGACGGCACAAATGGCGACATGTTCGACGTCACAACAGTGGAACAAAGTCCTCCGAACTGTTCGACGAAGTGGAAAAGCTGCCACGCGATGAGCCCCTGAAACGGACGGCGAATGCAACATAGGCGTCCAATCATCGTCGGCTTCCTTCCGATAATATCTCCGCCAGCCACCCAACGTTCGAAAACGTCGAACAAGTTCGGGGACTTTATCCACCTGTTTCGAGACGCCTCGATCGTGATGGTGGAGCCACCAGCAGGAGGACATCATGACCAGCAGTGCAACGCCCGATCTGAGCCAGAATGAATGGGCGGCCGTCGCCGTCGCGCTGAAGGATGCGAACGATTGCGGATGTGCGACCGAGCCTTTGCCGAGCGAGGCAGGCATCGTCCACCGCGCCTTCGGCGCGCTGTTCGGCGCTCGCGGCCGCACGCCGCTTGCCGATCCCCGTCTCGAAGCGATCCGTCGCTTCGTCTGCGCGAGCTACCGCAAGCGCCAGCCCGCGAACGAGTTCGCCAAGCCGCTCGAGGAGCACGGCTTCAACAGCGCGCAGATCGAAGCAATGGGTCGCCTGGCGCGCTGAGCGCGAGGGCGTTCACGCGAGGATCGAACAAAAGCCGGCAAGGCCAGCCAAGCGTCGCGACGTTTGGCTAGGCACTATTGAGCGAAGATTGCGAGGCAGACGCCTCGCCCAGCTTGATGGACCCAGCCGATGAACGCACCTGTAATCACCCCCTCGAAGGCTGCATCTGGCGCCCTGCTGCGCCGCCTGAGCGACATCGTCGGGTCGCGCTTCCTCCTGACCGGCGAGCGCGAGACCCGGCGCTTCAGGACAGGGTTCCGCTTCGGCTCGGGTGATGCGCTCGCGGTCGTCCAGCCCGGCAGCCTCGTCGAACTCTGGAGGGTCGCCAAGGCGTGCGCCGAGGCCGGCGTCATCGTCATCATGCAGGCTGCAAACACTGGCATCACGGGCGGCTCGACCCCCGACGGCAATGATTATGATCGCGACATCGTGATCGTGAGCACCACACGGCTCCACGGCATTCAGCTTATCCGTGGCGGCGCGCAGGTAATCTGCATGCCGGGCTCGCGCCTGTTCGAGCTTGAAGAGATCGTCGCGGCTGTCGGTCGCGAACCCCATTCCCGCATCGGCTCGTCCTGCATTGGCGCATCGATCGTCGGCGGGATCTGCAACAATTCCGGCGGCGCTCTCATTCACCGTGGCCCGGCTTATACCGAGATGGCGCTGTACGCCCGCATCACCGGGGATGGCGCGATCGAGCTGATCAATCATCTCGGCGTCGACCTCGGCTATGATCCCGAGGCGATGCTGGCTCTGCTCGATGCAGGCTCGCTCGACGATGCGCGGATCGTCGATGATCCCTCGCGGGTCTGCTCCGATCACAGCTATCAGGATCACGTGCGCCAGGTCGACGCCGACACCCCTGCCCGCTTCAATAACGATCCCCGGCACCTCCACGAAGCAGCCGGCAGCGGCGGCCACGTGGTCGTCTTCGCGGTGCGGCTGGATACTTTCCCGCTCGAGGACGGCGTGACCGATTTCTACATCGGCTCGAACGATCCGGCCGAGCTGACGGCGATACGCCGCACGATCCTGAGCGACTTCGCCTCGCTCCCGGTACAGGGCGAATATATCCACCGCTCCGCGTTTCGCCTAACCGAGCGCTACGGGAAGGACACCTTCCTCGCGATCCGCTACCTCGGCGCCAAGACATTGCCCAAGCTCTTCGCCCTGAAGGGCCGGGTCGACGCCTTCTTCGGCCGCATCTCCTGGGCACCCAGAGACATCTCGGAAAAGGTGATGCAAGCCGCCGTCGCCTGGCTTCCCAACCATCTGCCCGAGCGAATGCGCGACTTTGACCGACGCTACGAGCATCACCTGATCCTGCGCATGGCGGGCGAAGGGGTAGAAGATGCGCGCAAGCTGCTGAAGAGCGTGTTCCCCACCGGCAGCGGCGACTTCTTCGAATGCACGAAGGATGAGGGCGAAAAAGCCTTTCTGCACCGGTTCGCGGTCGCCGGCGCCTCGATCCGCTACCGCGCGCTCCATCGCGAGATCGTCGACGACTTCGTCGCGCTCGACGTCGCGCTGCGCCGGAACGACGATGACTGGGATGAAAAGCTACCGCCGGAACTCGCCGATCGGATCACCGGGGTGAGCTATTGCGGTCACTTCTTCTGCCACGTTTTCCACCGGGACTATTTTCTGAGGAAAGGCGAGAATCCGGTCGCCTTCGAGCATGACATGCTCGTCTATCTCGACACGCGCGGCGCTGAATATCCAGCCGAACATAATGTCGGGCACCTGTATCCGGCCAAGCCGCCGCTCCAGAAGCATTACCGCGACCTGGATCCGACCAACAGCCTGAACCCAGGCATCGGCCGAACCTCGAAACTGGCGAACTGGCAATGAGCAGGATCTGGCTGATTACCGGCGTCAGCAAAGGGCTCGGCCGCGCCGTCGCCCAGGCGGCCCTCGAGGCGGGCGATATCGTCGTGGGGTCTCTCCGCCAAAGAAGCGAATGCGACGATTTCGAAGCAATCGCGCCCGGACGCGCCCATGCCCGTCTGCACGACGTGACCGAGCTCGGCGCCGCCGCTCCGTTGATCGAAAGCGTCGAGCGGGATGTTGGGCCGATCGATGTCCTGGTCAACAATGCGGGCTACGGTCACGAGGGCCTGTTCGAGGAGTCGTCGATCGACGACATGCGCCGGCAGTTCGAGGTCAACGTCTTCGGCGTCGCAGCGGTGACGAAAGCGGTTCTGCCGTTCATGCGCGCGCGCCGCGCCGGCCGCATCGTGAACATCACGTCGATGGCCGGCCTCGTCTCTTTTCCCGGACTCAGCCTCTACCACGCCAGCAAATATGCGCTCGAAGGCCTGTCGGAGAGCGTCGCCAAAGAAGTGCGTGGTTTCGGCATCTATGTGACCGCAGTCGAACCAGGCACTTTCCGCACGGAATGGGCGGGTGGCTCAATGATGCGCTCGCCGCGCGCCATCTCGGATTATGACGCCTTCTTCGATCCTCAGCGCGCGCGACGTGCAGCGAATAGCGGCCACCAGATCGGCAATCCCGCGCAGCTCGGCGCAGCGATCCTGAAGCTAATCGCTGCCGAGAACCCGCCGCTCCACCTATTGCTGGGTTCGGACGCTCGGCAGCTCGTTGGCGAGAAACTCGCACAAATGCAGGCTGAGTTCGATGCATGGGAAAGCGTGACGCTCTCGACCGACTTCCCCGCCTGACAGAAGGCCCACGCCCGTTCATCGACTGATTTGCTGGACGGGTCCGCTTTGCTGCCGCCGCCACTCGGCGGGCCCTGCCCCGGTTTGTCTGCGGAACATCTGGCCGAAATGCGAGGGCGATTGAAATCCGACCGCGAGTGCGATCTCGATCACCGACATCCGCGTGTGCGCCAGATACTCCTTCGCTCGCCCGATGCGCAGCGTCTGCAGGCGCGACAGGATGGTTTCGCCCGAAATCTCTACGAACAACCTGGTGAGGTGGCGGCGCGAGATACGGAAATGGTCGGCCAGCACGTCGAGGTCCAGCGGTCGATCGAGATTGCCGTCGAGAAAGGCATGGATCTCGCGTACCAGGGCGGCCCCGTGAGCCTGTGTCGTCGAACGGCGCAACCTCGGCCGGCTCGCCGAAATTGCCAGACATTCGAATGCCAGCAGAGCATCGAGACGGCGAACCCGCTCCACGTCCAGGCTCGTCTCAGCGCCGATGGTCATTTCGTGCCGCGCCGCCATCAGATGCCCAAGCGTCGCCGAAGCGGTCCAGGCCCCCATCGGCGCCTCCTCGAGAAGCTGGGCGCGCTGTTTTCCGTTTCGGGCCACCGCGGCAACGGTATCGCTATGGAGGTAGATCGCGACGTGGCTCTGCGTCTCGGTGACGGAGATGCTGCTGTGCAGAGTGCCGGGAGGGACGATGAGGAACTGCCGGCCAACCAGTGCGGTCGCCCATCCCGCACGCTCATCGCGTACCTCGATCAGACCGCGGTCCGGGATCATCACCATATAGTCGTCGTGCCGGTGCGCTGGCATCCGGTATCCGCTTGTCGAATTCTGCGCGCTGCGGGTGACCTGCATCCCGAACCCCTCGTGCCATCATGGCCACGGTGAGGATGGTTCGTCATCTGCCGGGTTCCGTCAATCCCGATCGCGCCCTTTTCTCGGCAGGTTCGCTCAATCGTGAAGCGCGCGGGCGACCGCTGCGAAGAAGGCGAAGTCATTGAGCTGCAGCCGCGCTTCGGAGGTCGGCTTCGATCGCGCGCTCAGAGCAACCACCACCAGATGCTCGCGCGGGTTCACATAGATATACTGGCCGAAGATCCCGATCGCGCAGAAGGCGTCCTTGTTGATCGGGTCCGACTGGTCCGGGATCCACCACATATAGCCATAATCGACCTGCTTCCCCCCGATCTGGTGGGGAGCGCCGGCTTGGGAGAACCAGTCATCGGGGACGATCCGCCTGCCAGCGACCATGCCCCCGCTCGCCGCGACCAACCCGAACCGGCCATAATCGCGAAGGGTGGCAGCAAGGCCGCCGCCGGCCAGCGTCATGCCGCCCGTGCTCTCGGTCCACCAGCTCGCGTCGCGTTTCATTCCCGCCGGCTTCCAGATCTTCTCCGCGAGATAGGTCGAAAGCGGCTTCTTGGTGGCGGCTTCGACCACCGCGCCAAGCACATAGGTCTCGCCCGTGCTGTAATTCCAAACCGAACCGGGCGCGCCCGCCTTCGGCAGCGCGCGCATGAAATCGACGGCGGTCCCCGGTCGGAAGAGCATCTGCTGAGCAAGCAGCTTGCGACGGTCGGACGACGGATCCGTATAGGTTTCGTCCCACCGCACACCCGAGCCATCATCAGCACGTCGCGGATCGACACCCCTTCGTACCCGCCGCCGCGAAACGCCGGCACGTACTGCGTGATCGGATCATCGATGCTTTTCACATAACCATCTCGGACGGCCGCGCCCATCAAAGTCGATGTGATCGATTTCGCCATGGAGAAGCTCGACCAGCGCGTCGCCGGGCCGGTGCCGAGCTCATAATCCTCCAACACCGTACGGCCGTCCTTGAGCACGAGCAGGCCCGCGATGCGGTTGGTGGCGAGATAGTCGTGCAGGTCGAAGGTCCGGCCATGATCGATGAAGTGAATCGGTGGCAAGCTCCGGTCTGACGCCGCGAGCGCGGCAGGATGGCCGCTCGCCTTCACTTCGCCGTGCGGAAAGAGCGTCTCGACATGCGACAGGGTCGAGACGGCCAGATCGGGGTTCATCGCCCCGTCGAAGAGCTGCGGGAGGGACGCGATGCGGGGGGCATCCGTCGCGGCGATCAGCATCGTCGCTCCAAGCAGCGGCGCGATCAGGCGGGTCATGCGGGTGGTCATCGGAAGCCCTCCGAGTGTCGGCATTGATCCAGGCATTTCTCCGCGATCTTGAACGCAGCCCGCGTCCACACCGCGACTTGGGGCTGGCGATCATTCAACGGAAAATGCACATCGAGGTTACGATCTGTGAGCGACTGCCGCGCTCTCGATCGGGACTCTCCTCGCGCGGAATCGAGCCATGGGCACTTAACCGAGTCCCGATCCCGATCGAATTTTGGCACGACGACGACAGACAGCGATGGGTGGATCGACAGATAAGAACCGGCGAGAACCCGCACCGCCTGTCGAGGAGCGAAACGTTGTGAAAGCCATCCCGGAAATCCATGTCGTCAGCGTGTTTGGGGCAGGCCCTGCCGGTGGCAACCCGGCCCCGATCATTCTTGATGCCGACGCTCTGCCGGATAGCGAGATGCAGGCGATCACGCGCCAGTACGGTCACGAGGCCGGCTTCGTCTTGCAGGCGCAAGAGGGAAGCGGATGCGATCTCGCGTTGCGCTTCTGGGTGCCCAACCACGAGGTGGCGATGTGCGGCCATGCGACCGTTGGCGCGGTGTGGCTCCTCGACGCCCTGGGAAGGCTCCCGACATCTTCCCTCTCGATCTCCACGGCAAGCGGCATCGTCCGGGCGACCGTGACGCATGAAGGTTCGGCTGATCGCATCGTCCGCGTCTCCCAACCGGTCGGGGAGGTCCAGGAGATCGCCAACCCTGAATTCCTCGCGGAGGTTGGGTCGGTGCTTGGGTTGCAGGCGACTGACCTTGCATCCTTCCCGGTTCAGAACGCCCGCACGAGCCGCGTGAAGACGCTCATTCCAATGGCCGATGAAGGCGTGCTCGATCGCCTCGCACCCGATTTTGCCCGCATGGAAGCGCTGTGCGATCGGGTCAATTCGACAGGGATGTACCCCTATGCCGTCGTCAATCCGACGCTCCAGGTCTTCGCTGCGCGGCAGTTCCCCCGATCATCCGGCTATCCAGAAGACGCCGCGACCGGGATTGCGGCTGCAGCCCTAGCCTTCGGTCTCCTTGCCAACGGGCTCGTCGAGGCCTCCGACCGAGACATCGTCATCCGGCAGGGCTGGGCGATGGGGCGGCCCTCCGAGATCCGGGTCAACTTTGAGATGAAGGATGGAGCGGTCTCGGCCTGCTGGATCGGCGGCAAGGTGACGCTGTCCGATCTCGCACCGGATCACGCTCATGATCGCTAAGCACCTCGCCGCCCTTGGATGGGCGCTGCCTGACCCTCCAGAGCCGCGCGGCCTTTATTCGCCCATCCAGCAGCATGCCGGCCTCGTCTATGTCAGCGGGCAGCTGTCCAGATCCGCGGAAGGGATCATCCAGGGACCGGCCACGCCCGAGACTGATCCGACGACATATGCCGCCGCGGGCAAGGCCTGTCTCGCGCGTGCTCTGGCAGCGGTCCAGCAAAGCATCGATCTCGATTGTCTCGAGAGGCCTATCTTCCTGCGCGGCTATGTGTTCGCCTCAGCCAGCTTCACGCGCCATTCGGCGGTGCTGGACCACGTATCCGGGCCACTCGCGCAGCTTTTTCCGGGCCTGCCGCCGCCTGCCCGCTCGGCGATCGGTGTCGCCAGTCTGCCCGACGGCGGACTCCTCGAGATCGAAGTGATCTTCGCCCTGCGCACCTAGGCCCTGAGCACTCGTGCTATGCTGTCCGCAAGAGGTAGGTGTGGCTGCCCTTCAGGACGAGGTCACCATCCTGATTATGCACCGTAACATCGGTCTTCACTTCGCCGCGATCGCCCATCGGCGTGAGCGAGACGATTTCGAGCGCGGAATAGAGGGTGTCCCCTGCATGCACTTCCTTGACGAACTTCGCCGAGAGTTCCGTAAACGCGATGAAGATCGATCCGAAATTGTGCGGAAGGAGCGTCGCGCCAGGGGCGGTAAAGGCGAGAACCTGAAGACCATGAACGACCGGAGCGGAATGGCCGAACCGCTTGGCGTATCCGACATCATAGTGAATTGGATGATTGTCGCAGGACACGGTCTGGAATGCCGAGGCGTGGGCGTCGGTGAGCGTCCGGCTCGGAGCGCGGAAGATCTCGCCGACCTTGAGCTCTGCGAAAAGGCGTTCCGGCACCACGTGCCAATCGGTGGGATCGAACGCGAAGGTCATCTCAGATTCCTTGTGTTTGGGGGGGGTATTTCCAGGCCCCTCGCGGCCACCATGTCTCGGCAACCGATTGGGCGAGCCCGCGCGCTCAGGCGGGGTGGATCATATCCCGGGCGTAATCGAGCCCGATCCCGTAGCCACCACCGTGATCGACCACGATACTGCGTGCAGCCTCATAGGTGTCGTGTCGGGTCCAATCGCGCTGCAGCTCCAGCAGAAATTGGAGCCAAGAGGTTAGCACGGCGCCGGCCTGCTCCATCCGGCGCAGCGCGGCGCTGTGGCTTTCCGGGGTCAGGCCCCCACAGGCGTCGGCGACCACCCGAACGGCATAGCCCTCGGCCAGGGCCGAGAGCACCGGAAAGCTGACACAGGCCTCGGTCAGCAGACCGGCAACGACGATGGTCTTTCGTCCCGTGGCGACCAACGCGCCGCGCGCCGCCTCATCCTCCCAGACATTCATGTTCCGGCGCTCGATAGGCGTAAGGTCCGGCAACACCGCGCGCAATGGCGGCATGAGCGGACCGCTATAGACCTTGGACGCCGAGGTGCTGACGATCACCGGGACGTCGAAGGCGCGCGCCGTGCGGGCGAGCGCGATCGCATTGCTGCGCAGCTGCTGGCGGTCACCCGAACCGGTGGCGAAGGCCAATCCAGCCTGTTCGTCGACCAGGAGCACCACACAGTCGTCAGGAGTCAGAAGGTCAGTCGCGGTCATGGGCAGCTCTCTCTCGGTTCGAGGCCAAGCTACCCATCGCGCGCCTCCCCATCTTGTCGATTAGCCCGGTTTCTTGGACGGGCCAGACCTCCCCGCATTGCCCAAATCTTCCGAACGCCGGGCACCGTGATGCGATCATGACGCGATGGTCCGATTAGTATCGATCCTGTCCAAGCCGGGCGGGCGCTATCAGGGCTATGCGTCGTCCGGCTTTCAGCACGAACGGTCGAGATCCACAGCGAGGGAGATCGAGACCGTCGTTTGCGTGAGCCAGAGCGTTACCGCCCGATCGTTCGTGGAGAATCCAGCTAATGTCGAAACAGACCATCGCAGATCTCGTCGCAACCACGCTTGCCGATGCAGGCGTCGAGCGGATCTGGGGCGTTACCGGCGACAGCCTCAACGGGTTGAACGAGAGCCTCAGGCGCCTCGGCTCGATCCGCTGGATGATGACGCGCCACGAAGAGGTCGCGGCGTTCGCAGCCGGCGCAGAGGCGGGGCTCACCGGCAAGCTCGCGGTCTGCGCGGGCTCGTGCGGTCCGGGCAATCTCCATCTCATCAACGGCCTGTTCGACTGCCATCGCAACCATGTGCCGGTCCTCGCGATCGCAGCGCATATCCCCTCGTCGGAGATCGGCCTTGGCTATTTCCAGGAAACGCATCCCCAAGAGCTGTTTCGCGAGTGCAGCCATTTCGTCGAACTGGTGAGCAACCCAAAACAGATGCCCGAGGTTCTCCACCGCGCGATGCGCGCGGCGATCGGCAAGCAGGGCGTCGCCGTCGTCGTCATCCCCGGCGACATCGCCCTTGCCGAGGCGCCCGCCGGTGCATCCGCCACCTTCCCGGCACTCCAACCACCGCGCCTTCTTCCCAACGAAGCGGACATCGACCAGCTCGTCGAGTTGCTGGCCGGCTCCGAGGCGGTCGCCCTGCTCTGCGGCAGCGGCTGCGCTGGCGCGCATGACGAGGTCGTGGCGCTGGCGGATCGGCTCGGGGCGCCGGTCGTCCATGCATTGCGTGGCAAGGAACATGTCGAATGGGACAATCCCTTCGACGTCGGCATGACCGGGCTCATCGGCTTCTCGTCGGGCTATCAGGTCATGGAGAATTGCGACACGCTGCTGATGCTCGGCACTGACTTCCCCTATCGCAACTTCTACCCGAAGGACGCGAAGATCATCCAGGTCGACCGCGACCCGTCCCAGCTCGGCAAGCGTGCCGCGCTCACCCTCGGGATCGTCGGCGACGTGCGCGAGACGATTGGCGCGCTCCTGCCACGCCTCGAGCGGCGCGACGATCGTACCTTCCTGACGCGTGCTCTCGACCATTATGCCGACGCCAGGAAGGGTCTCGACGACCTCGCCACGGCTGACAAGCCGGGGCGTCCCGTCCATCCGCAATATATCGCGAAGCTGGTCAGCGATCTCGCGTCCGACGATGCGGTCATCACCGCCGATGTCGGTACGCCGACTGTCTGGGCGGCGCGCTATCTCAAGATGACGGGCAAGCGGCGCCTGCTCTTCTCTGCCAACCATGGCTCGATGGCGAACGCCCTGCCCCAGGCCCTCGGTGCGCAGGCCGCCTTCCCTGACCGGCAGGTGATCTCGCTCTCGGGCGACGGCGGATTCGCGATGTCGATGGGCGACTTCCTGAGCCTCGCGCAGCTCAACCTGCCGGTGAAGATCGTGCTGTTCGACAACGGGCTGCTCGGGTTCGTCGCAATGGAGCAGAAGGCCGGCGGCTATCTCGACGTCAACGTTCAGCTCCAGAACCCGGACTTTGCCGCCATGGCGAATGCGTGCGGCGTGCTGGGTATACGGGTCGACGAATCAGATCAGGTCGAGCCGGCACTCACGAAGGCCTTCGCCCATGACGGCCCCGCACTGGTCGATATCCGCACCGCGTCGCAGGAACTCGCCATGCCGCCGGCGATCAAGCTCGAACAGGCGAAGGGCTTCAGCCTCTACATGCTCAAGGCGATCATGAGCGGTCGAGGTGATGAAATCATCGAACTCGCGCGGACCAATTTGCGCCTCTGAGATACCGCCGCCGGCGCGCGCGAGGGTCTGACAAAAACCACCACCGAACGCATCACGTTCGTCCAAGACCCATCCGCCCCGGTCGATCAAAACACCCTCGAAACAACGGAAAGACCAACGCGGCGCCGGCAACCACCCGGCGCCGCGAAGGTGAAACCCTTGCCTTCAATGAACGGGAGATCCGCATGTCCATCACCGCCACCCCCACGCCCGGCAAGACGCTCATCTCGCCGACCGACCACACCCTCATCCTCATCGATTTCCAGTCGCAGATGTCGTTTGCGACCAAGTCGATCGACGCGACATTGCTGCGCAATAACGCGGCGCTGATTTCGCACGCCGCCAAGATCTTCAACGTGCCGACGATCCTGACCACCGTCGCTGAAAAGTCCTTCTCGGGCCCGATGTTCTCCGAGATCACCGACGTGTTCCCGGGCCAGAAGCTGTTCGACCGCACGTCGATGAACACCTGGGAAGACGCGCCGGTGATCGAGGAGGTCAACCGCATCGGCAAGACCCGTGTCGTGCTCGCTGGCCTGTGGACCGGCGTCTGCATCGTCGGCCCGACGGCGTCGGCAATCGATCAGGGCTTCGAGGTCTATTTCATCGCCGACGCCTGTGGCGACGTGTCGGACGAGGCCCATGAGCGCGCCTGCCAGCGCATGATCCAGCTCGGCGCGATCCCGATGACCTCGCTCCAGTACATGCTCGAGCTGCAGCGCGACTGGGGCCGCACCGAAACTTACGACGTGGTCACCGGCACCGCGAAGAAGCTGGGCGGCGCCTATGGCCTCGGCATCACCTACGCCAAGACCATGTTTGGCGCGTCGGAAGGCGGGCACTGAGGCCATGCGACCGTACCTTATCTCGCTCGCCGCAGGCGTGCTTGTCGGCGTGATCTACGCCCTGATCAAGGTACGGTCGCCGGCACCGCCGACGATCGCCCTGGTCGGACTTGCAGGCATCCTGATCGGTGAACAGGCCGTCCCGCTCATCAAGAGCTTCTGGGCGAGCAAGGACAAGGCGGCGGAGATCCACGCCGCCTGCACCAATCACGTCTTCGGCAAGCTGCCCGCCAATACCGATACGGACGCGGCGGCGTGACGCTCAGCAGGCGCGACACTCTTCTCGGCGGCGCGGCGATCACGCTCGCGCCGCTTCTCTCCGGAAATGTGAAAGCGGCCATGACCACCACCGACCTGATCCTCGTCAACGCCAAGGTGACGACCCTCGATCGCGAAAACCCCGAGGCCGAAGCCGTCGCGATCCGCGATGGCAAGTTCCTCGCGGTGGGCAGCGAGAAGGACGCGCGCGCCGCCGCCGCCCCGAATGCGATCGTGATCGATGCCAGGCACCGACGCCTGATCCCCGGCCTGATCGATAGCCACATGCACATCATCCGTGGCGGTCTGAACTACAACATGGAGCTGCGCTGGGACGGCGTGCCGAGCCTCGCCGAAGCGATGGCGATGCTCAAGCGTCAGGTCGACAACACCCCGGCGCCGCAATGGGTACGCGTCGTCGGCGGCTTCACTGAGCATCAGTTCGCTGAGAAGCGTCTGCCGACCATCGCCGAACTCAATGCGGTCGCGCCCGACACGCCGGTCTTCATCCTCCATCTTTACGATCGCGCGCTGCTCAACGCCGCCGCGCTACGCGTTGTCGGCTATACGAAGGACACGCCCAACCCGCCCGGCGGCGAGATCGTCCGCGATGCGGCCGGCAACCCCACCGGGCTGCTGCTCGCCCAGCCGAACGCCACGATCCTCTATTCGACCCTGGCCAAGGGACCGAAGCTTCCGCCGGAATATCAGATCAATTCCACGCGCCACTTCATGCGCGAGATGAACGGTCTCGGCGTCACCGGCGTGATCGATGCGGGCGGCGGCTTCCAGAATTATCCCGACGATTATCAGATCATCGAGAAGCTTCACCGCGACGATCAGCTTACGCTGCGGATCAGCTACAACCTCTTTACGCAGAAGCCGAAGGAAGAGCTGGCCGATTTTTCGGGCTGGGTGAAGCAAGTCAGCCCCGGCCAGGGCGACGACACCTATCGCCACAATGGTGCGGGCGAGATGCTGGTCTATTCGGCGGCCGACTTCGAGGATTTCCGCGTCGAGCGCCCCGACATGCCGCCGAGCATGGAAGGCGATCTGGAGCCCGTCATCCGCCTGCTCGCCGAGCATCGCTGGCCGTGGCGCCTTCACGCCACCTATGATGAAACGATCGGCCGCGCGCTCGATGTTTACGAGAAGGTCAATCGCGACATCCCGCTCACCGGCATCCACTGGTTCTTCGACCATGCCGAGACGATCAGCGACCGCAACATCGACCGCATCGCGGCCCTCGGAGGTGGCATCGCGGTCCAGCACCGCATGGCTTATCAGGGCGAATATTTCGTCGAGCGCTACGGCGCCCGCGCGGCGGAGCGCACGCCCCCGATCGCCAAGATGCTCGCCGCCGGCCTGCCGGTCGGTGCGGGCACCGATGCGACGCGCGTCGCATCCTACAATCCCTGGGTCTCGCTGAACTGGCTCGTCACGGGCAAGACTGTCGGCGGCCTTGGTCTCTACCCCGGCGCCAACCGGGTGAGCCGTGAAAAGGCGCTCCGGATGTGGACGCACGAGAACACCTGGTTCTCGAACGAGATCGGCAAGAAAGGGCAAATCAAGGTCGGGCAGCTCGCCGATCTCGCATTGCTCTCCGGCGACTATTTCAGCGTTCCCGAAAGCGATATCCCACACCTGCGCTCCGTGCTGACGGTGCTGGGAGGCAGGGTCGTTTACGGCGAAGGCGACTTCGCGCCGCTTGCGCCCGAGTTGCCAAAACCGATGCCCGACTGGTCGCCGGTCGCGACCTTCGGGGGCTACCATCGCACGCCCGAAGCCAGCGCCAAGCTCGCAAGCGCTTGTGGCTGCGCCAGCGCCTGCCAGGTTCACGGCCATGACCATGCGGCCGCCCTCGGTCGGTCTGTCCCCACGCGCGATGTCCAGACCTTCTGGGGCGCGTTGGGGTGCGGCTGCTGGGCGGTTTAAGACGATCGGAGATACCAAGATGAAGCGTTCAGCCCTGCTAATCGCCGCAGCCCTGCTCGGTGCTGCTCCCATCGCTCCCACCGCCGCCCGCGAGGCTGCGCCATCGGCTGACTATGCGGTCGGCGCGCAATACGACACGACCCACGTCTATGTGGCGCCTGAGGATTTCGACAAGTTCGTCGCGAGCCTCGTCGCGACCTTCGGTGGCACCACTTCGAAACAAGGTGTCTTCCAGGTCACCCCCACCGCGAGCCAGACCATGTCGCAGCTCGTGCTGACGCCGGTCGGCTCGCTTTCGGTGTTCGGCTTCAAGACGCCTATCCCCTACCCGTTCGGCGCCGAGCGCACGGGCTACCTTGTCACCGACATGGACGCTGCAACGACGTCGGCGGTGAAGAATGGCGCTGCGCGTCTGCTGATGACCTTCCCGGATCCGATCGGCCGTGACGTCGTCGTCCAGTGGCCGGGCGGCGTGAACATGCAGCTCTACTGGCACACGACCAAGCCCAACTATCCCGCGCTCGTCCACGTGCCCGAGAACCGCGTCTATCTCACCCCCGATGTCGCCGATGCCTTCATCAGGCACTGGACGGCCTTCGCGCACGCCAAGGTCACCCGCGACGTGCCTGGCGCCGCCGGTGCCGAGATCGGTCAGCCGGGCAAGACCTATCGCCGGATCGAGCTCAGCTCGGGCTACGGCAAGATGCTCGTGATCGTCTCGGACGGGCAGCTTCCGTGGCCCTATGGGCGCGATATGACTGGTTACGAGGTCGACGATCTGACGGCGACCCTTGCCAAGGCGCAGGCCGCCGGCGTCGAGACGCTCGTCCCCGCACACAGCGAAGGCGGTCGATCGTCGGCGCTGGTGCGCTTCCCCGGCGGCTACGTCGCCGAAATCCACAGCAACGCCGGCTGACATGCTCCGTCCCCTCGATCCCTCGCAGGAGCCCCGGTTCGTCGATGCCATCCTTGAATGGCGGCCAACCTGGTTCCTCGCCCGCCTAGCGCTCGTCGGTGCCTACCTGCTTGGCGGGGTGGTCAAGGCGAGCGATTGGAACGCGGCGGTGGCGGAGCAGGCGCATTTCGGCATGCACCCGCCCGCCCTCTGGGCCGCGCTCACCATAGCCGTCGAGTTCATCGGGCCGATCCTCATTCTCTGGGGCAGGTTGGTATGGCTCGGCGCGGGCATGCTTGGCGTGTTCACGCTCCTAGCGGCGGTCACGGCCAACGCCTTTTGGGCCATGCCGGCGGGGCAGGATCGCTTCATGGCGACCAACGCCTTTTTCGAGCATATCGGGCTGATCGGCGGGTTCGTGCTTGCGGCATTGGTTGCCGAGCTCGAGCGCCGGCGTGCGTAAGCTCGCCCTTGTCAGCCTTGTCCTCGCCACCCCCGCTTTCGCGCAGGACCGGGAGCCTTGGCAGCCGCCCACGCTGACCACCACTCGCTATGACGAGGACTGGTCGACGATGGCAGATCCGGCCGATCGCCCGGGCCGGTGGAGCGACAATCTCAAATATATCCCGATAGCCGATGATGCCTATGCGACCGTCGCGGCAGAGCTTCGGGTCCGCAACGAGAGCTATCGCAACAACCTGTGGGGAGGCGCGGCGGCACCCAACGATGGCTATCAGTGGGTGCGTTTCGTACCGAGCGTCGACCTCCACGTCGGACGTGTCCGAGCCTTCATCCAGCCGATCGCCGCCTACGCAATTGGCGTTGCCCCATCACCGAGCCCGATAGACCAGACACGGGTCGACATGTTGCAGGCGTTCACGGACGTTCGCATCGGCGAAGCCGGTACGAACTCCCCCGATGGTTACGGCGTTACGCTCCGAGCCGGCCGCCAAATGATCAGCCTGGGCACCGAGCGGCTGGTGGGAACCCGCTACGGACCGAACACGCCTCTCGCGTTCGACGGGTTCAGGGCGCTTGCTTCGCTCGATGGTGCGACGCTGAGCGTGTTCGCTGTTCGCCCAGTCCAGCCCGGACCGTCGAGCTTCGACGACCGCCGCTCTCGGACCAAGATGTTATGGGGCGTCTATCTGACCCGGCACGGGCTCGATCTCTACTATCTGGGCTTTCACAACGATCAGGCCCGCTTCGGCGGTGTCGTCGGGGATGAGGTGCGGCATAGTGTTGGCGCGCGCGTCTTCGGGAGCAAGAATGGCTGGCACTGGAATGCCGAGGGCATCTACCAGTTCGGCCACTTCACCGATCAGACCATTTCTGCCTGGACCATGGGAACCGAGTTCGGTCACAAGTTTCCGACCGCTCCCGGCGCCCCCGATGCGACATTGCGCTTCAACATTGTAAGCGGAGATCGTCACGCCGGGGACAAGAGCCTCAACACGTTCAATGCGATGTTTCCGAAGGGCAAGTATTTCGGCGAGCTGTCGCCGATCGGCCCGTACAACATCGTTTCGCTGAACCCGAGGGTTGCCTTCACTGTCGCGAAGAACGTGTCGGCGAGCCTGGCGGGCATGGCCTATTGGCGCTTCTCCAAGGCCGACGGGATCTACGATATTCCGGGCAATCTCATTCGCGCCCCGGGGAGTGCTAACTCGCGATTCATTGGCAAAGAGGTCGAGGGCACGCTCGCGTGGCAGGCGACACCCGACCTTGAACTTTCGACATCTCTCTCGCTGTTCAGTTCGGGCAGCTTCATCCGCCAGACCGGCCCTTCACGCACCATCGGGATGCTGGGCCTCGAGGCCAATTTCCGGTTCTGAAGGAGCAATCATGCCCACCCAGTCTCCCTCCCCGTCTCCGCTCCCGGCTCTGCTCCTGTTGCTCTCAGCGATCACCGGGCTCGTCGATGCCGCGAGCATTCTGGGCCTAGGCAAGGTCTTCACGGCCAACATGACCGGCAACGTCGTCTTCCTCGGCTTTGCAGCCGCAGGCACGCCCGGCTTCAAATGGTCCGCTTATGTCGTGGCCATACTGGCCTTCATGGCGGGAGCTCTGGTCGCCGGCCGCCTTGCACGCGGGCACATCGGTCGGCCGATGAGCGCCTGGTTGATGCGTGCATCCCTCCTCGAGACCGCGCTGCTGTGGATCGCGGCCGCAATCGCGATCGGCCTTGAGATTTCAGAGCTTGGCGATGCGCGAACCTTCGCGATCATCGCCTTAACCGGCGTGGCGATGGGCTTTCGCAATGCGACGATCAGGCAACTGAAGGTGCCCGACCTCACCACGACCGTGTTGACCCTGACCATCACTGGCCTCGCGGCAGACTCGTCAGCCGCCGGTGGCAGCAATCCGAACTGGCCACGCCGCGTCGCCGCCGTTGTCTCGATCTTCGTCGGAGCCGCGATCGGTGCATGGTTGGTGCATTTCTACGGTCTTGCCTCCGCACTCGCCGCCGCGGGCCTGGTGGGTCTGGCCGGGACGATCGCATGGGGTCGGCACCCGACCGCCGCCACGCCCGTCGTTGGCTAGTCCCCCTTTCGGGTGGAATTGTTCGACCCGATGGGGGCAGGCCCTTCGGATGCTCAGCGGCTAGGATGAAGTGACTCGCGGGTGGAGAATTTCGAATGCCGATGCTGGAGGTCAGAGACGGGACCCGTCTGTATTACAAGGACTGGGGCAGCGGCACGCCGGTGGTCTTCGCGCATGGGTGGCCGCTCAACAGCGACATGTGGGAAAATCAGATGATGTTCCTGGCGTCGCAGGGCTACCGCGTCATAGCCCACGACCGGCGCGGCTTCGGCCGCTCCGATCAGCCGTGGGACGGATACGACCACAACACCTTCGCCGACGATCTCTCCGAGCTGATCGCCCATCTCGACCTGCGTGACGTCACGCTGATCGGTTATGCCATGGGTGGCGGTGAGGTGACTCGCTATGTCGGGCGGCACGGCTCGGAGCGCATCTCGCGTGTCATTCTGATCGGCTCGACAACCCCGAAGCTCGGCCAGAGCGAAGACTATCCGCACGGCGTTCCCGAGGTCGTTTTCGACAACGTCCGCTCGGGCCTGCTTGCGGATCGCTCGGAATTCCTGCGCGGATTCGCGCGTCTGTTCTTCGCGACCGGCCAGGAGGGCAGCGATGTCTCCGAAGGAAGCCTTGCCCATATCCACCATATGGCGCTTCAGGGATCGCTGAAGGCGGGGCATGACGCGGTGACGGCCTGCGCCACAACCGACTATCGCGACGATATCGAGCGCTTCGACGTGCCGGTGCTGGTCATCCACGGCGAGCACGACGCGTTCGTGCCGTTCAACGCGACGGCGCGCCAGGCGGCGGAGCTGTTTCCGGATGCGACGCTAAAGGTTTACGAGGGCGCCCCGCACGGGATCCTCTTCACGCACAAAGACAGGCTGAACCAGGACATCCTGGAGTTCATTGCCGCCTGACAGGATCGTGACCGATATCGCAGACTATCCGGCTCCCATGATCGAGGCGATGGAGCTCGCTCTCGGGCGTCTGGACGTGCGCGAGGGTCATGCCGTCATTGCGAAGCTTGCAGAGCCTGGTCTCTCAGGTGCCCGTCGCGAAAACCTGCAGCGCCAGTTGCTGACCACGGTCAAATTGGTGATGGGCAACCCGCGCGCGCTGGGGATCCTCGGGGTTGAGCCCCAGGCGCTTCCGGTGGCCTTGTCGGGTATCTGGCCGTTCGCACAGGCCGATCAACTACGCTGTGCGATCGAGGACACCCTCGGGACAGCTGGAAAGTTTCGAACGACGCTGAACCTGCAGGCACCCGACGGTCGGGCGATCCATGCGACGTTCGTGGCCTGGACGGAAGCTGACGGTCGCGACGCAATTTCGTTCGGCCTCCTCGACATCACCGAGCAGATTTGCGTGCAGGATTCGCTGCTCCGCCTTCAGGCCGAGATGGCTCATTCGGACCGGCTGTCCACCCTCGGGGTGATGACCGCAACGATTGCGCACGAAGTTCGCCAGCCTCTCGCGGCAATGATGACATCCGCGGAGGCCGGACTCCGGTGGCTCCATAAGACGCCGCCGGAACTCCGTCAGGTCGAAGACTGTCTCGAGACGATCGTGCTCGGTGCAACGAAAGCCAACGAAACCGTCGCAAAGCTCCGCGCGATGGCCTCGAACCGCGGTCAGGCGCGGGAGGTCTGCGACGTCAAAGTTCTGATCGAGGAGACGGCCGGGTTCCTGCGGCAGGAGCTGGCAAGCCGCCATGCGACATTGTCGCTCGACATTGCAGCCGACCTGCCGACCGTGATTGCCGACGGTGTTCAGGTGCGCCAGGTCCTGACCAATCTGATGGTCAATGCCGCGCAGGCCATGGCCGACGCGCAGTGCTGGAGCCGGGCGCTCAAGGTCCGCGCACGCGGTGACGAGACGTTCGTCATCATCGAGGTTGAGGACAGCGGTCCTGGTATCGCGTCGGCCGATCGGGAGAGATTGTTCGACGGCTTCTTCACGACCAAGGCGACGGGCCTCGGCCTGGGATTGCGGATCTGCCGCGCGATCATCGTCGATCATGGTGGGACGCTAGACCACCTATCCAAGGCGAGCGCGGGCTCGATCTTCCGCTTCACGCTGCCTATTCAGGACATCGTCGACGGGACCCATCAGGAGACTTGAGCATGGCCAAAGCGACGGCCCATATCGGTGCGACGGGCTATCAGGTCGAGATCGCCGCCGGCGGGCATGCGATCGTCGCGGACGAACCTGCCAGCCGAGGGGGCACTGGTGCAGGCCCGGCGCCCTACGATTTGCTGCTGGCGGCGCTCGGCGCCTGCACGGCAATCACGCTGCGCATGTATGCCGATCGCCACGACTGGCCGATCACCTCGCTCGATGTTGACCTGCGGATTGTTGCCTCAGCTGAAGGCAACCGCATCGCCCGCGTGCTGCACATCTCCGGCCCGGATGACGCGGCCAAGGCGAGAATGGCCGAGATCGCGGAGCGCACGCCCGTCACCCTCACGATCAAGAGCGGAATGGCGATCGACACCTCCCTTGCCGGAGTCGGCGCATGAACGACGGGTCGCGCTGGGTTGACGGCGCCATCGCAAGGAATACCGGAGACGGGAAGTTTCAGGCCAGCATTAGAACGGCAGGCATCGAGATCCTCGCCGATGAGCCGCTCTCGGTCGGCGGCAACGGCTCTGGCCCCAGCCCGTATCAAATGCTGGCGGCGGCCTTGGCCGCATGCACTACGATGACCGTGAAGCTCTATGCCGAGCGCAAAGGCTGGCCTGTCACGCATGTCGAGACGAGCGTCGAGCACTCTCGACAGAACGATCTTGACCCGGCGGACTGTTTCACGCGTCGCATCGAGATCGAAGGTGAGATCGACACGCTTCAGAAGGCGCGCTTGATGGAGATCGCGGACCACTGCCCGGTCCATCGCACATTGACCGGAGGAGCGCGGGTGGAGACTTTGTCGGCGGATGCACCTTCACGGCCGATGTCAGCATCGGATCACGCGGTCGATATGGAAGCGTTGATTTCTGTCGGCCGTGGCTCGTTTGACTTTACCGAATGACCCGGGCTGGAGACCCTGGGTTTGTCGGTAACAACGCTGGCGGCGATATGATGGAGAACGATCCGACGAGCGGCGAGGACGATACCGACGAATACTTCGTCATTCCTGAGGAGGCGGTGCAATACCTCCCGGCCGAGTGGCGCGATCAGATCCAGGCGATGGCGGCCGACGGGCGGGCCGTCCTCAAATCCGTCGACCGCGAGCTTTCGCAGCTTTCCCGCCTGTCATTTGCCTCGATCACGTTGGTGACGCTCAAGCACATCAAGCGGCGCCTGACGGATTATCGGTTCGCGCCGACTATGGATTCGATCCTCGAAAACGAGATGCTCACCGGTGCCTTTGCCGTGACCTATGTCCGATTGCAGGAAGGTGGTGCAGGCAGCGGGTTTTCACGTGGCGCACTCCCGGAACATCTACGCCCATTCCATGACGAAATTGTCGAACTGCGAAACAAGCGGTTCGCTCACAATGCAGGCCACCACACGGTGCATGAAGCGATGGAGATCGGGTTCGCCGAGCAGAGGTTCGAAGTTCACCTCGGCGCCGAGCTCCGCATTCAAATCGGCGGAGCTCCGGAGTGGCAGGAACTCGTGGATTTCGTCGACGGACTCATCGCCGACAGGATGGATAAGGTGATGGCCAAACTTGCGGAGAAGACCGGTCTAGAATGGACGCTGCCGAAAGGGCCGCCGCCTGAGGATATGCGACAACTGAATTAGTTCTCTGCGCTCTCAGGGATGTCGAAGAGATGCCGATACTGCCGCGGCTGCGACCGCAGATACTGGTCTGGAGCGTGGACATGCGCGCCGAGATGCGCGGCCGCGTGCCACGGCCAGCGCGCATCGTAAAGGATCGTGCGAGCGATCGCGATAAGGTCGGCGTCACCGGTGCCGACGATGGTCTCCGCCTGGTCGAAATCGGTGATCAGCCCGACAGCGACCACGGGCATCGAGACCTCCCGCTTGATCGCTCGCGCGAGCGGCACCTGATATCCTGGCCCTACCGGGATATTCTGCCGATGATCCAAACCGCCGCTGGAGACGTGGATCGCTGAGCACCCGCGTTTTTCGAGCTCACGCGCGAATTCGACGGCCTGATCGATGGTCCATCCACCTTCCACCCAGTCCGTGCCTGAAATCCGCATCGAGACAGGCCGCTCGGCCGGAAAAGCGGCTCGGACGATCTCGAACAGTTCGAGCGGAAACCGCATCCGGTTTTCGAGCGAGCCGCCATACGCGTCGTCGCGCCGGTTCGAGAGCGGCGAAAGAAATTGATGGATCAGATAGCCGTGCCCCCCGTGAAGCTGCACCAGATCCAGTCCGAGTTCGCCGGCGCGTTTGGCAGCCGCGCCGAAAGCCTCGCGAATGCGTGCAAGACCAGCCTCGTCGAGCGCCATGGGAGCGTGACTATGCGCGCCGAAGGGAATGGCGGAGGGAGCGACCGTCTGCCAACCATTCGCCATGTCCGGTGAAATCTGGTGGCCGCCCTCCCAGGGCCTTGCGACGGACGCCTTGCGTCCTGCGTGGGCGAGCTGGACGCCGATTGGCATGTCGGACCACTTGCGGACGCTTTGAAGAACCGCGGCCATCGCAGCCTGCGTTTCAGCATCCCACAGACCGACATCGGCGTAGCTAATTCGCCCCTCAGGCAGGACGGCGGTCGCTTCGATGGTCAGCAACCCTGCGCCTGAAAGAGCTAGATGGCCGAGATGGATGAGGTGCCAATCGTTCATCCGCCCATCGGTCGCCGAATATTGGCACATCGGTGCAATAACGATGCGGTTCGGAAGGGTCAGATCGCCGATCGTCAGCGGCTCGAACAGCTTCGGGTGGCTCATGGTCGAGGCTTCCTATCAACCTTTTCATCAGGATACGGCGCACGACGGCTCACGGCCACCCAACCGATGGTTGGGGTGCGTCTCACGCCTTCGATCGATTCAACGCCCTGACGATCCGCCGGTCGGGCACCAGCCAGAGCAGGATGACGACGATATAGAGGACGAGCGCGAACCAGCGGCTCACATAAGCCAGCGGGACAGCGACAACGTAAAGCGCGATGCTACCCACTCCCTTCCAGTCGCTTCCGATCGCCTGCGCGACGGGCGAGTCCGGCCCGTTGCAGGCGATGATCGACCGCTCGGTCAGCGCGTATCCGACCGACGCCAGACCGAGGACGATTCCGTAGGCGGCGGTCGCGCCGGGTGCAAAGCCGCTGTCGTCGAGCCAGCGAATGACGAACGGCACGAGACTCAGCCAGAACAGCAGGAAGAGGTTCGCCCAAAGCACGCGGCCGTCGATCCGTTCCGTTGCGTGCAGCATGTGGTGATGGTTGTTCCAATAGAGGCCCACGTTCACGAAGCTCAGCAGATAGGCTAGCAGGACGGGCGCGCTCGACGCGAGATCGCGCAGGTCGCCGCCTTGCGGCACCCTCAACTCGAGCACCATGATCGTGATGATGATCGCGACGACGCCATCGGTGAAGGCCTCGAGCCGGCCCGTGTTCATGCCGCGCACCCTCATAGGTCTGCCGCTCCGGCGAGATCGACATCCCCTCTCGCCCGCTCGACGAGTTCGTTCAGCAGCCAGGTCGCGGCCGGCCCCGGAGGCCGATCTCGGCGCCAGATCCCGGCGAACCGATACATCCCGCCGGGATCATCCGGCATGATGAGGCGCTTGAGCGTGCCGGCGATAAGGTCGCTCTCGATCAGGGGCAGCGGCATGTTTCCCCAGCCGATACCCTCGCGGAGCAACTGATGCTTGGCCCCGAGATCGGCGAGCCTCCACGTGCGGGGACTGAGAACCGCGAAGTCGCGGCCATCGGTCAGCGGCGAGCGATCGGTGAGGACGAGCTGGACGTGGTCCCGCCCTGCCCCGGACGGAATCTTCTCATAGCATGCGAGCGGGTGATCCGGCGCGGCGACGGGCACCATGGGGACGCTTCCGGCCGCTACAGACGCGATGCCGTCGATTCCGACCGCGAGCGGTCCGGACAGGCCAATGACAGCGCGCCCATCAAGCACATGCGCTGCCACCGCGCCTAGCGCTTCGACGTGCAGCCGCAGGGTCACGGTCGGATAGGTTGCGGCGAAGGCGCGAAGGACTTCGCCCAGCCGCCGCGCCGGCAGCATGACATCGACCGCGAAATTCACTTCGGCCTCAAGGCCATCCATCAGCCCTTTGACCTTGGCCTTCAGCCCATCAATGCCGCTCGCGACGGTGCGCGCTTCGGCAAGCACCGCCCTCCCCGCCTCCGTGAGCTTCGGCCGCCGCGTGCCTTCGCGCTCGAACAGGATCACGCCGAGCTGCGCTTCGAGGTTGGCGATGCCGTAGCTGATTACCGAAACCGCACGGTTGAGGCGGCGACCTGCAGACGCGAAGCTGCCTTCGTCCACGACTGCGAGGAAGATGCGCAATTGATCGAAAGTCGGAGTGCCGGGGTCGCTCATTTCAACTTGCTCGAACGTTTTCTGATATCTTATCCGGCTGATGCGATAAGCAGCGCTCGCCTACATCGTCTTCATCGGCCGACACAGTAGTCGGCCAGGGAGACGACCCATGATCGAACTTCGGCCTTTCAATAGCCTCGGTGGCGCGAACCATGGCTGGCTCGACGCCAAGCACCATTTCTCCTTCGCCAATTACTACGATCCCCAGCGCACCAACTGGGGCAGCCTGCGCGTCTGGAACGACGACACGATCGCCCCCCAGAGCGGCTTTCCGCCGCATCCGCATCGGGACATGGAGATCATCACCTATGTGCGCGAAGGCGCGATCACCCATCAGGACAATCTCGGTAATCTCGGTCGCACGGAGGCTGGCGACGTCCAGGTGATGTCGGCCGGCACCGGGATTGCCCATGCCGAGTATAACAAGGAGGACACCACCACCAAGATCTTCCAGATCTGGATTCAGCCGACCCAGACCGGGGAGAAGCCCAGCTGGGGCGCCCGGCCCTTCCCGAAGGGCGATCGCTCGGGTCAGTTCGTGGTGCTCGCCTCCGGCTTTGCCAACGACAACGACGCCTTGCCGATCCGCACCGACGCCCGCGTCGTCGGCGCCACGCTCAAGGCTGGCGAGACCGCTGAGTATCACTTCGACGAGGATCGGTTCGGGTACCTCGTTCCGGCGACCGGCTCGGTCGAGATTGACGGACTGCGCGTCAATGCACGCGACGGCGCGGCAATCCGGGATCAGTCCGTGATCCGCGTCACGGCTGTCGAGGACAGCGAACTGGTGCTGGTCGACGCCGCCGCCTGATCGCCACGATAAAGCGCAACTTGGGACCGGGCCCATGGGCTCGGTCCCTTTGCGTATCACCGATGCAGGCTGTCCGTTTCGCAATGGCCTTCCTCGTCACCACGCCTTTCGGAAGCGATAGTGAAGCCTTGGTGGCATCGTAGGAATCCCAACGAAGGTTTGGGCTGCGATCACACCTCTCGCTCAACAGAATGCAGAGATCCCCAAACCTCGGTTGTGCAGCCCCCGAACCTTCGTTGGGCTGCAAGCCCAAATCCTGCCCCGCTACCATCTCGCTGAACCCGGCCATCGTGCCGCCAGCACCCGGCCGCGCCGGAAGAAGGGAATAAGAGATGGACCATGTGATCGACCGCCCGAGCGGTATGACGGACCTCCCCGAAGAGGCCACTCGCGACATCGGTGCGGCGCTGCGCGCGCTGCTTGCAGACGTGTTCGCGCTCTACGTGAAGACCAAGAACTTCCATTGGCACATGAGCGGCGCGCACTTCCGCGATTATCATCTCCTCCTCGACGAACAGAGCAGCCAGATCTTCGCTATGACCGATCCGATCGCCGAACGCTCGCGCAAGATCGGCGGCGCTGCCATCACGTCGATTGGCGACATCGCCCGCCTGCAGCGCATCGCTGACAATGACGCCAAATATGTCGATCCGCTGGACATGCTGGCTGAGCTTCGCGACGATAACGTGCAGGTGATTTCGGCGATGCGCAGCGTCCACGCCGTCTGCGACGAGTATCACGACGTCGCGACAGCGAGTCTTCTCGAAAACTGGATCGACGAGAGCGAGCGCCGAGCGTGGTTCCTGCATCAGTCGTTCCATCGTCCGGGACGCTGAATGCCGCCGGCGCATGGCGCGCCGAACAGGATGACGGGGGACTTCGAGAGACCACGGCGGGGCAGCACGGAGAATGATCGCAATGACCACGCAGCTCACCAGCCACCTTGAGGCCCCCGCTCCCCGCTCCCTAGAGCCGGGAGCAACGCTCGCGCTGATCGAGCGATATTGCTTCGATCGCGGCCACGAGGTTCCCCGACTCCAACTCACAGAGTTCGGTGGCAATGTCTCGTTGAGCGCAGTCGCGCCCGACGGATGCCACTTCTCTTTCTCGATCGAATGATCGCAGGATTGCGGATCGATCGTTGTTCGCTGCTGAATAGCTCGGACAAGGCTGGCATTGGCTGAGGTTAGGTGCTCCGCGCCAAACTCGGTGCCTACCGAGCGGTTTTCGCGTTCCGGATCTGCCGGACGATGCCGTTGTAGGCGGCGTGCAGTCCCTGGCTGCGGCCGATCTCATGCTCGGAGCCGGCGGCATCCCAGAAGGCGATGAGCCATTCATCGGGGCAGCGGCTGCGCAAGACCCACAGCGCCAGCGCCACGCCGCGTGTTTGCACCTTGGCTTTTTGTCCGGCCGCTTCCCGCAGGACGTCGAGCGCGCGTTCAATCGTGCCGGTGGCCCGCGCTCCGGCCTCAGTGGAAGTCATGGCTGCGGATACGCACCAGTTCTTCCTGCTCCTGCGCGCTGCCGAAGGGCGGCGAGGCGAGCGTGCGGCCACGCGGAAAAGCCGGGTCACGCGGGTCCGGCCCGCCGCCATGCGATGCACCATCGCCGCGCCCGGGTGTGACGGCAAAATCCATCCGGCCGATCGATCGCAGCATGGGATCATGGTCGATGATGCGGTCGCAGATGATGTGGATGACCTCCCCTTCCTTCTGGAGGCGACCGCGCATGGCTATCATGGATGCGGACATGATCTGGCGACGATAGACCTCGAACTTGTCAGGCCAGAGAATGCCTTGAGCCACGCCGGTTTCGTCCTCGATCGTCACGAAAAGGACGCCCTTGGCGGAGCCAGGGCGCTGGCGCACCAAAATGACCCCGGCGACCTCGACGTTGCGCCCATCCCGGATCGTGGCGAGATCTGCGCAGCGTACGATACGCATGGCGTCCAGCTCGGACCGCAGGAATTGGAGCGGATGGCCGCGCAGTGAAAGCTGGAGCGCGCGATAATCCTCGACGACCTCGCGGCCCGCCGTCATCGCGCGGAGCGCCACGTCGGGTTCGAGCCCTTCGGGCGAGAAGCCGCCCGCGCGCGCATCGGCGGCAGCGAATAATGGCAGGGGCGCGTCGCCGAGCCCTTTCACCTTCCATAACCCCTGACGGCGATTCTCGGCGATGCAGTGAAAGGCGTCGGCCTCAGTGAGCCGCTCGATCGCGGCGCGTGGTACGCCCGCGCGACGCCAGACCTCTTCGACGCTGTCATAGGGTGTCGGCCCGCGCGCCGCGACGATGGCAGCGCCATGGACATTGGCAAGGCCCCGCGCCTGACGGAAGCCGAGCCGTACGGCCATATGGCGACCGCGCGCGTGCTCCAGCGTGCAGTCCCAATGGCTATGGTTGACCGAGACGGGGCGGATTTCGACGCCGTGATTGCGGGCGTCGCGGACGATCTGGGCGGGCGCGTAGAAGCCCATTGGCTGCGCGTTGAGGAGCGCCGCGCAAAAGACGTCGGGATGATGGTATTTCATCCAGCACGACGCATAGGCGATCTTGGCGAAAGAAGCGGCATGGCTCTCGGGGAAGCCGTAAGAGCCGAAACCCTCGATCTGCTTGAAGGTGCGTTCGGCGAAGTCCTTGGGATAGCCGCGCGCAACCATGCCGCCGACCAGCTTGTCGTAGAAGTGGCTGACTCCGCCGGTTAGCTTGAACGTCGCCATGGCGCGGCGCAGTTGGTCGGCCTCGACGGCGGTGAAGCCGGCGCCGACAATCGCCACCTTCATCGCCTGCTCCTGAAAGAGCGGCACGCCGAGCGTCTTTTCCAAAACGGCGCGCAGCTCGGGCCGGGGATATTCGGGTTTCTCCTTGCCCTCGCGGCGACGAAGATACGGATGCACCATATCGCCCTGGATCGGCCCAGGCCGCACGATCGCCACCTCGATGACGAGATCATAGAACTCCTTGGGCTTCATGCGCGGGAGCATCGACATCTGCGCCCGGCTCTCGATCTGGAAGGTGCCGAGCGTATCGGCGCGCTGGATCATGCCATAGACGTCGGGGTCGTCGTCCTGCAGGTCCGCCATGCTGACGCGGATGCCCTTGTCTTGCTCCAGCAGGGTGAAGGCGCGGTTCATGCAGCCGAGCATTCCCAGGCCGAGCACGTCGACCTTCATGAATTTCAGCGCGTCGATATCATCTTTATCCCACTCGATAATCTGGCGGTCTTCCATGCGCGCCGGCTCGATCGGCACGAGATCGTCGAGTCGGTCCTGAGTGAGCACAAATCCGCCAGGATGCTGGGAAAGATGGCGCGGCGTGCCGATAAGCTGGCGAGCCAGTTCCAGCGTCAGCTTCAGCCGGTGATCCTCGGCATTGAGGTTGAGGCTTTCGATCTGCTCCTGCGGGATGCCGTCCATCGACCAGCCCCAGACGAGGCCAGTCAGCATCTTGGTGAGATCGCGCGGCAGACCAAGCGCCTTGCCAACTTCGGCGACGGCACCGCGCGTGCGGTAGCGTGTGACGACGGCGGTCAGCGCCGAGCGGTCACGCCCGTATGTATTGTAAATCCACTGAATGATCTCCTCGCGTCGCTCATGCTCGAAATCGACATCGATATCGGGTGGCTCGCGGCGCTCGCCCGATACGAACCGCTCGAACAGCAGCTCGTGCTGGATCGGATCGATCGAGGTGATGCCCAGCAGATAGCAGACGCAGCTATTGGCAGCCGATCCGCGCCCCTGGCAGAGGATGCCACGCCGACGGCTCTCGGCGACGATCGCGTTGACCGTCAGGAAATAGGGCGCGTAGCCAAGCTGGTCGATCAGACCCAGCTCATGGTCGATCTGCTCGCGATAACGGGCGGGAATGCCATCAGGGAATTTGGCGGCGGCTGCATCCTCAGTGAGCGCGGCGAGCGCCTGTTGCGCGGTCCGCCCCGCCATGACCTGCTCATAAGGATATTGGTATTGGATCTCGCCAAGGTCGAAGGTGCATTGGCGCGCGATGTCGGCGCTCGCCTGGATCGCGTCGGGAAAGTCGCGGAAGCGCCGCTCCATCTCATCGGGTGATTTCAGGTTGCGGTCCATGAAGCGCTCGCGGCGGAAGCCCAGCGCATCGATGGTGCATTTCTCGCGGATCGCGCTGACCACGTCCTGAAGCGGTCGCCGCTCGGCGCTGTGATAGAGAATATCGCCGGTCGCGACGCTGCGCACGCCGGCACCCCGCGCGGTCGCGTCGAGCCGGTGCAGTCGTTCGGCGTCGTCGGGCCGCCGGCGCAGTGCAAGTGCGCAATAGCCGCGTTGGCCAAACACGCCGCGCAGCTCGCGCAGATCGGCGATCGTCCGATCGTCAGGCATGTCGGGTACGAGGATCGCGACCATGTCATCGGCATGGGCCGCGACATCGCTCCATTCGAGGATGCACTTGCCCTTGCCGCCGCGCGCCTTGCCGATCGATAGCATCCGGGTGAGGCGCGACCAGGCGGTGCGGGTTCGCGGGTAGAGCAGCAATGTGCGGCCGTCGGTCAGGTCCAGCCGGGAGCCCGGAATCATCCGCACGCCCGTCGTCTTCTGGCCATCCCAGCCGCGCACGACACCGGCGACCGTATTCCAGTCGGCGAGGCCCATCGCCTCATGACCGAGCAGAGCGGCGGCGGCGAAGAGCTCCTCGGGCGACGACGCGCCGCGCAGAAACGAAAAGTGGCTTGCGACCTGAAGTTCGACGTAGGTCGCCATCAACCGAACATCCCGTGCATGTACCAGCTGAGGTCGCCAGTCGGAGCATCGACGCCGTCGCCGCGCCGGAACAGCCAGAAGCGCTGGCCGCCCTCCGCCTCAACGCGGAAATAGTCGCGCACAGCCCACATCTCCTGCGCGTTCCGCCACCATTCGCCGTGAATGCGCTCGGGGCCGTCACCGGCGACGACGCGAAAATCCTGCCGGCGCCAGGTGAAGCGACGAGGCGGATGGTCGGGCAGCAGCGCGACGACATTGGACAGCGGCTCGGGGCGCCTGAGGAGCCGCGCCGGCCGCTTCCATCCCGGCCAGCCCGAGGGCGTGGCAAGTGGCGGCAGGCGGCGCATCGCGCGTTCGGGCACGTCGCTCTCTTGGGACGATACGCGAAACAGCGCTGACCCGCCGGCGCGGCTGCTGAGTTGGTCGACCAGCGGCGCGAGGTCGCGCGTCTTGCGCGAAGTTTCGAGCAGCGCGCCTGCGGCCTCGGCGCCGAGCGGCTCGGACAAGGGCACGGCGAGGTGCATCGCCTCAATGCCGAGGCCGGGATCGAGCCCCTCCATCCGGAGTCCGAACATGCGCTTGAGATGCCGGGCGTCGCGCGTCGCGCGAGAGGCGCCGACAGCGAGGCGCTGCGCCTCTCCATCGACGCGATCGGCAGTGAGCTGCACGGCACGCGCGCCAAGGCCGCGGGTTTGCAACAGTGCGACGAGGTCATCGACAAGATCGTCGATGACCTGCGCGATGCTCTCCGGCGTGCCGATCGGCTCAAGCAGGCGGCGGGTCACGCGCGGCGCATCGATGGGCACCACCGGAATGATTGGTTCGGCGAGGCTGCCGCGCGCCTGATCAAGGCGATCGACGCTGCGCATGCCGAGACGCCGTGCGAGCGGTCCACGGGGCATCGGATAGAGGTCAGCGATGCGCTCGAGCCCGAACCGCGCGGCCGCAATCAGCGCGTCGGAATCGAGGCGGAGCGCGGCGAGCGGCAGATCGGCAATCGCCTGTGCCTCCTGACCAGGGTCGAGCAACGTAATGGTGTCGCTTCCGAACCGGGCAAGCGCATGGGCGGCACCCGGCGTACCGGCGATCGCGATGCGCGCGGTCAGGCCGAGCCGTTTCAGGAAGGCGAGCAGGCGCCGGCAGAAGCGCGCCTCGCCGCCGAACAGATGAGTGGTGCCAGTGAGATCGAACCACAATCCGTCCGGGCCGGTCACGCTGGCGGACGGCGTCCATTGCCGGGCGGCGTGCAAAGCAAGGCGGTCGAGCAGCGCGCGATCGGCATCGGGCTCGGCATCCCGGACATCGAGATCGGCGACTAGCGCGCGAGCATGGGCGGCCGCCATTCCGGGCCGCAACCCGAGGTTGAAGGCCGCGGGACAGGCAGCGGTGATGATGTCGCGCTGGCCCGTCCGGATGATGAGCACGGTCGGGCGGCCCCATAAGGTGGCCCAGCCCGGCGGGGCGGCAACGGGCGGAGCACCGCCGTCGTCGGGCCGCATCGCCCGGAACGGATGTTCGGCATGCTCGCTGCGCCGCCCCATCTCGCGCATGGTCGGGCGCTGATGGGCGGGAAGCGCATCGATCTCGATCTGGGATGGTCGGCGTCCAACGGTCTCGTCGCGTGCCCACCGCGCGCCGGGACGCCATCCCCCTCCGCGCGGAACCGAACAGGCGCCAGGATCATCGTCGATCGGCGGCGCGAACCGTGGCGCGACCGCGTAGCCGGCGTCAGGCGGCTTGGCTGAGCGCTCGTTCCGTCGCAGCCGCTCGATCGGCAGTTGCGGCAGGAAGAGCGAGGCGACCCGTGGCATCGCACGCCTCCAGTTCGAGGGAAAAGGGATTGCCGCTGCGCTGACGGACCAACTCGACAAGCCAGCGCGGTCGGCCGACGCCAGCCCAAGGTAGCCGCTCCGATGGCACGCACCCGATTCGCCACCGCGTCATCGCAGCTGACGGCACGGCGAGCGGGCAACGCCCGCGCACTCGGTGGCGGCGGTAGAGAAGCATCGGTGTCTGACCATCGGCCGCTGCGAGCTGCAATCGCCGCGTCGCGGTCATGTCGGCGGCCTTCACCTCCGCGATCACGCACGCCAGCGAGCCGTCCCGCAAGGCATCCTCGGCCATAGCCAGCACCTCGATGTCCTTGCGACCTTGGCCGTAGAGAATCTTGTCGGGCCCGAGGCCGACCTGTTCGATGCCAGGCGCGTAGAGATCGAAAGCGGTGACGGCCCAGAGCATCGTATGGCCGGGCTGCTCGGCAAAGCGAGCGGCGATGCCGGCGAGAAACAGGGTGGCGGCTGCGTCATCGCTCAGCGTCTCGGACGCGGCCGCGATTTCGTGAAGGCCAGCGGTGTCGAGACCGCGATCGGCAAGCCGGCTATCGAGTGCGGGCAGCGCGAACGCCAGCGCCGGCCCCCGCAACGCGGTGGCCAGTGCCACTTGCGCGCGGAGCGCAGAAAGCTGTTCGGCGCGAGGCCGTTCGTTCAAGGCAGGCGGTGTCAGCACAGATCATCATCGACTCGTTCGTTCTATATATGTTCCGTTGAGTCGGAAGATTCGTCAAGGTCGCGAATCGCTTTGCTAGCGGGCCAACTCCGTTCGGATCGCTACCGAGTGCGGCAGGCATCCCTGCATCAAAGCATCGTCGCCTCGGGCATCGGGGGGAAAATTCGGGTTACCGGGAGACTGCCCTTGGGGAGAACGCCGAGTATCTCTTCAGCGGGAACCGACGGATCGAGCCAGTCCGCCCACTGAGCACGGTTCAGCGGAATGATTTGTCGGGAGTGGTAGGGCGCAACGTCCTCGCCCGGCTCCATCGTCAGCATCGTGAAGGCCTCGCCAACCTCGGGATGGGAACGCCAGATACCGGCGATGCAGAACCACCGATGGTTCTTGAGGGTGAACAAGTATTTGGTCTTGCGCTTCTGGCCAGGCTGTATGGGTTCCCCAAACTCATAGAAGCCGTCGGCCAAGATAAGGCAGCGATGCGAGGTGAACCCGCGGCCTTCTGACCGGAAGTTATAGACCGGCTTTCGGTTATTGCCTGGCCAGCTCCATCGTCGGTTCACCAGTTCACCGACACCTCGCCTGCCTTCTACGCCGCGGACGATCGGGGCCGTGTCCGTCATTTTGATGTCGGCGCGGGGCTCGACGTTGGGAATGCCTTCCGGCGTCTCTATGTTGATTTCGAGGTCATCGAAATCCTCCATGATCGAGGCGATCTCCACCTCTAGACGATAGTCATTGCACATGAGGTGGTCTGCCTTCCAACATCTTGCGACTCGCTTTCGTTCACATTATGTTCTTATCCGTGAGCGCAACCGCAACCCCTTTCGACACGAACGCTCCCGATGGGAGTGTGCGACCGATCATACGATACAAGCCCGATGAACCGGGCAAGAAAGAGATAGTAGGCGCGCGCTGGGGATCGAACCCACGCTTTTCGGCTGGAATCGAGTATCGGTTCGTCCGGTCGGAAGGAAAGACTTTTCCCGCCTATCGCTGCCTTATGCCAGCGTCCGAGTTTCACATGACCGTTGGCGATCGCCGTTACAGGGTAACGCTGGAAGACGGGAATTTCTTCTATCTCGCCGGGGTTTGGGAGCCGGCAATGGCGGGATGGCCGCTGGCTTTCCGGATCATCACGGTCGCCGCCAATCCGGAGGTCGCGCGTTATCAGGAGCGCCATGGCGCGATCATTCATCGTCGTCAGGTTATGAGCTGGCTCGACGCGACGGTGCCGGAAGGCGATCTGCTGGTGACGCCGCCGGCGCATCTGTTCCTCGTCGAGGAGATCGACGGCGCGCCCGTCCAGAAGGTATTGGCGCTCTGAAATGAACGCGGGAACGGATATCGTAGCGGCATTGGTAGAGCTTCCGGCACCCACCCAGGCCGATCGGGCAGCTGCGCTCGCGCGCTGGCGGACGGAGCACGAAGTGGCCGACACGGATGATTCAGCCTTGACCGAAGCGGCGCGCCTGACGCGGGTGTTCGTCACCGAGTGCGGCCCAGCGTTCGACCCAGTGGCTTTCGGCGAAATGGTCGAGTTCATCGAAGAACTGCCCTTTTAGCACCGTGCTGGACCTATTCAACGCGCCGCTGCTGCCGGGCTTGGCATCGTTTCCTGAGATCGTGAGTGATGACGAGGAACGTGGGCTGATCTCGGCGATCGACGCGATCGAGCTATCGCCGTTTCGGTTCCAGGGCTGGACCGGCAAACGAGTGACGGCATCATTCGGGTGGAATTACGATTTCGACACGCATCGGGTCGACCGTGCGGCCCCGATCCCGCCCTGGTTGCAGCCGGTTCGTGAACGCCTCGCGAGATGTGCAGGGTTAGACCCGCGCGAGCTAATTCAGGCGCTGATGATCCGCTACGATAAAGGCGCTGGTATAAACTGGCACCGTGATCGCCCGATCTATGAGCATGTCGTTGGGCTCTCGCTTGGAGCGCCGGCAGACATGCGATTCAGGCGCCAGCGCCCGGACGGCAAATATGATCGGGTGTCGCTCCCGCTTGCTCCTCGGGCCGCCTATCACATGTCAGGGGAAGCCCGGCACGAATGGCAGCACAGCATAAACGAGATGGATCGCACACGCTGGTCGATCACTTTCCGCTCACCATCATCGCTTTGGCCGCGAGACTAAAATCAGAAGGCAGCAATTGGGACGAAGCCGACGGTCCGAATCTTTCCGCCAAACGGCGGTTTCCGACAGGAGTCGACGTTCGCGCACTGAGCCATTGAAGATCCATCCGCCTGCTTGCTGTTAACGGCATGACCCAGAAGCAGTCGTCGAGAGTCCACCGCCCGCCCCAACTCTGGACACTCATCAGTCGGTGTTACACCCGCATATAAGCGCAGACGACTGGCCTCGCGGATCTGAAACATCGACATCGATCAGGTTGTCCCCGCTTCAGCCATGCGCTGCTCGAGTTCGTTGAGGAATGGCGAGCGGCCGCGGTACATTCGCCCGCGCGGGGTATCGACGAACCCCGAATAAAGCATGTGAACCTCGTCGCGCGCGCGCGTCAGACCGACGTAGAAAAGTCGCCGGCTTTCCCGCAGCTTGGTAGGCGACTCGTTCAGCCACGGCAAACTGCCGAGATCGAGACCAACCATGATCACCACGTCGTACTCGCATCCCTTCGCCGAGTGCAGGGTGAGCAGATTCAGGTGTAGCGGCGAGCCGTCGCGGCCTCCCAAGCTAGCCATGTCTAACTCGGCCAGCGCGCCCCCTACTGCCAGCGCCTCCGTCATGCGGTCGACCTGCTCGCGTTGATCGGCGAGGCCCGGCTCCGTAGCCATCAGCGCGTCTAACAAGCCGGCACGCATCGCTGCCACGAACCCGCGGGCGGGCGCCTCGTCATCTCTCAACGACCAGAGCAAGGCGGTCAGGCGCCGAGCCTCTTCCCGCGCCTGCTGGTCGCGGACGCGCGTGCGCCGGAAGCCATGCCAACGGTCAAGAAGCCCGCGCAGCTGCGGTCGGGCCTCGCGCCAGCCACCCGCGCACCAGGCAGCGCAATCCTCGATCCAGCTGGTGAGCGCGACCTTGCGATAAGGCGCGGCGGTGTCAATGCGCACATAATCGTAGCCGGCGGCGGTCGCGGCATCGGCCACGATGTTACCCGCGCGAAAGTCCTTGTAGAGGACGGCGATGTCGCCGAGGCTCCGCCCCGGCTTCGAGGCGAGCGCGACGGGAATGATCTCCGCGACAGCGTGCGCGGCTTGTCCTTCGAGACCGCCATCGCAAGGCACGAAGGCAATCACCGCCTGTCGCGCCTGATCGCTTGCCTGGTAGCCGCGCGTTTCGCCGAGCGCCATCTCAGAGGCGCTGACGATCCGCGCGGCCGAACGATAGTTGAGCTGAAGCTGCACGCGCTCGACGTCGCCTCGTTCGGCCAGGTCCGTGAGCAATCCGCCATCGGCGCCGGTGAATCCGTATATCGATTGGTCCGGGTCGCCGACTGCGAAGAGCCGCACATCACCTTCAAACGCAAGCCGACGTACGATCCGGTCGAGAGCGACACCGAGATCCTGATATTCGTCTACGGCGAGTACGGGAAACTTGGCCTGCACCAATGGCAAGACCCAGTCATGCTCGGCGATCAACTGCTGACCGAAGACGATCAGGTCGTCGAAGTCGATTAGACCGGTGCGGCGCAGCTCCGCCTCGTAGGCCACCGTCCACGCCGCGAGTTCTGCCTCGGCCTCCCAATCGTCGGCGGTGCGGTCGAGCACCGAGCGACGGTGTCGTCCGAGATCGATTGACTTCCAAGGGTGATTGACGCCGAATAGCCGGTCTCCCGAGCGCTTGAAAAGCGCCTCGCTCTGGCGCTGCGTCGCCATCGTGAGCGGGAACGGCAGCGGCAGGTCGGCGAGCCGGCCATAGGGCATGAGCAGATGACGCAGGCAGAAGCCGTGGACCGTGCCGATGAAGAGATTGGACGCTTCGCGCAGCCCGAGCCCCTCCAACCGGCGGGTCAACTCGCGCGCGCACTCCTGACTGTAGGTGATGCAAGCGGCTCCGCGCGGGGCTCGAACGTCTTCCGCCAGGATGCGCGCGAGCTTCAGGACGAGCGTCTTCGTCTTGCCGCTCCCCGGGCCGGCGAGCACGACGCAGTGGCCGGTCGAGTCGTAAGCCGCGAGTTGGCCGGGATTGCCGGCGAGATCGGCCGCTTGGCCGAGATAGGCTGCGCTGATGCTACGCGACGGCATCGCGGATGTGCTCCAGCGCACGGCGGATATAGTCAGGACAGGCGGCGGCAGTGACTCGAGGAGCTAAGGCCTGAGCGAAGCGGCCCTTGCCGATCCGCTCGATGTAGCCGAGCAGCCGATCGGGCTCCAGCGTGGCCGGATCATCGATCCAACCTTGGATCCGAGTTCTCGCCGCCTGAACAAGCGAAAGCTCGCGTAGGATCACCCGCTGCATCCGCTGTGCGAGCCCGCCTCGCCACAGTTCGAGCTCGAGCGTGTCGCCGTTGACGAAGTACCCGAACGGCTCAGCGTGCTCGATCACTTCGTCGGCGCCCATCGCCTCGAAGTCGACGTCCTCGTCGACAATTTCGAGGACGCTGATCAGGCGCCGTCGGACAAACGGTGGATGCGGCCCGTTCGGATCGCGGTCGGTTATGATGACGTGCGGGATAGAGAGACCCCGCGATCCCAGCAGCTTGACATAGGGGGTGAAGTTGGTGCCGGCCACCGAGCAGACCGTGATGCCCAGCATGTCGAGCGGCATGTCGAGCGCCTCTGCGAAAGCCGGGACGAGGAAGCGCTCCGCGTCGCCTTCAACGAGGATGACGCCGCGAGCGAAAAAGATTTCGCCGCGGCTCACGTCAATGTAGCGTTGCAGATCGCCTTCATCGCGCGTGGTAAGCGGTGCGGCGGCGGTGGACACTCCGACCGTGGCTCCCGCTGTGGGGTCATGACGCAGCAGGACTACGGAGCGGATCGGAGTCACGCTGGCGATGTGCGGTGAATGGGTCGTGAGGATCGTCGTGAGCGGCGGCTCATCCTCGTCGCCGTCCGTCCCCTCAAGGAAGTAGCGGTAGACCAGGCGCTGGACGTGCGGGTGGAGATGCGCCTCGGGCTCCTCGATGGCGAAGAAGGTGTGGTCTCGCTCACCGTCAGCGACCAAGCGGTCGAGTTCGAGGCTCTTCAGCGCGAGAAAGACCAAATTGGCGGTGCCGAGGCTCGCGTCCGCGATGCCGCGAGTAGTATTGTCGATAAGAAGGCGCAGGCTCCGCAAGAGCGCATCCAGCCGCGTCGGTGCCAGTCCAAGCGTGACAGGTGTCGCGTGCTGCGCGCCGGCGATCGCGATCAGGCGGTCGCTAATTCGGGTAGCCGTTGCGACCACCTCGGCCCGCCCGACAAGCTCCGTCTGGGCGGCGTTCACCTGTTCCTGTATTTCGGACCGCGCCTCCTCGTCCAACGAGGTGGCCAGTTCCTCGATCAACGGCCGCAGCGGCGAGTGGCGCCAGTTCGACAGATCCTTCTCGGCGTCGCGAAGTGCGACTTGAACATCGAGCGGCAGCATACGGCGTAGCGACGCGCCGATCACCATGTCAGGGTCGTCGCCGCCGAAGATCACGTACTCGTAATCGGCGAGACCCTCGGGATCACCTTCGAGCCCAGCCTTCGGCTGAAAACGGTAGGTCAGCCGGGCAAGCATCGGCGGACCGGGATCGACAATGCAATCATTGAGATGCGCCATCAGGCGCGGATCGTCGGTGAAGTCGGTAAGCTCGACCGATACTTCCACGGTGGCGCCGAGCTTCTCTTCCCCGAGGCCGTCCCAGAACTGATCCAAGCCGAGTTGGCGATCCCGCTCCGACAAGGCAGGATCGAGGATGAGTTGGATCGCTCGCAGGAAGTTGCTCTTACCCACCTTATTCTCGCCAACCACGACGATGCTCTCGCCGGTCTGGACGTCGAGGTTCGAGAAGTTGGCGAAGTTGACGATGCGAACCCTTGATATTCTCACGTTCAGCGTTCCCGTTTCTGTCTGATCGCGCGGTCGGTCGCGGTTTCGCCGACGCTAGCATCATCTTCACGATAAGCGGAGCCGCCACGCACCTCGCTTGCGAGTGGCTGAACATCGCCAGTCCGATCAAGCGGGTCGGAAACAAGCGTGCTCGATATGATCAGCTGAGCCGACGACAGCCCGCAGAGAGGCGCCCCAGGAGGCGGCATTTAGGCTCATCGCGCCGTCATACGAGCCTCGTCGGAGCGCGGTGGCAGACTGCTCGGGCGCCGCACGAAGACGACGTCGATGATGCGGGTGTCGTGCCGCCTGAGCGCATCGCGCAGGCTGTCCCATCGCTCGGGCTGGGAGCTGTCAGCATCGTCATAAATATAGGCGACCATGCGGCTCCACTCCTCCGGCCGCTCGAAATATCGAACGCAGTCTTCGCGAATTTCGGTTTCGATCTTGGCCGCCTCGGCCCAGTTGCGCACGACCTTCGCCTCGATGACGAGCTTCAGGTCGCGAATGCCGAAGTCGATGCGCGGCTGCACTAGGCCGGTCGACGCTGTGTAGCGCTCGTCGCAGAGCGACGCCCCGAAGCGGGGATAGAGGATTGCGTACAGGAAGGCCTGAACATGCGCCTCGCGGTCGATGAGCCAGCGCGCGCCCCGCCGTCGTGCGCCGTCCTCCTCCCAAGGCCAGCGCTTGAGCGCCCCTTGCGTCGCGCGCAGGATTGTTACGACCTCGTCGACCGTGGGGACAAGCGATACCGCCGCCTCCCCCGAGAGCACAGCAAGTCCCACCGACCAGGCGGCGGCGCGCTCGAGCTCGCCTGCGACCGGTGCGGTCCGGCGCAGGAGCTCGGTCATCGTCGCGATGCGCTGGTCGTCGGACGGTACCGGCGAGAGGGTCGCGGCAAGCGGCCAGACCCGGCGGAGAGCAAGTTCGAGCGCCTGCGCATCGGCGTCGCCACCTGGAGCGGCCGCCTTGAGGCGCCCGCGCCCGTCCATCAAGTCTGCAGCGAGCAGCCGAGCGCGGCCGGTCCAGTGGGGTGGCCCGGACCAGGCGTCCGCGTAGGCTGCAAGCCAGGTCCGCGCGTCCCGCGCGTCAGCGACATCGCCGATTCTGTGGAGGCCGTCGGCGATGCCGAGAAGCGCAATGTCGTCGGCCAGGATCTGGCCGGTTACGGCGCCGGGCCGTCCACGCAGGCGGGCAATCTCGCCAAGGAAAGCCGCAGCATACCTGGCGGCCGTCGCATCGTCGCTGAAGGCAAGGACGTAGCCGGCATGCGCGATCGCCGGGACGCCGCCGTAGCGCGCCGCCTCGAGGGCGTCCGCGATCGACGCGGCGGGAAGCGTCCAGTCGGTCGCGACGTCGCCGGCCCGATGCAGCCGGCCAGCAAAGCCGAGCGCCGAGGGCGCGGCGTCCTGCGCCGAAAACGCGATCGTGCGGCGAAGCTCCTCTAGGCGATCCGCCAGCAAGGCTTGCGGAGTCACAGGAACCACATTGAACCGCGCAGTCGCTCGGATGCCAACACGGCGCTGTTCCACCCCGGTACCGGCTTAAGGTTTGCGAGCGAGGCCGCGATCAACCGCGAATAGAGAATCGTGATCGGCTCGTGCGACGGGAAGAAGCTCCGCCACGAGAGGTAGGAGAAATGGAAGATCTGCCGGGCGAGATAGGTGATGTCCGTGAAGTCGGAATCCGGGTGGAGGTCGATCAGAAGTGGCACGGGAAGGCCCTGCTGATCCGTCTTCACCTCGTCGACCCCGATAAGCTGCAGCAGGGCGGCTCGTGGCCCGAGCTGGAGACATCGCCCGCGCGTGGGCGCGCCGGCGCCCTTCAGGCGACGGTCACCCCGCCCCGCCCAATAATCCTTGCCGCGCTGGGACGGGTCGAACTGCAGATATTCGTGGTGCTGCGAGATGTTGACGAAGGCGAACTTCACCGCGTGTTGATCAGCGATCAGCTCGCGGACCACCGCCTTCACCGCATCGATCTCGGTGTTCTTCAGCGGCTTGAAGACATGGAAGACTAGACGGACGGTCTCGCCGGGCTGCCAATTATTCTGCTCGCGGACATAGGCGATGCTGCTGCGCAACCGCTCGATCAACGCGTCGGCATATTGGTCGAACTCGACTTCCCTGGTCTGACCCCAAACCAGATAACGGCCATCGCCCTGAAAGACTGTGGTCAGGCCGACATAGCGATCGCGGACGCCGAACCGGCCCTCGCGTGTCTCGGCATAGCCGAGCCCGATGACCAGCTCATGCGTCGCCGGCCCGCGCATGGACATGACGAAGGGCAGCCCGTCGAGCTTTGCATAGGCCTGTAGCGCCAAGCCATTTAGCGTATAAGCGAGTCCGGCCTCGTCGTTTTCAATGGTCTCGAGACGGACGCCCTGGACGGGTACGCCGGCGGTCATGAACCGCGCTTTCGAGATTAAGTAGGGATTGCTTGGCGCTGGCAGGTCGCGATGGGCCTGTCGGGTCTGGACGAGCGCAAGGTCGGGGGCCGCCGGCAGGCGTCCCAGCAGTCGCTGGATGGCTTTCTCATACGCATCGACCGACGAATCCGCCGCCGCTTCGAACTCGAATTGCACGCGGGCGAGACGGAATTTTCCCACGAGTCCACCCTGGAAGGGATTGACCTTGGGGTTGGGGCGCCCGCTGACGATCTCGCGCCAGACGTCATCCGGAAAGCCATCGCGTAGCGCGCGCGCCAGCTCGTCGGCACTGCCTTCCTTACCCTTTTCGCAGATCACGGCGACCAACGGGGCGTTACGAGCATGCTGCATATATTTGTACGGACCGAAGGTCTTAACGCCAATATCGGGCGACCGGTTTGTCTGGCTACCCTGCGCGCCGAACAGGAATGTCGGGCGCGATGTCTCGATCGTGTCGGGAAAGAGCGGGTCGCCGGCACCGAGCAGCGTTCCGACATGGATTATGAGCCCATCGGGCAGATGCAGGTCCTTGGCGAATTTGTCGCGGACGCCTTCAAGGGTCCGCCGAATATGATCGAGCTTCTGGGCGCCAGACCAATATTCCCGGCGCCGCTTGGCCAAGCCGGTCAAGATGCGGTGGGCCGCGCGGTCATATTGGTGGTGCACGAGGGCTTCGAGATATTCCTGGCGCGGCTCAAGAAGCACATGCTTAGCCGCGACGCTATCGTCGCCGCTGGGATCAGCCAGCCGGAGGATCCCGCTCTCGACCCCGATGACGCGACCTAGCGTTTCTAGGCGTGGTCGCATACCATCCTCGATCGGCGCATGGCGGCAGACCCACCGCCCTATCAGGTCGAAGCGCGCATCGATCAGTGCGTCACCGGCGATCGCGAGCTCGTTGGATGTGTCGACGTCAAGGAGAAGCGCGAGGAAGGCTGGGGCGGCGGCGCCCCGCGTCTGGAGGACGCGGGTATCGAAGCTGTGGCGCACGAGCACATCGAGACCCTCGACGGGCTCGAGATTACGCTCTCGGATCGCGGCCGACAGCAAGGCCGCCTTGCGATTGCCCCAGCATTGCAGCGGGCGCACGGGGCGGAGGATGGTGCGGGTGGCGCGCAGCCATTCGAGGAGCAGATGCTGGACGACCTTGCCCAGCAGGAGAAGATGCTCGTCGACCCGCGCGACCTGTGTTTCGCCGAGTGGCACGACGTCGGGCACTACAGCGACGTTCCAAATCATCCCGTCGCGAACATCGAAGCGAAAGACATGGCTTGCGCGATGCCGTTCGCGCAGCGCGCGATAGGTCTCCTCGTCGGCGTAAGGCTGACGACCTGCGCGGAAGCAATCGTCCGAGAAGCTCAGCGGCGCGATATTGAGACACGGTCCGGGCGATGGCGAGTTGCTGATGGCGGCTTCGGCACTCCTTGACGATGATTCTCTGCTCACCCATCACTCCCGGTTGTCTATCCATCGAGCCGCCACTCTAGTGCGGTCGCCGACGCAAAGTAATGCCGAGCGTCACGTCACCGCGCCATCGCCGATTTTCAGATATCGGAGTCCTATCTTGGAGAAGCGGGTGGGCCGCAAAGTCCGGCCGAGGTCATGCGTTCTTCCTCATCATCATCGTCCGCCTCGAGATGGACGAACGGACGATTCCCGGATCCGCAAGTTTCCGCTTGAGCGTGTTAAGAGAGGGCGCTTGCCGGCCGGCGGCTCCTGTCAGAACCGGACGTTCGCGCCACCACAGAGGAACGGCGATACCTGGTCGATATCGGCCATGGGCGCCCGCGTGAACAAACGTCGCCTTACCTCGGCTCGCCGCTCCACACCGGCCATTCCGGTCTCCCCCGTCTCGGCCGCTACAATCTGATCGGACGACGACCTCAAGCATGGATTGAGGGCAGCGGCACAATGGCACATCTCAACAAAAGCGCGGTGACGTTGCCGGAAAAAGGCTGCCGTGCGCCTATCCGACGCCGGCTAGCGAATCGCTCGCTATGGGGTGAGCTAAGCGCCTTCAAGCGAGCGCAGCCTCAAAAAAATTTTCGAAAAAGAATTAGGCCCCAAATTAGGCCCCACCCGAAAACGACCAAATTATCGTTTAAAATCAAGGCGGAATGGTGGAGCCGTGGGGGATCGAACCCCAGACCTTCGCAATGCCATCGCGACGCTCTCCCAGCTGAGCTACGGCCCCACATTTTCGTCCGATCCGGCTGGGTTCCGGCCTCGGCAGAGGCGCCTGTTAGGGCAGGTTTCCGGCCCTTGCAAGCGCCTTATCCGAGGCCTCCACATTTTTTTGCGGAAGGCCCCGGAAAGGCATTCGGACGATCTTACTGATCGTCCTCGTCGTCATGCTTGGCGACGCCGAGATCGTCGTCACCGCCGATATCGGTATCGTCGTCGGCCGGCTCTTCGTCCTCGCCGATGTCCAGATCCTCGGCGAGATCCGAATCTTCCTCTTCCTTCTTCTCCTTGACGGGCTTGGGCGCGTCGAAGGGAAGCGGCTGCTTCGACTTGAGCACGGGCTCCGGCTCCCACTGGATGCCGCAGGCGATGCAGGTCACCGGGTCTTCCTTGCCCAGATCATAGAAGCGGGTGCCGCATTTCGGGCAGGTCCGCTTGGTGCCCCATTCAGGCTTCACCATGTCTCGTCCACATCCAATCGGTTGAAGAAGGTCACCCCGGCGGAAATCCACCACGGGCGTCAAGCCGCGCGCCTTGCCATAGCGGGGGGCCGCTGTCAAAAGCCCGCGCTCATGAGCCACGCACCCGCCCAACCGCTCCGCCTCTCCGCCCACCGTCCGCTCACGGGCCGCGTCACCGTGCCCGGCGACAAGTCGATCTCGCATCGTGCGCTGATGCTGTCCGCGCTGGCGGTCGGCGAAAGCCGGGTCGAGGGGCTGCTGGAGGGCGAGGACGTGCTCGCCACCGCCGCCGCGATGCGGGCGATGGGCGCCACGATCGCGCGGAGCGAGGATGGCCGCTGGACGATCCACGGCGTCGGCGTCGGCGGGCTGCTCCAGCCGCAGGCGGCGCTCGACATGGGCAATTCGGGCACCTCGACCCGGCTGCTGATGGGCCTCGTCGCCAGCCATGCGGTGATCGCCACCTTCACCGGCGACGCCTCGCTCTCCAAACGCCCGATGGGCCGGGTGATCGAGCCGCTATCCAAGATGGGCGCCGCGTTCACCGCCAGCCCCGGTGCCAAGAACAGCCAGACCCTGCCGCTGATGGTGCGCGGGCTCGTGCCCGCCGTGCCGATCGAATATCGCCTGCCGGTCGCCTCCGCCCAGGTGAAATCGGCGGTGCTGCTGGCCGGGCTCAACACGCCGGGCATCACCCGCGTGATCGAGCCGGTGCCGACCCGCGACCATAGCGAGCGGATGCTGCGCGGCTTCGGCGCCGAGCTGACCGTCGAAGAGGCCGGCGGCGAACGCATCATATCGATTACCGGCGAGGCCGAACTCAAGCCGCAGCACATCGTCGTGCCGGGCGATCCCTCGTCGGCCGGCTTCCCGGTGGTGGCGGCGCTGATCGTGCCGGGATCGGACATCGTGGTCGAGAATGTCGGCCTCAACCCGACCCGCGCCGGCCTCTATCAGGTGCTCCGTGCGATGGGCGCCGACATCACTTTCGAGAAGGAGCGTCTCGTCGGCGGCGAGCCGGTGGCGGACCTGCGGGTGAAGGCCTCGACGCTGTCCGGGATCGAGCCCGATCCGTCGGTGGTGCCCAGCATGGTGGACGAGTTCCCGATCCTGTTCGTGGCGTGCGCGCTGGCGCAGGGTCGTTCGGTCCTGCGCGGGCTGGAGGAGCTGCGGGTCAAGGAGAGCGACCGGATCGCGGTGATGGCCGAGGGCCTGCGCGCGATCGGCGCCGCCGTCGAGGAAGTCGAAGACGGGCTGATCATCGACGGCACCGGCGGCGAGCGGCTGGCCGGCGGCGCCACCGTCGCCACCCATCTCGATCACCGCATCGCGATGAGCTTCGCGGTCGCCTCGCTCGCCTGCCGCGCGCCGGTGACGGTGGACGATCGCGCCCCGATCGCGACCAGCTTCCCGATCTTCATCCCGATGATGGAAGGCCTCGGCGCCGAACACAGCGAAGGAGCGACGGCATGATCATCGCGGTCGACGGCCCCGCCGCATCGGGCAAGGGTACCATCGCCAAGGCGCTCGCCCGCCATTACGGCCTGCCCCATCTCGACACCGGCCTGCTCTATCGCGCGGTCGGCATGGCGGTCCTGCGCAGCGGCGGCGATCCCGCCGACGAGGGCGACGCCTTCCAGGCCTGCGCCTTCGACGATGGCCTGCTCGACGACAGCGTGCTCAAGAGCGAGGCCGCCGGCCGTGCCGCCTCGATCGTCTCCGCCCATCCCTCGGTGCGCGCCGCGCTGCTCGAGCGCCAGCGCGATTTCGCCCGCCAGCCGGGCGGCGCCGTGCTCGACGGGCGCGACATCGGTACGGTGATCGCCCCCGAGGCGCAGGCCAAGCTGTTCGTCACCGCCACGCCGGCGGTGCGCGCGCAGCGGCGATTCGACGAGCTGGTCCGGATGGGCCTCGCCGTCACCTACGCGCATGTGCTGGGCGACATCCAGGCCCGCGACGAGCGCGATTCGGGGCGCGGCATCGCCCCGCTGAAGCAGGCGGACGATGCGGTTCTGCTCGATACCAGCGATCTCGGCGTCGCGGCTGCGGTGGCCGCCGCGATCGTCCTGGTGGAGCGGACCCGCTAGGCCCAAGGCCACTTTTCATAAGAACGGTATGCTCCTAGCCTCCCCCAAAAGGATAGGAGAGAGAGATGCCGCTACGTATCGCGGAGCGTGCGCCCGAGGCGCACGACTTCCCCCTGACGATCGGGCATCTGCTCGACGCCGCGCTGATCAGTTCCGGCGATCAGGAAATCGTCTACCGGGATCAGTCGCGCTACACCTATCGCGCATTCCGGGGGCGGCTCGGCCGCCTCGCCTCGCTGCTCGCCGGTCTCGGCGCCGAGCAGGGCATGACGATCGCGATGATGGACTGGGACAGCCATCGCTATCTGGAGGCCTATTTCGCCGTGCCGATGATGGGCGCGGTGTTGCAGACGGTGAACGTCCGCCTCTCGCCCCAGCAGGTCGCCTATACGCTGAATCATGCGGGGGCCGAGATCCTCGTCGTCCACCATGATTTCTTCCCGCTGGTCGACGCGATCCTGCCGATGCTGCCGAAGGTGAAGGCGGTGGTGGCGATCATGGACGGCAGCGATGGTGCCCTCCCCGCTTATGCCAAAGGCGAATATGAGGCGCTGTCCGCCGCCGCGTCGCCCGATTTCCCGTTTGTGGATTTCGACGAGAACGCCGTCGCCACCACCTTCTACACGACCGGCACCACCGGAGACCCCAAGGGCGTCTGCTTCACCCACCGCCAGCTGGTGCTCCACACGCTGGCCGCCAACGCGCCGTTCGGGGTCACGCGGGCGCGCGGGCTGGGCGTCGACGACGTCTATATGCCGCTGACCCCGATGTTCCACGTCCATGCCTGGGGCATCCCCTATGTGGCGACGATGCTCGGCATCAAGCAGGTCTATCCCGGCCGCTACGAGCCCAAGATGATCTGCGACCTCCACCAGGCCGAGGGCGTCACCTTCTCGCATTGCGTGCCGACGATCGTGCAGATGGTGATCGCCGTCGCCGACCAGACCGGCGCGAAGCTCGACGGCTGGCACATGATCATCGGCGGATCGGCGCTGACCCAGGCGCTGTGGCGCGAGGGCCGCCAGCGCAGGCTCAGCCTGATCGCGGGCTATGGCATGTCCGAGACCGCGCCGATGATCGCGATCTGCCACGATCGGCCCGGTGCCGACGGCAGCGAGGAGGCCGAGATGGCGGCGCTGACCATGGCCGGCGTGCCGGTGCCCCTGGTCTCCGCCCGGATCGTCGACGCGGACATGAACCCGCTTCCCCATGACGGGCAGGCGCGCGGCGAACTGGTGCTGCGCGCGCCGTGGCTGACGCCTTGCTACACCGGCAATCCCGAGGCCTCCGAACAGCTCTGGCGGGGCGGCTGGATGCACACCCAGGATGTCGCCAGCATCGACGCGCAGGGCTATATCCAGATCCGCGATCGGCTGAAGGACGTGATCAAGACCGGCGGCGAATGGATCGATTCGCTCACGCTGGAGGATCTCATCGCCGGCACGCCCTGCGTCGCCGAGGTCGCGGTGATCGGCGTCGCCGATGCGCGCTGGGGCGAGCGGCCGATCGCGGTGATCGCGCCCGCCGCCGGGATCGTGCCGACGCTGGAGGCGATCAACGCGCCGCTCGCCGCCGCCGTCGCGCGCGGCGAGATCAGCCGCTATGCGCTGCTCGACCGGATCGAGCTGGTCGACACCCTGCCCAAGACCAGCGTCGGCAAGATCGACAAGAAGGCGTTGCGGGCGCGGTTCGCCCAGCAACCGGCGACCATGCCGACGGGCAAGATGCTGAGCGCGGCGGTGTAAAAGCCGGGCGCCGCTTTACGCAGCGGTGCCCGCCTCGCATATCCACCGAATGTCGGGCGGTCGGCCGTCCTGACGACATGGGAACCCACAAGGAAAAGGATATCGTGCAAGTCCCGGAAACCAGCGCGCGGGTGGCGGCCTTCTGCCAACGCTTCGGCATGGCGGTGCCGATCTGCGAGGCGCCGATGGCCGGTGCGGCCCCGGTCGGACGGGCGATCGCGGTTGCGCGCCACGGCGGCATGGGCGCTTATGGCGCGGTGCTGTCCACGCCCGATGCGATCACCGACTGGGCCGAGGCCTTCCGCGCGCCGGACGCCGGCCCGTTCCAGATCAATCTGTGGGTGCCCGACCCGCTCCCCGTGCGCGATGCCGGCCACGAAGCCGCGATGCGCGCCTTTCTCGGCCAGTGGGGCCCGCAGGTGGCCGCCGATGCCGGCGATGCGACGCCGCCGGATTTCTCCGCCCAATGCGCGGCCGTCCTCGCCGCCCAGCCCACCGCCGTCTCGTCGATCATGGGCCTTTTTCCGGCCGCTTTCGTCGCCAGACTCAAGGCCGCCGGCATCGCCTGGTTCGCCACCGCGACCACCCTGGGCGAAGCCCTTGCGGCGGAGGAGGCCGGCGCCGATGCGGTGATCGCCCAGGGTGTCGAAGCAGGCGGCCACCGCGGCACCTTCGATCCGATCGCGGCGCGGACCACCGGCATCGGGCTGATGGCGCTCATCCCCGCGCTGGCCGATCGGCTGGCGATCCCGATCATCGCGGCCGGCGGCATCGCCGATGGGCGCGGCATCGCCGCGGCGCTGACGCTCGGCGCCAGTGCGGTGCAGATCGGCACCGCCCTGCTCCGCGCCGAGGAAAGCGACACCCCGGCGGCGTGGGCCGATGCGCTGGCCGATGCCGCGCCCGAGGACACCCATATCACCCGCGCGTTCAGCGGCCGCCCCGGTCGATCGCTGGCGACTCGCTTCGTCCGCGCCGACATGCCCGATCCCGCCCCCTATCCGGTGCAACGCGGGCTGACCGCCCCGATGCGCGCGGACGCGGTGAGACGCGGTGATCTGGCTGCCATGCAGGCATGGGCCGGCCAATCCGCGGCGCTGGCCGAACAGGCGCCCGTCGCCACGCTCATCGCCCGCTGGTGGAGCGACGCGCGCGCATTGATGCCCTGATCCGTCCGCCTGATCCGTCTGGCGGATCCGTCTGGCGGATCCGCCAGACGGATCGCCGTCTGCCGATCGGATCGGTGGCCGCCGCTCGGGGTGCCGACAAGTTGCGGTCGATATTGTGCGCCGACCCGATGGAACCGATGGCCCGACGGAACCGATGGCCTGCCCCCGAGTCTCACCCTTCGATCGGTGCAGCAGGATATGTCAGCATGAGCCACGCCAGCCTTTTCGCGCATTCCCGACTGCATCTTCGCCCCGATCCCTCCCGCACCGTCATCCGCCCCTTCTCGCCCGAATATCCCGATGCGTTTCGCGACGAGGCGCATCCGCGCGTGCGCAACATCGTCGAGCATGTGCTGGCGCTCGACGAGCGGACGCTGGACCGCATGTATGATCGGATGGTGAAGTCCCTCGCCGATCGCCATCGCGATCTCGAAGGCATCGTCCAGCGACGCTATGAGCAGATCGCGCAAAGGCTGCCGATCTGCGCGCAGGCCTCCGACAAGGGCCGGCTCGTCATCGGTGCCTATTTCAGCGAGGAATATAGCTTCGAAGCGGCGGCGCTGTTCAATCCCAGCATCGTGCCCCACCCCGAACAGGATGAGGAAGACGGCGACACGGGCGGCACGATCCGCTTCCTGATGTCGCTGCGCGGGATCGGCGAGGGCCATATCTCGTCGGTCACCTTCCGCACCGGCCGCTGGTCGGAAGCGTCCGGCTTCGTGATGGACGATGCGAGCGGCAACGCGGTGTCCCCCCGGATCGAGAAGGTGAGCGACGACGGATCGACCTCGATCATCTGCGAGGGCAGCGAGAATGTCTCCGAGACGGTGCTGTTCCCGGTCACCGACAGCCAGCGCCAGGGCATCGAGGATCTGCGCCTGTGCCGCTTCGTGGAGGAGGACGGCACCGTCGAATATTACGGCACCTACACCGCGTTCGACGGCCGCGATGCGCGATCCGAGCTGCTCCACGGCACCGGCTTCAAGAGCTTCGACATGCGCCCGCTCACCGGATCGGCGGCGGCGGCCAAGGGCATGGCCCTGTTCCCGCGCCGGATCGGCGGCCAATATGTGATGCTCGGCCGGCAGGACAATGAGAGCATCTGGCTGCTCCGCTCCGACGATCTCTATCACTGGGATGGCGGCGCCAAGCTGATCAGCCCGCAATATCCGTGGGAATTCGCCCAGATGGGCAATTGCGGATCGCCGATCGAGATCGCGGAGGGCTGGCTGGTGCTGACCCATGGCGTCGGCATGGTGCGCAATTACTGCATGGGCGCGGCGCTGCTCGACCGGGACGATCCCTCCAAGGTGCTGAAGCGCACCCCGGAGCCGATCCTGAAACCGAGCGCCAGGGAGCGCGACGGCTATGTACCGAACGTCGTCTATAGCTGCGGCTCGATCGTCCATGGCCGCACGCTGCTGATGCCCTATGGCGTCGCCGACAATTTCGCGAGCTTCGCCAGCTGCGCGATCGACGATCTGCTGGCGCGGATGGAATAGCCGCCGATCGCCCCCGCCGCGCCCTGCCGCACGAAGGGACTCGGCGGATCGGCATCCTCCGCTATGGTGGCGCCGATGATGCCGACGACGATCGATTCCGCCCGCGCCCTGCTGCGCGCCCACCGGCTGGCCGAGGCCGAGGCCGCCGCCCGCCGGCTGATCGCCGAGGATCCCGGCTCGGTCGATGCGCGCGAAATCCTGGTGCTGGCGGCGCTGGCGCGGCAGGATCACGCCGCCGCCGAAGCCGGGCTGCGCGAGATCCTCGCGCTCGCGCCCGATGCCGGATGGGCGCGGGACGATCTGGCGCGCCTCCTGCTCGATAGCGGCCGACCGGCCGAGGCCGAGATCGAGGTCCGCGCCGCGATCGCCGTCGATCCCGGCCATGCCGATGCCCACGCCATGCTCGGCGCCTTCCTGTCCGGTCGCGAGCGGCTGGTCGAGGGCGCCTGGCATCTGCGCCGCGCGATCGCCCTCGCCGGGCGCCATCCGCAGATATTGGCCAATCTCGCCCGCAACCTGATGCGGCAGGGCGCGCTCGACGAGGCCTCGGCAATGGCGGCGGAGGCGCTGCGCGCGGCGCCCGACCTGCTCGCCGCCGCCGTGCTGGTCGTCGAGATCGCCGAGCAGGGCGGCGATCTGGATGCGGCGCACCGCGCGCTCGATCATGCCACCCGGCTGGCGGCGCGCGCAGGACGCGACACGCTGCTGCTGCGCGCCACCCTGTTGTCGCAAGGCCCGCAATGGCAGGAGGCGCTGGCGCTGCTCGATGCCCTGCCCGCGATGAGCGGCGCCGCCCGGCTGCTGCGCGGCCGGCTGCGCGATCGGGCCGGGCGCCATGGCGAGGCCTGGGCCGATGTCGTGGCGGGCAAGGCCGCGCTCGCGGCGGCGGCCGGCCGACGATACGACAAGGCGGCGGTCGAGGCGCATTTCGCCCGGCTGGCGGCGATCACGATGCCCGATGCCCCCCGCCCGGCCCACCGCGAAGGCCCGCAGCCGCTGTTCATCCTCGGCATGCCGCGATCGGGCACGACGATGGCCGAGCAGCTGCTCTCCAGCCACGGCCGCATCCGCGCCGGGGGAGAATTGCCCTTCACCGCCGAACTGGAGGATGTCGCCGGCCGCCTGACGGGATCGCCCTTCCCGCAGGGTTTCGGGCAGCTATCGGCGGCCGACCATCATCATCTCCCGGCGCTGTTCCGCGATGTCTATCTCGGCCGGGCCGAAGCCTATGGGTTGCGCCAGCCGGGTGCGGACTTCTTCACCGACAAGATGCCGCTCAACGAGATCGTCCTGCCGCTGATCCGCGTCGCCTTCCCGGAGGCGCCGCTGGTGGCGGTGCGGCGCCATCCGCTCGACACGCTCGTCTCGATCATGATGCACGACATGACCCATGGCCAGGATTGCGGCTACCGGATCGAGGATGCGGCGCACCAGCTCGCCGCCGTCTCGGCGCTGACCGAGACCTATCGGAACCGGCTGGGCATCGCCCCGCATGTCTTCTGCTACGAGCGGTTCGTCGCCGATCAGCCGGGCGAGACCGATCGGCTGATGGCGCATGTCGGGCTGGCGGCCGAGCCGGCGCAGGCGCGCTTCCACGAGAATCGGCGCCACGCCCCGACGCCGAGCTACGCGCAGGTCCGCGAGCCGTTGCATGCCCGCTCGATCGGGCGATGGAAAAACTACGAGGAGCAGCTCGCCCCGATCCTGCCGATCGTCGACGCCGCCATGCAGCGCGGCGGCTACCGGGCCTAGATCTTCAGATACCAGCCGCGCCGGTCCATCGCCGCGATCGGCCACCAGACCAGCGCCGTGAACAGCAGCACCGGCGCCAGCGCCGCGATCCGCGTGCCGACCATGGGCGCCAGCTGGTGGAACGGCCATTGCAGCGCATCCGAGGTCAGGATGAAGGCGGTGACCTCGTGCAGCGTGTAGGCGGCGATGGCGTTGCGCCCGAACGGGCCGAGCAGGCCGCCCTTGCGGACCGGCGCGTCGCCACGGTCGTAGAGCATGTGGAGCGCCGCCAGCACCAGCAGCGCGATCCCCGACGACACCAGCACGAACGGGCTGGTCCACAGATTCTTGGCGATCGGGAACAGCCAGCCCCAGCCGATGCCGACCAGGATCGACGCCGCTCCTGCCAGCGCCATCAGCCGCGCCGCCGCGCGCGGCGCCAGGCCGCGACGAAGGAAATCGCCGATCAGCGTGCCGATCAGCGCCTCGGCGATGGTCGGCAGCGTGCTGAGCAGCCCTTCCGGGTCATAGCCTTGCGGGCCGAGCACGAAGCGGGCGCCGCCCAGCACGGCGCGATCGAACCAGGAGACGAAATTATGGCCCGGCACCCAGAGGTCGGTCGGCAGGCCGTCCGGCGAAGGCAGCAGGCAGAGCGGCCAATAGGCCAGCAACAGCCCGGCGGCGAGCGCCGCCCGCGCCCGCCAGCCGGTGCGCGGATAGACCAGCGCGACCACCGCATAGGCGATCCCGATCCGCTGGAGCACGCCGGGCAGGCGGAGATGATAGGTCTCGTTGTCGTACAACCAGAACATGTTCGAGAGGAACAGCCCGAGCAGCACCAGCCGCCCGGCACGCACCAGGATGCGGCTCGTCTCCGGCAGGCCGCGCGACGAAATCGCGATCGACACGCCGACCATCAGGATGAAGGCCGGGAAGATGCTGTCCGCGATGGTGAAGCCCGCCCATTCGGCGTGGAGCAGCAGCGGGAACACCGGCCCGTCGCGGCGCGAGACGCCCGCGGTGCTGTTGACGATGATCATGCCGAGCACGGTCAGCCCGCGCAGCAGGTCGAGCGAGGCGAGGCGACGCCCGGCGCGGTCGTGCGGGTGGCGCGGCCCGGTCGCGGTCGGTGCGCGGCTCATGCGGCGAGCGCCCGGCCGAGCGGTTCGGCCTCGTCGGTCAGGAGATGGACCACGCCATCGCCCGGCACCACCGCGGCGCGCAGGCCGAGCGCGCGCAACATGTCCTGCTGCATGAGGGAGGGATCGGCCAGATGGAGCATCAGCCGGCTCGGATTGGCCGCCACCGACAGGATGTTGCCCCTCCCACCCAGCGCCGCGATCCACGGCGCGGCGTCCGCCACCGGCAGATCGACGCTCGGCACCACCGCGACCGATACGGCGACAACCGCCGATCCCGTCATCCGCCGCATCTCGTCCGCCACCATGTCGGCGATCGGCCCCAGCACGACCTGCAGGGCCTCCGCCGAGGGGCGCACGAAGCCCTTGGCGCCGAGCGACCGCAGCCGTGCCTCGTCCACCTTCGCCTGGTCGCGGATCACCAGCCGCAGCCGCGTCGTGCAGGCATCGATCGAGGCGAGGTTGCCGGCGCCGCCGAGCGCCACCACGAAGGCGGCGCCGCGCTCGACCGGGGCGCCCTCGCCGTCGTCACCGGCGGCCGGCGCGATTTCGGGCTCGCGGCCCGGCGTCTTGATGTCGAAGCGCGTGATCGCCCAGCGGAACACGCCATAATAAAGCGCGAAATAGACCAGCCCGACCGGCACCAGCAGCAGCGGCCGCGTCGCCTTGGAGAAGTTCAGCGCATAATCGAGCAGGCCCGCCGAGAAGGTGAAGCCGAGCTTCACGCCGAGCAGGTCCATCACCACCATCGCAAGGCCGGTCATCAGCGTGTGCAGGCCGTAGAGCACGGGCGCCAGGAACATGAAGCTGAACTCGATCGGCTCGGTCACGCCGGTCAGGAAGGCGGTGAGCGCCATCGACAGCAGCATGCCGCCGACCGCCTTGCGGCGTTCCGGCAGCGCGGCGCGATACATGGCGAGGCAGGCGGCGGGCAGGCCGAACATCATCACCGGGAAGAAGCCGGTCATGAACGCGCCCGCGCTCGGATCGCCGGCGAAGAAGCGGTTGAGATCGCCGGTGCTGCCATGGAAATCACCGACGATGAACCAGGCGACGTTGTTGAGGATATGGTGCAGCCCGGTGACGATCAGCAGCCGGTTGAGCACGCCATAGAGGAACAGCCCGAACACGCCCGAATGGATGATGCCGCCGCTCAGCGCATCCATGCCGGTGGCGATCGCCGAATAGGCGAAGCCGATCACCGCGGCGAGCCCGAGCCCGGCGACGCCGGACACGATCGGCACGAAGCGCCGGCCGCCGAAGAAGGACAGATAATCGGGCAGGCGGATGCCCGACCAGCGATTATAGGCGCTGCCGGCGATGATCCCCGAGAGGATGCCGATCGGCACCGATATCTTGTCGATCGCCTTGGTGCGGAAGGCATCGGTGGCGAGCGCCAGCGCGTCGGCGGGCAGCCCCGCGCCGGTGCCCGGCGGCACGGTCAGCAAAGTCGCCGCGCCATGCGTCGCGACCAGGAAGCAGACGATGCCGGCGAGCCCCGCCGCGCCATTGCCGTCGCGCGCGAAGCCGACCGCGATGCCGACTGCGAAGAGCAGGCCGAGATTGTCGAACACCGCCGAGCCCGCCGCCGCGACGAACGGGATGTCGAGCAGATCGGGCTGGCCGAGGCGGAGCAGCAGCCCCGCGATCGGCAGCACCGCGATCGGCAGCATCAGCGCGCGGCCGAGCGGCTGGAGCGCCTGGACCGATATCTTCATGCGCCGATGTCCTCGATATAGGTTCGCGCCAGGGCCCGCACCGCCGCGGCGCCGTCGGCGGCCAGCGCCGCCTGCGCCAGATCGCGCGCGCTGGCCAGGCTGGTGCGGCGCACCCGCGCCTTGGTCTCGGCGACGGCCGAGGGCGGCACCGACAATTCGGTGATGCCGAGCCCGATCAGGATCGGCACCGCCAGCGGATCGGCGGCCATGCCGCCGCACACCCCGGTCCAGCGATCGCGCGTCGCGCCGCCCGCGACCGTCGCCGCGATCAGCCGCAGCACCGCCGGGTGCAGCGCGTCGAGCCGCGCCGCCACCGCCGGATTGCCGCGGTCCATCGCCAGCGCATATTGGCTGAGATCGTTGCTGCCGATCGAGAAGAAGTCGGCGTCCACCGCCAGCGCATCGGCGAGCATCGCGGCGGCAGGCGTCTCGACCATGATGCCGAGCGCCGGCGGCGCGTCCGCGATCGCCGCCAGCATCGCGCGGACGCGGCGAACCTCGGCGGGCTCGATCACCATCGGCAGCATGATCTTCACGTCGCCGGTCACGCGGGCGAGCGCGCGCAGCTGCGTCTCCAGCAGGGCGGGCCGGGCCAGCCCGAGGCGCAGGCCGCGCAGGCCGAGCGCCGGATTCTCCTCGGGCGGCATCGGCCAATAGGGGGCCGGCTTGTCGGCGCCGATGTCGAGCGTGCGGACGATCAGCGGGCGGCCGCCCAGCGCATCGGCGATCGCCTGATAGGTGGCGACCTGCTCCTCCTCGTCGGGCGGCGACGGGCGATCGAGGAACAGGAATTCGGTGCGCAGCAGGCCGCAGCCTTCCGCCCCTGCCTGCGCGGCGGCGCGCGCCTCCTCCAGCGAACCGAGATTGGCGAAGATCTCGATCCGGGCGCCGTCGCGGGTCGCCGCCGGGTCATGGGCGCGCGCGACGGCTTCGGCGCGGAAGGCGGCGGCACGGTCGGCGGCGATGCGGCTCGTCGCGAGGGTATCGGCCGGCGGATCGATAGTCAGCGTCGCGGTGCCGGCATCGAGCAGCAGCATCGTGCCGTCCGCGATCCGCGCGACATCGGCGCCGAGCGCCGCCAGCATCGGCCAGCCGAGCCCGGCGGCGATGATCGCGACATGCGAGGTCGGCCCGCCGCCGCCCGTGGCGATGCCGGCCAGCCCGCTGTCCGCCAGTGCCATCAGTTGCGACGGCAGCAATTCGTCCGCGACGAGGATCGCACCGGCCGGCGGCGCGACGGTGGCGGGGGTTCCGGTCAGCACCGTCAGCACCCGCGCCTCGAGATCGCGCAGGTCGTCGATCCGCTCGGCGAAGCGCGCGTCGCCGGTGCCGCCCAGCAGGCCGACGAAATGGCCGACCGCCTGCCGCCATGCGAAGCCGGCGCTCTGCCCGGCGGCGATCCCCCGGGCGGCGCTGGTCAGCAGTTCGGGATCGTCGAGAAAGGCGCGATGCGCCTCGGCGATCGATGCCAAGGCGCCCTCTTCGGGCAGCGTATCGGCCCGCAGGATGTGGAGCGCCTCGGCCAGCGCCTCGCGCTCCTGCTCGATCCCGCGCCCCCGCTCGGCGACATCGAAGCGCACGCGAACCGGCGTCCAGGCCGGCCCCGCCGCCATGCCTGGTGCTGCCGCGACCCCGTGGAGGCGATCCGGCAGCGGCGCCGCGACCGTCTCGGTCTCCGGGGCGGCGGCGACCGGCGCGATCGCCAGCCCTTCGCCCATGCCGCTCTCGATCAGCGCCGCGATCGCCGCCACCGCGGGTTCGGCATCCTCGCCCTGGCCGTGCAGTTGCAAGGGCGCGCCATGGGGCAGCGCCAGCGCCAGCATCGCCACCGGGCTGAGCGCCGATGCCGTCCGCCCGTCCGCCGCGACGATGGTGACGCGGGCGGCGAAATCGCGCGCACGCTCCGCCACCCGGGCCGCCGGCCGCGCATGCAGGCCATGGCGCAGCGGCAGGACGAGCGCGCGCTCTGCGACAGGCCCGTCCGTGATCGCCTGAACCGCAGCGTCGCGGCGCACCAGCCCGAACAGCGGCTCGCCGATCGCGATCATCCGATCGAGCCCGGCGGGCACAATCGCAAAGGCCTCGCCATTGGTGAGGACGATCGGCGTGATCAGGCTCTTCGCCCGCCGCCCGACCGCATCGAGATCGAAGGAGAGCAGCCGGTCGCCGGCCGCCACCCGGTCCCCTTCGGCGACATGCGCCACGAAGCCCTCGCCGCCGAGCGCCACCGTCTCCAGCCCGACATGGATCAGCAGCACCGCGCCCGCATCGCTCTCGATCGTCACCGCATGGCGCGCCGGATGGAGCGTGACGATCCGCCCGGCGACCGGCGCGCGCACGATGCCCTCGATCGGATCGATCGCCACGCCGTCGCCGAGCATGCGTTCGGCGAACACCGGATCGGGCACCGCATCGAGGCTGGTCAGCCAGCCGGCCAGCGGGCTCGCGATCGGCCCGGCGATCGGAACGCTCATCGGTTCAGGATCAATCGGTCGAGCAGCCACAGCGGGTCCGGTGTCCTTTGGGTGAAGGTCATGCAGAGATCGTGGGTGCCCTGCACTGCGGCGGCGAGCGGGGCGGACAGGCTGGTCACCCCGGTCGAGGCGGTGGCCGGCGCGAGCGGGATGACGGCGATGCGCGGGCCGTCGCAGCTGTCCTGCCGGATCTCCAGTTCGCCGGCAGGCGTCGCCGGCGGGCGGAAGGTGACGCTGGCGATGTCGGCGCCGAGCGCAAAGTTGAACGGCACGCTGCCGACATCGGCGCCGATCGAGCGCACCCCGTCGAGCGTCGCCTTGGGCCAGATCCAGCAGGTCTGCATCATATCGCCCCAGAGGATGCGATGGACGCCGTCGGTCGGGCCATCGTCCTGCACCCGCACCGGCAGCTTGTTGGAGCAGAGCTGCATGGCGGTGGCGGCGCGGGTGAAGGGGCTGGCGGCATCGAAGCGCCAGCGGCGCACTTCGCCGAGCGGCGCACCGTCGAGAAAGCTCTGCGCGGCAATCCGGTTGGCGCCGGTGAAGGCGATCGGCGCAGTGTAGAGCGGCGAGCGGACGGTCGGCGCGCTGCCGTCGGTGGTGACGTGGAGATCGCCCATTTCGGCGGGCTGGGACAGGGTGATGGTGCCGCCGTCGAGCTTCGCCTCGGGCTCCAGCGGGGTCCGGTCATAGCCCCAGCCGAGCGCCTGCCAGCGCGCCAGTTCGGGCCGCAACCGATGGGTGAAGCCGGTCCAGTCGCGCGGGACCGGCGGCGACCAGCCCAGCTCCGCCAGGATCGCCGCGCGCGGCCAGATCATGCGATCGACGAAATCGGTGGTGCGCAGATGCTCGGTCCACAGATTGACCTGAAGCCCCAGGATATGGCGCCGCTCCTCGGCGCTCAGCGAGGCGGGCGCGCTGTCGAAATCATAGAGCTTGTGCCAGCCCTCGATATCGCCGCGCCCCGGCGGCTCGTCGGCGGAATCGCTCTGCCGGTTGTCGAGATAGAGCATCGGTGCCGGCGCCAGCACGGTATCATGGCCGAGATGCGCAGCCTTGAGCGCGCCGTCCATGCCGCGCCACGACATCACCGTCGCATCGGCCGGCACGCCGCCCGCGAGGATCTCGTCCCAGCCGATCAGGCGGCGGCCATGCTTCTGGAGATAGTCGCCGATCCGCGCCGTGAACCAGCCCTGCAAGGCCTCTTCGTCCTTGAGGCCGAGCGCCTTGATCTGCGCCTGGATCTGCGGATTGGCCTTCCATTGATCCTTGGGCGGCTCGTCGCCGCCGACATGGATATATTGGCCGGGGAACAGCGCCATCACCTCGTCCAGCACATGATCGAGGAAGGTGAAGGTCGTGTCGGTCGGGTTCAGCAGATTGGGCAGCACGCCCCAGTCCGCGCTCGGCGCGGTCGGCGGCGTCGGCGTGGAGGCGAGTTCGGGATAGGCGGCGACCATCGCGGTGGCGTGGCCCGGCATCTCGATCTCGGGGACGATGGTGATGTGGCGGGCGGCGGCATAGGCGACGATCCCGCGGATCTCGTCCTTGGTGTAGAAGCCGCCATAGCGCACGGGCTTTCCCGTCTTGGGATCGCGCCCTTCCGCGCCGGCGGGCACGCGCCACGCGCCGATTTCGATCAGGCGCGGATAGCGATCGATCGGGACGCGCCAGCCCTGATCGTCGGTCAGGTGCCAGTGGAAGACGTTGAGCTTCTCGCTCGCCATCCGGTCGAGCAACTGCTCGATATAGGCCGGCGGCTGGAAGTGGCGGACGCTGTCCAGCATCATGCCGCGCCAGGCGAAGGCCGGCTTGTCGGCGATGGTGACGGCGGCGATGCGGCCATCCCTGGCCGAAGCCGCCAGCTGGAACAGGGTCTCGGCGCCGTAGAACAGCCCGGCATCGCCGCTGGCGCGGATGGTGATGGCAGCGGGCGTCACCTCGAGCCGATAGGCCTCGCCGCCGTCGATCGACGGATCGCGCAGGAAACGGATGGTGCCGGCGGACCCGGCGGCGATCTTCGGCCCGCCCGATCGGGCGAGCAGATCGGTGAAGCGCGCCGCCGCCGCCTTCTCCCCCGCATCCGCCGCCACGATCGACGCGCCGTGCAGGGCGAAGCGGCCCTCCCCCGCCACCACCGATGCGGGCATCGGCAGCAGCGGGAGCGACACGGTGAGCGGGGCGGTGAGCGGGGCGGCCGCCGCGCTGGCCGCCGAACCTGCGAAGAGGGCGGTCAACGCAGTGGTGACACGCAAGATTACACGCATTCCGGGCCTCTCCTGTGTCGCCGGTCGATCCTGCCTCAGAAATTCACCCGGGCTCCCGCATACACGGTGCGGCCATTATTATAGTAGGCCCGGGGCACATTCTTGTCGCCGACGAAGTAGTAAAGCTTGGAATTGGTGATGTTCTGCGCGTCGAACGACAGGTCGATATGCGGCATCACATGGACCAGCAGCGATCCGTCGAGCTGGCCATAGCCATCCTGCCACATCGGCGTGGAGCGATCGACGCCCGAGCGGAATTTCGAGCGATAGCTGTAGGCGACCCGCAGCGAGAGCAGCTTGTTCTCGAAATAGCCGGTGAGATTGTAGGTCTGCTTGCTGTTGCCGTCGATCGCGCGGTTGCCGCCGTCGATCGGCAGGAGCGCCGACTTGTCCTTCTTGGCATCCGAATAGGTGTAGTTGGCGATGACCCCGAAGCCCCATTTGATCGGCTGCTGCCAGCTGACCTCGACGCCCTTGTTGGTGCCGCCGCCGCCGTTGACCGGCGCGGTCACGTTGAAATTGGCGCCGAGCGGGTGCTGCTGGGTGACGTAGAAGATCGTCGTGCTGTTCGAGGTGATGTAGTTCTGGATATCGAGCGCGAACAGGCCGATCGAGAACAAGGCCTGCGGCGCATAATACCATTCGGCATCGAGATTATACTGCCAGGCGCGATAGGGCTTGAGATGCGGGTTGCCGCCGGCGGTGCCGCTCAGCCCCAGATCGTCGAGGCTGAACGCGCCGGCCAGTTGGGCATAGCCGGGCCGCGACATCACCTTCGCCACCGCGCCGCGCACCAGCATCTTGCTGGTGACATTGTAGGTCAGGTTGGCGCTCGGCAGCACGTCCCAATATTTGCTGCCGTCATCGACCTCGCCGAACTTGCCGAACTGGTTGACGATCGTGATGTCCGGCGCATTCTGCGAATATTGCACGGTGGACAGATCGGTGTGGATCGCGCGGACGCCGACATTGCCGCGCCAGTCGCGATCATTGCCGACCTTGGCCATCGCATAGACCGCGGCATCCTTCTCCTGCACCGAGAAGCTCTGCGGCGGGTAGAAAGCGAACTGCCGGCCGCCATTGGTCGCCAGTTCGGCCAGCACCTTGTCGCGATCGGCGAGCGGATAGGGCGCGGCACCGGCAATGCCGTCGGAATAGTCGCCCGGCGTCATCTGGCCGGAATAGACCGAGCCGAGCGTGCAGGTGCCCGACGTCGCGCAGGTGGTGTTGCCGGCCCAGCTATAGGCCGTGTAATCCAGCGAGCGCTTGTGATCGGTGTAGCGGCCGCCGACCTTGATCGATTTCAGCCAGCCATTGTTGATCGCATATTCCGCATCGAGCTTGGCGTAGAATTCCTTGTCCGGCGAGATGATCTTGCCGCCCCAGCTATAGCTGTAATAATTGTCGAGATAGGCGGCGGACCCGGTGTCGGTGGGCAGATCGGGGAAGCTCAGATCGGCATGCTTGCCGTCGAAGGCATAGCTCATGCCGGTGTGCCAGTAGGTCTCCCACGCCTCGGTGTCGGTGGTGGCGCCCTTGCCCTTGGTATAGCCGATATCGCCTTCCAGCGTCAGCGCGTCGGTCGGCCGCCACTTGGTATCGAGATCGGCATTCCAGGTGGAGGAATAAGCGGTGCGGAAGATATCGTCCTGCACCTTGCCGTTCACCGGCGTGCCGTCGGCGGTGGTGCCGCCCCACGAGGCGGAGGTGAGGTAGGTGTTGCCGTCCTTGGCCTTGTAGGTGGTGTAGTCGCCCAGCGTGTAGCCCGGCGTGCCCGGCGTCGAATTGGCGCCGATCACGTTCGACACCCATGCCATGCTGTTCACATTGACGTTGTTGGCGTCCATCCGGGTGTAGAGGCCGGTGAGGTTCACCTCCAGCCGGTCGCTCGGCTTCCACTGGGCGGCGAAATTGCCGCCCTTGCGGATGCGCTGCTGGGTGAAATAGGCGTTGCCGATCAGCGTCGGATAATCGACCGTCTGGCCGGTGCCGTTGAAGTTGGAAGCGGCGGCATACCCGAGGAATTCCTGGCCATCGCGGCGGAAATCGCGCTTTTCGTAGAAGCCGGAGACCAGCACGCCGAACGTGCCGGTCTCGTTCTTCCAGCTGGCGACGCCCGAGAATTGCGGCTGCCAGCCGCCGGCGAGATCATTGTGGACGCCCTGCCCGGTCAGGCTGATCGTGCCCGACTTCATGTCGAGCGGGCGGCGGGTGTGGACGTTGATCGTGCCGCCGACGCCGCCTTCGGGCAGGTCGGCCTCGGACGATTTATAGACCTCCAGGCTGCCGACGATTTCGGACGGCAGCATCGAGAAGTTGAAGCTGCGCCCGCCATTCTGCTGGTCGAGCACGAACCAGTCGCCGGTGGCGATGCCATGGCCGTCGAGCAAAGTGAGGTTGAGGTTGGGATCGGTGCCGCGGATCGAGACCGACTGGTTCTCGCCGAAGCCACCGGCATTGGCCGAGCCGGTGACGACGTTGACGCCGGTGAGGCGGCCGAGCGAGTCGGCGACGTTCTTGTCCGGGAACTTGCCGATGTCCTGCGCGGTGATGACCTCGGACACCATGTCCGACTTGCGCTTCTGATCGAGCGAGGCCTGGATCGAGGCGCGGATGCCGGTGACGATGATCTCGTCGCTCTTCGCCGGGCTCGGCTGGCTCGTATCGGACGGTGCCACATCCTGCGCCACCGCCGGCATCGCCGTTGCGAGGGCGGCCAGGCTGGCCGAAATCGTCCACAGCGTCTTGCTTGCTCCCACCATGTCCCGTTTCCCCTTTTTAAGGGCGGAGACCAGTCCAATATAAGACCACGCCTCGGCGCCCTACCCCGTGCCCGCGCTAGAATTGGCTTCTGCTCCGGGCCTCTGACGCAATAAGGGCGCGATCGTCATCGGATTGCAATACCAAAAATGACTCCAATCGAATCTTTTCGGTCTTTCGGTATTGTATTGGTATCTATCGTCGTGCATGACGACGCCCATCCAAGGAGAGGATATGTTCGTAGAGCGGGTGGGAATGCTGAAGGAGGGCGACAGCGCGCCGCTGTACCTTCGCTTGCAGCGCGTGCTCCGGGACGCGATCGAGCGGCAGGTGCTGCAGCCCGACGAGGCGCTGCCGCCGGAGCGCGATCTGGCCGAGGCCTATAATGTCTCGCGCGTCACCGTCCGCAAGGCGCTGGACGGGCTGGTCGATGCGCGGCTGCTGACGCGGCGGCAGGGGGCGGGCACCTTCGTCGCCACAAGGGTCGAGAAGAATTTCGCGACCATCTCCTCCTTCACCGAGGATATGGAGAGCCGGGGCCGGCGCCCGTCGAGCGCCTGGCTGTCGCGCTCCGAAGGCGTGGTCAGTCCCGAGGAGGCGATGGCGCTCGGGCTCAGCCCCGGCAGCGCGGTCTATCGCTTCTCGCGCATCCGCTATGCCGACGACATCTCGATGGCGCTGGAATATACCACCGTCCCGGCCGCCTCGCTGCCGTCGCTCGATACCGTCGACACCTCGCTCTATGCGGCGCTCGGCACGGCGCGCCCGGTGCGCGTGCTCCAGCGCCTGCGCGCGGTGCTGTTCACCGCCGAGCAGGCCGCGCTGCTCCACATCGCCGAGCGCGCCGCAGGGCTGCTGATCGAGCGCCGGGGCTTCGCCGCGGACGGGCGCACGGTGGAGTTCACCCAATCCTATTATCGCGGCGATTCCTATGATTTCGTGGCCGAGCTTCAGGCCGCGCCACAATGAACCGAACCGGAGTATCGACTTGACCGAGCCTGCCGCGCCGCGCGCCGACGCCACCCTGATGTTCCACGAGGCGAGCGAGGCCGGCGCGGTCGTCCGGCGTCAGGTCGCCCGCAATCGCCCGGCGATGCAGGCGCTGGGCGAACGGCTGCGGGCGCTGCGCCCCGTCGCCGTCGCCACGCTCGCCCGCGGCAGTTCGGACAATGCCACCACCTTCGGCCGTTACCTGATCGAGACCCATGCCGGTGTCCTCACCGGATCGGCGGCGCCTTCGATCACGTCGGTCTACGATGCCGCGCCACAGATGGCGGGCACGGTGATGATTGCCATCTCCCAATCCGGCCGCAGCCCCGATCTGGTCGCGGCAGCCGAAGCCGCGAAGGCGCGCGGCGCGCTGCTGGTCGCGCTGGTCAATGACGAGACATCGCCGCTGTTCGCCGCCGCCGATGTCGCCATTCCGCTCTGCGCAGGGCCGGAACGCAGCGTCGCGGCGACCAAATCCTTCGTCGCGTCGCTCTCCGCCCTGCTCCACCTGATCGCCGCATGGACCGAGGCGCCGGCGCTGGCCGCCGCGCTGGCGGCGCTGCCCGATACGCTCGATCGGGCCTGGGCGCTCGACTGGTCGCCGGCGCTGCCGGTGCTGGCCGAGGCGCACAGCGTCTATGTCGTCGGCCGCGGCCATGGCTATGGCATCGCGCAGGAGGCCGCGCTCAAGATCAAGGAGACCTGCGGGCTCCATGCCGAGTCGTTCAGCGCCGCCGAGGTCCGCCACGGGCCGATGGCGCTGGTGGAGAATGGCTTCCCGGTGCTGCTGCTCGGCCAGCAGGACGAGTCGCTGGACAGCGTCGTGGCGCTCGCCACCGAATTCGGCGCGCGTGACGCCGCACTGATGACGGCCGGGCTGCCGGCCGGCACGCAGGGCCTCGCTTTGCCCGCGATCGAGGCCGATCCGGTGATCCAGCCGATCCTGCTGATCGAGAGTTTCTACAGGCTCGCCAATGCGCTATCGATCGCGCGCGGCCGCGATCCGGATCGCCCTCCCCATCTCGCCAAGGTGACCGAAACGCTGTGATGGAGACCGCGCTCGTCAATGCCCGCGTGCTGCTGCCCCAGGGGCTGCGCGAGGGGCTGTCCGTCACCATCGCCGACGGGCAGATTCGCTCCGTCTCGTCCGAACCGCCGGCCGGTGCCGCGATCGTCGATGGCGGCGGCGCCATGCTGCTGCCGGGCTTCATCGATACGCAGGTGAATGGCGGCGGCGGCGTGCTGTTCAACGACGCGCCGACCGTCGAGACGATCGCCACCATCGCCCAGGCCCATCGCCGCTTCGGCACGACCGGGCTGCTGCCGACCCTGATCAGCGACGATCTCGCGGTCGTCGCCGCCGCGATCCGTGCGGTCGACGAGGCGATCGAGGCCGGCGTGCCGGGCATCCTCGGCATCCATATCGAGGGGCCATTCCTCAGTGTCGCGCGGCGCGGCATCCACGATGCCGGCCGCCTGCGCCGCATCGACCAGGACGCCATCGCGCTGCTCGGCTCGGCCAGGCATGGCCGGACGCTGGTGACGCTGGCGCCCGAATGCGTCGAACCCGGCGACGTCTCCGCACTGGTCGCGGCCGGCGTGATCGTCGCGGCGGGGCATAGCGAGGCCGATTACGACACGGTCCGCCACGCGATCGGCGAGGGGCTGAGCGGCTTCACCCATTTGTTCAACGCGATGTCGCCGCTGGCCAACCGCGCGCCGGGGATGACCGGCGCGGCGTTGGAGGACGACCGCACCACCGCCGGCCTGATCGTGGACGGCCATCACGTCCATCCGGCGGTGATCCGCATCGCGCTCAAGGCCAAGGGCCATGAGCGGCTGATGCTCGTCACCGATGCGATGGCGCTGACCGGCGTGGACGACGATCATTTCCTCCTCCAGGGCCGCAAGATCATGCGCGACGGCGATCGGCTGGTCGATGCGAAGGGCACGCTGGCCGGATCGACGCTGACGATGACCGCCGCCGTTTCCAACATGATCGCCCAGACCGGCATCGATCTGCGCCGCGCGGTGGCGATGGCGTCGGCCACCCCGGCCGTCTTCCTCGGCATCGCCGATCGCACCGGCGCGATCGCCCCGGGCTTGTCGGCGGACCTCATATTGGTGGACGATGACTGGCAGGTGAAACGGAGCTGGATCGCGGGGCGCGAAGCGGCCTGACAGCCGGCGCGAAGCCAGTTGCGGGGCCAGTTGCGGGGTCGAGTTGCAGGAGACATCATGCGCGCCATTCGAGAGATAGAGGGCGTCGACCGGGATCGCTTCGCGCGCGAGATCCTGCCCTCCGGTCGTCCGGCGGTGCTGCGCGGGCTGGCCGCCGAGTGGCCGGCGGTGCGCGCCGCCGCCCGGCCCGGCGGCGTCGCGGGCTATCTCGCAGCGTTCGGGGCGGGCTCGGCCTGCGAGATGATCGTCGGCCCGCCCGCGATCGAGGGTCGGCTCTTCTACGACGCCGACATGACCGGCCTCAACTTCACGCGCGAGCCGGGCTCACTCGGCCAGTTATTGAGCCGCCTCGCCGACGCCGCCCTTGCCTCCGCGCCGCCCACGCTCGCGGTGCAATCGCTGGACGCGCGCGCGTCGCTGCCCGGTTTCGCCGAGGAAAACGGGATCGACCTGATCGATCCGGCCATCGGCCCGCGCCTGTGGATCGGCAATCGCGTGGTCGTCGCCACCCATCAGGACATGATGGAGAATATCGCGGTGGTGGTCGCCGGTCGCCGCCGCTTCACCCTGTTCCCGCCCGAACAGGCCGGCAACCTCGCCATCGGCCCGCTCGAATTCACGCCGGCCGGCACCCCCGTCAGCCTGGTCGATGCCGAGGCACCCGACCTCGCCCGCTTCCCGCGCTTCGCCGCCGCGCTGGCGCAGGCCGAGACCGCCGAGCTGGCGCCGGGCGACGCGATCTTCATCCCCTATATGTGGTGGCATCATGTCCGCTCGCTGGACGCCTTCAACCTGCTCGCCAACTATTGGTGGAGCACCACGCCCCCGGCCCAGCCCGGCCTCGCCCCGATCGACGCGCTGGTCCATGCCCGGCTGGCGATCGGCGACCTGCCCGAACGGCAGCGGGCGGCGTGGCGGGCGATGTTCGAACTGGCGGTGTTCGACGGCGACTGCGCACACATCCCGCCCGCCCGCCGGGGCATTCGAGGCGCGATGACGGAGGCGGCCAAGGCCCGGCTGCGGCGCCAATTGGGCCAGTTGATGGCCCGCTGAGGCAGCGGACGGAAAATCTCGAACGAAAGGATCGGCTTTTCCGCCCTTGCACGAGGGGAGCATCCGCCCCAAGTGGGCGCCATGCTCATCGAGACCGAAACGACGCCCAACCCGTCGACGCTCAAATTCCTCCCCGGCCAGGCCGTGATGGAGTCAGGCACCCGCGATTTCGCGTCGCCGGAAGAGGCCGAGGCCTCGCCGCTGGCGGAGGCCCTGTTCTCGCTGGGCGACGTCGAAGGCGTGTTCTTCGGGCGCGAATTCGTCTCGGTCACCGCCGCGCCGGGATCGGACTGGCGCGATCTCAAGCCGCAGGTGCTGGGCGTGCTGCTCGATCATTATGCCGGCGGCGCGCCGCTGTTCCGCGAGACCGCCGGTAACGGCATCGCGGTCGATGGCGACGACGGCGCGTTCGAGGCCGATCCCGAGGATGCCGACATCGTCGACCAGATCAAGGATCTGATCGACACCCGCGTCCGCCCGGCAGTGGCCAAGGACGGCGGCGACATCGTCTATCGCGGTTTCCAGAAGGGCACCGTCTATCTGGCGATGCATGGCGCCTGCTCGGGCTGCCCCTCCTCCACGGCGACGCTGAAGCAGGGCATCGAGCAGCTTCTGAAGCATTATGTGCCGGAAGTGACCGACGTCCGCGCGATCTGAGCCTGCCCAAGCCCACGCGATCTGATTTCCATGACAGGAGCCCCCATGACGCTCGATGATGCCGGCCTCGATCTGATCTTCCGCAAGGCGCGCAGCTATAATGGCTATACCGATGCGCCGGTCAGCACCGCCGATCTGGAAGCGATCTGGGAGTTGATGAAGTGCGGCCCGACCGCCGCCAACACCGAGCCGGCCCGTATCGTCTGGTGTACGACCCCCGAGTCGAAGGAAAAGCTGGCCCTGGTCGCGTCGCCCGCCAACGCCGACAAGATCCGCAACGCGCCGGCCACCGCGATCGTCGGCATGGACATGGAATTCTACGAGAAGCTGCCGAAGCTCTTCCCGCATGTCGATGCCCGGCCCTGGTTCGTCGGCAACGCCGCGATGATCGAGTCGAGCGCCTTCCGCAATTCCACCCTGCAGGGCGCCTATCTGATTGTCGCCGCGCGCGCGCTCGGCTTCGATGTCGGCCCGATGTCGGGTTTCGACAATGCCGCCGTGGACGCCGCCTTCTTCGCGGGCACCCCGGTGCGCTCGAACTTCATCTGCACGCTCGGCCATGGCGAGCCGGCGACCGTCTTCGAGCGATTGCCGCGACTTGACTTCGAGGAAGCCAACTCCATCGTCTGAACCGATGATCCTGACGATCGATACGGCAACGGCGGCCTGCTCGGTCGCGCTGATCGGCGGCGACGGCCTGCACTCGGCGGCCCGTGCCGTGGTCGGGCGCGGCCACGCCGAACGGCTGGTGCCGATGGTGCAGGATTTGCTGGCGGATGCGGGTGGCGTGACGCCCGGGGCGATCCTGGTCGATTGCGGGCCGGGCAGCTTCACCGGCGTCCGCGTCGGGCTGGCCGCCGCGATCGGCATGGGCATGGGCTGGGGCGTGCCGGTGTCGGGCTGCTCGTCCACCGCGCTGATCGCCGTCGCCCGCTTCGCCGCCGATCCGGCGCTGGCGGCCATCGCCGTCGCGCTGACCGGTGGCCATGGCGAGTTGTTCGTCCAGCAATTCACCGCGCATCCCTTCGCGGCGACCTGCGATCTCGTCTCGCTGCCGCCGGCCGAGGCCGCGCTGTTCGCGTCCGAGCCGATCGTCGCCGGATCGGGTGCCGAGGCGCTGGTCGCCGCGCGCGGGCATGGCGAGGCGATCGATATCCTGCCGGACGCCGCCGATGCGGCGCTGCTGCCCGCCGATTTCCGCAGCTTCGAGCCCAAGCCGATCTACGGACGTCCACCCGACGCGAAGCCGAAGGCGGCATGAGCAGCCTGCCCTCCACCCGTCTCGATCTCGTCGTCGGCAGCACCGCCGATCTCGATGAGGTGATGGTGACGATGCAGGCGGCGTTCGATCCCAGCTTCGGCGAGGCATGGACCCGCAGCCAATGCTCCGGCATCCTCAGCCTGGCCGGCGTGTGGCTGCTGATCGCCCGTCATGACGGCGCCGCGGCCGGCTTCGCCCTCTCCCGTTCGGTGGCCGACGAGGCGGAGCTGCTGCTGCTCGCGGTGCCGCCGGCACAGCGCCGCCTGGGAGTCGCCAGCGCGATGCTGGAGGCCGTCGGAACCGAGGCGCGCGCGCGGGGCGCCCGGCGAATCCATCTGGAGATGCGCGACGGCAATCCCGCAATACATCTCTACAACGGCGCAGGTTTCCGCGAAGTCGGCAGGAGAGGACATTATTATCGCGGCAAGGACGGAACGCCTTTCGATGCGATCACATTGGCTTGTCCATTAGTGCCGCCAAGTCCCCTCTGAGTCGGCGAGGAAGCGCCTTGCGCTGACCGCGATCATCCGACAGAGCCGAGACGGTTCATCCCCCGGGGGCCAGTGTATAGCGCCCCTTTAGTATAAGGTGCATTGCCATGTCCGAGGTCATCGACCTGAACGAGACCCTGATCACGCTGACCGCCGACATCGTTTCGGCCCATGTCAGCAACAACAGCGTTTCGGTCAATGACGTGCCGGGTCTCATCCAGAATGTTCACGGCGCGCTGGCCCAGCTTGGCGGCGCGGCGCCGGAACCGGAAGTGAAGCAGGAGCCGGCCGTTTCGGTGCGCGCCTCGATCAAGCCCGATTATATCGTCTGCCTGGAGGACGGGAAGAAGCTGAAGATGCTCAAGCGGCATCTCGCCACCCATTACCAGCTGACCCCGGAACAGTATCGCGCCAAGTGGAACCTGCCGGCCGACTATCCGATGGTCGCCCCCAACTATGCCGAGCAGCGCCGCAGCCTGGCCAAGAAGATCGGCCTCGGCACCCGCAGCCGCAAGTAATCGCCCGAACGGGAAGTGCGAGCGTTTCGCGCTTCCCGTCCCGCGTTTCAGCCCCTACATCTCCGCCCATGCGCAAGATTGATCTTGAGGCGCTGTGCGCCGAGAAGGGCCTCCGTATCACCGAGCAGCGGCGCGTCATCGCCCGCGTGCTCTCCGAGGCCGAAGACCATCCCGATGTCGAGGAGGTGCATGTCCGCTCCTCGGCGATCGATCCCGGCATCTCGATCGCCACGGTGTACCGCACCGTGCGTCTGTTCGAGGAAGCCGGCATCCTCGAACGCCATGATTTCGGCGATGGCCGCTCGCGCTACGAAGCCGCGCCCGAAACCCATCATGACCATCTGATCGACGTCGAGAGCGGCCGCGTCATCGAATTCGTCGACGAAGAGGTCGAGCTGCTCCAGAAGCGCATCGCCGAGAAGCTGGGATACCGCCTCGTCGATCACCGCATGGAGCTGTACGGCGTTCCGTTGAACCGCAAGGACTGACGGCAAGCCATGCGTGCCCGGGGCCGGCTGGCGCTGATCGTGGCGCTGCTGGCCATCCATCTGCCATTGCACGGGCTGTGGCGGCTGTTCGGCCGGCGCTCGCCCTGGCCGCGCCGCTTCCTCGGCCGCACCGCCTGGGCGGCGGGCGTCGATGTCCGCATCGTCGGGCACCCGCTGACCCGCGACGTGCTGTTCGTCGCCAATCATCTCAGCTGGCTCGACATCCTGATCATCGCCGGCGCCACCGGCGCGCGCTTCATCGCCAAGGACGAGGTGCGCGGCTGGCCGGCGATCGGGTGGCTCGCCGGGCTCAACGACACGGTCTATGTCGCGCGCGCCGAGCGCGGGCAGGTGCATGAACAGGCCGACCGGGTGCGATCCGCGCTGGCCGAGCATATCCCCGTCACCCTCTTCCCCGAAGGCCGGACGGGCCATGGCGAGACCCTCGAACCGTTCCGCGCCTCGCTGCTGGCCGCGCTGCTGCCGCCGATGCCGGGCGTGAAGCTTCAGCCGATCGTGCTGGATTATGGTGCCGAGGCGCGGCTGATCGCCTGGCCCGACGAGAATGCGACCGGGTTCGAGGCGATGCGGATCATGGCGCTGCCCGGCCGCCGCAAGGTGGTGCTGCGCTGCCTCGCCCCGATCGATCCGGTGGCGCTGCCCGATCGCAAGGCGCTCGCCGCCACCGCCCGCGCCGAAATGTGCGCGGCGCTTGGCGAGTCCGCCCCACAGGCTGTATAGGCGCCCGCCATGTCCTCGCGCCCCGCTCCCAAGACCTTCGCGGTCAAGTCCTTCGGCTGCCAGATGAACGTCTATGACGGCGAACGCATGGCCGAACTGCTCGCCGCGCAGGGCATGAGCGCGGCCGGCGACGGCGAGGCCGCCGATCTGGTCGTGCTCAACACCTGCCACATCCGTGAACGGGCGGCCGAGAAGGTCTATTCGGATATCGGCCGGATCGTGAAGGGCGCACGCGAGCAAGGCCGCGACAAGCCGCTGATCGCGGTCGCCGGCTGCGTCGCCCAGGCCGAGGGCGCCGAGATCCCGGTGCGGGCCAAGGCGGTGGACATCGTCGTCGGCCCGCAGGCCTATCACAACCTGCCCGCGCTGGTGGCGGACGCCGCCGCCGGCCGCACCGCGCTCGATACCGACATGCCGGCGATCATGAAGTTCGGCAGCCTGCCCGCGCGCCGCAAGGTCGGCCCGTCGGCCTTCCTCACCGTGCAGGAAGGCTGCGACAAATTCTGCACCTATTGCGTCGTGCCCTATACGCGCGGCGCCGAGGTGTCGCGGCCGTGGGGCGAGGTGGTCGACGAGGCGAAGGCGCTGGTCGATGCCGGCGCGCGCGAGATCACGCTGCTCGGCCAGAACGTCAACGCCTGGACCGGCGAGGACGACAAGGGCCACATGCAGGGCCTCGACGGGCTGATCCGGCTGCTCGACCGGCTGCCGGGGCTGGAGCGCATCCGCTACATGACCAGCCACCCCAACGACATGACCCAGGCGCTGATCGACGCGCATGGCGACGTCGAGGCGCTGATGCCGTTCCTCCATCTGCCGGTGCAGGCCGGATCGGATCGCATCCTGAAGGCGATGAACCGCAGCCACAGCGCCGATTCCTATCTGCGCATCCTCGATCGCGTCCGTGCCGTGCGGCCGGACATCGCGCTGTCGGGGGATTTCATCGTCGGCTTCCCCGGCGAGACCGAGGCGGATTTCCAGGCGACGCTCGATCTGGTCGGCAAGGTCGGCCACGCGCAGGCGTTCAGCTTCAAATATTCGCCCCGCCCCGGCACGCCGGCCGCGACGATGGCCGACCAGGTCGATCCACTGGCGATGGACGAGCGGCTCCAGCGCCTGCAAGCCCTGATCAACGACCAGCAGCACGCCTTCAACCGCGCCACGCTCGGTGCGCTCACCCATGTGCTGATCGATCGCAAGGGCAAGCTGCCGGGCCAGATGCTGGGCAAGTCCCCCTGGCTGCAATCGGTCCATCTCCAGACCGACGCGCCGATCGGCACGATGGTCGATGTCGAGATCGTCAGCGCCGGCCCCAACAGCATCGGCGCGGTGGAGCGGATTCCGGCAGCGGCGTGACCCGACTCTGAAGATGATGTATCGTCGCCGTCTTCCGACCGTCAGGGAGATGGACATGCGCCGACTCGTGCTCTTGGCCCCGCTGTTGATCGCCGCCGCACCCCCGCAGGATAACGCCGACATCGGCAAAGGCTGCATCAGCAACCGGCCACAACCGGCGGCCGGCAATGGCCCGACATCGCTCCACCGGCTCGACACGCTGCCACCGGCGAACCTGATTCTCGCCGTCGTGCGATCGGTCGATGGATGTCAGAAGCCGGTGATCACCCGCTACGGGATCGGCGGGAACCCGGCCGCGCTCGGCGGATAAGCCCTCAGGCGGCGGCTTCGAGCTGGCCGACCAGCGCGGCGAAGCGCGCGTCGAGCTGCTCGGCATGGGCGCGCACCGACAGGCCGATCTGGCGGGTCGATCCCGCGGTCTCGGCGACATGGTCGAGCGCTGCCGAGATCGCACCGATCGCCTCGTCCGAATTGCGGGCATTCTCGGCGATCCCGCTCGAGCTGCGCTGGATCGCGTCGACCGCCTCGCTCTGCTGGTGCGCCGTTGCGGCGGCGCCGGCCACGGCCGCGACCAGCGCCGCCATGATCCCGTCGACCGCATCGACCAGCGCCACCGTCTCGCGCGCGGCCGAGGCGACGCCGTCGACCCGGCCCTTGATCGCCGAGGTGGTGTGGCCGGCCTGCTGGGCCAGCCCCTTCACCTCGCCCGCCACCACCGCGAAGCCCTTGCCCGCGTCGCCGGCGCGCGCCGCCTCGATCGTGGCGTTGAGCGCGAGCAGGTTGGTCTGGTCGCTGATCTGGCCGATCAGGTTCGCCGCCTCGCGGATCAGGTCGACATTGCGGATGAGGTTGCCGTTGGTGCCGCGCGCCCGCGCCGATTGCTGGCTGGCGTCGGCCGCCGCGAGATGGGCCCGTTCGGAGGCCGAACCGATTTCCGCGATCGAGGCGGAGAGTTCGTGCAGCGTCTCGAAGATCGCCTGCGAGGCCAGGCTGGCATCGTGCGAGCGATCGCGGATCGCCCCGGCCTGCTGCTGCTGGTGGGCGATGATCGACAGGGTGGTGTCGGCGCTGCGCTCCAGCGCGCTCGCCGAATGGATCAGTTCGCCGACCACGCTGGCCAGCGAGCGCTTGAGCTCTTCGGCGATCCGGCGCTGGCTGTCGCGCAGCTGGGCCTCGTGGCTCGCCCGGTCCTCGATCTCGCGCCGGGCGAGATGATCGGCCCGCTGGCGCGCATCCTCGGCCTCGGCCAGCGCGCGCTCGGTGCGCCGGGCATTATCCTCCGCGCGGATCGTCTCGGTGCGGGCGCTGGCGATGCTCTCCTCCAGCTTGGTGCGGGAGCGCAACAGCAGGCGCAGCATCCAGAAAGAGGTGAACAGGAAGGCGGCGCCGACTCCGAGCAACACCGGCAGGATGCCGCGCAGGGCATCGCCGCCGGCGGTCGAGAGCGGCCAGGCCAGCGTGCCCATCGCCACCCCGTTCACATCCCTGACCAGCAGGCTGCTGGCGCCGTCGCCGCCCGCCTCGCTCCAGCCGAGGCTGCGCAGGCCGAAGGCGTCCTGCCACGCCGCCAGCACATTGGCATCCAGCGGACGGACGAACACGATGTAGCGCAGCGGCCCGATCGGATGCGGCCGGAGCAATGGCAGGATCGGCATCGCCGACAGCACCGCCGGACGGCCCTCGTAGCGGATCGAAAAGGCGAGCCCGGTCTTCATCCGCCGGGCCTGGTCCTGCGTGTGCGGGAGCCGCGCCGTCAGCGCGGCCACGCCTTCGGCGCCGATCGCGGAGGCCAGCGGGGTCGCCACGCCCTTCGCATTCGGCCGGCACGACCACAGCATCCTGCCCTGATCGTCGATGATGTAGCTGTACATCGGGTAGGACAGGTTGCTGCGCGCCCATTCCACATCGAGATTGCCATAGAGATGATCGACGGCATCGTCCCAATGCGCGGTCGAGAAGGTCGAATCGGCGAGCGTCCGGGCTTCGCGCTTGAGCGCGCCGGATACCAGCGCGTGCATCGTCGCGGCATCGTTGCGGTTGGCGCGATCGACCAGCGACATCACCACCAGGGCGGCGCCGACGAAGGCCAGCAGGATCAGCGTCAGCAACGGTGCCAGTGCGCCCACCTCGCGCTTGTCGCGATCCAGCCCGAATCCGCTCAAGATGTCATGCAATCGACGCAAGGCCACTCCTCCCTACCGTCTCGGTATCGCAAAATGGTTAGAAGGCGATTAAGCAGAGGCGAGGCAAACTGTGGCCGCCCTGCATCGTGGCGCGCGCTTTGCATCCCGTGGTCTGCACGATGCCGCTCGAACCATCTAGCTTTTGTCCTCGTCACGGCCCACCTTCTGCCGGAACTCGAATCTCGAAAGGATCGAATGAGCCGCAAGCCCGTACCCGCGCAGGCCGGTGACAAGGCCCGCATCGAAGTGGTGTTCGACAAGCCCCAGCTGCTCGGCCGACTGTTCGGCGAATATGACCAGAATCTGATCGCGATCGAGAGCCGGCTCGGCGTCTACATCTCGGCCCGCGGCAACAAGCTGGTGATCGAGGGCTTCGCCGACCAGATCGCCCGCGCCCGCGACGTGCTCACCGGGCTCTACAACCGCATCGTCCAGGGCCAGGAGATCGACAGCGGCGCGGTGGAAGCCGTGATCGCGATGTCGAACGAGCCGGTGCTCGACGGCATCATCCGCCAGGATGTCAGCCAGCCGCCGGCGGTGATGATCCGCACCCGCAAGAAGACGATCGTGCCGCGATCGGCCACCCAGATCCGCTACATGGAGGCGCTGGCGCGTGACGAGATCGTGTTCGCGCTCGGGCCGGCGGGCACCGGCAAGACCTATGTCGCGGTGGCCCAGGCGGTGCAGATGCTGATGGCGGGCCAGGTCGACCGGCTGATCCTGTCGCGCCCCGCGGTCGAGGCCGGCGAGCGGCTCGGCTTCCTGCCCGGCGACATGAAGGAGAAGGTCGATCCCTATCTCCGCCCGCTCTACGACGCGCTCTACGACATGCTGCCGGCCGAGCAGGTCGAGCGGCGGATCACGTCGGGCGAGATCGAGATCGCGCCGATCGCCTTCATGCGCGGCCGCACGCTGTCCGACGCCTTCATCATCCTCGACGAGGCGCAGAACACCACGCCGGCGCAGATGAAGATGTTCCTCACCCGTTTCGGCATGAACAGCCGGATGGTGGTGTGCGGCGATCCCCGCCAGATCGATCTGCCCGAGATCGGCAAATCGGGCCTCGCCGACGCGGTCGCCAAGCTGGAGGGCATCCCCGGCATGGCGATGATCCGCTTCGGCGCCGCCGACGTCGTCCGCCACCCGCTGGTCGGCAAGATCGTGCAGGCCTATGAAGGGCCGGATGATGCGTGACGCGCTGCGGGCGCTTGGTTTTACCCTATACGCAATGATGTGGTGTGGTTCAGCCGTGATCCTCTGGCTTATGTGGCTATTTAGGCATGGCTTTGCAGGGATCGATGGTGGGCCACTCACTCCGGCAGGCTTCGAACTCGTCGTTTGCTGCTCCGTCATCGTAGTGGCACCGATCATGATTTTAGTCTTTCGGTCGATAAGATATCGCTTCTACGGGACCACTGATGCTGCAAGTTGAAACCGATGCCGAGGGCTGGCCCGAATCCGAGCGCTGGCAGGCGATCGCCGACAAGGCGGTGCGCGCCGCGATCGCGCATTCGCCCGACGCGCGCTTCCTGACCGAGCCGGTGCTGGTCGAGGTCTCGGTCAAGTTCACCTCCGACGAGGAGGTCCACACCCTCAACCGCGACTATCGCCAGAAGGACAAGCCGACCAACGTGCTCTCCTTCCCGATGGTGCAGGAGGATCTGCTCGACGCGATCGACCAGAATAGCGACGATGGCGAGGTGCTGCTCGGCGACATCGTGCTCGCCCACGGCGTCTGCGTGCGCGAGGCGGCGGAGAAGGGCGTCAGCGTCGAGGCGCACGCCACCCATCTCGTCGTCCACGGCACCTTCCATCTGCTCGGCTACGACCACATGACCGACGCCGATGCCGAGGAGATGGAGCAGGCCGAGCGCGACGCGCTGGCCAGCCTCGGGATCGAGGATCCCTACGCGATCGAGGATTGAGGCGCCCGCAAATCCGGCCGGGTGACGGAAACCTGCTCGACGCGCGCCGTCCCCGCCCCTAAACTCACGATCGCAACATCAGGGGTCCATCACCACCACCATGCCCGACGATTCCAGTAGAAGCCCCGCCGGCAACGGCGGGAATTTGTGGTCCGGCCTGCGCCATCTGATCTTCGGCGACGGCAACGAACCCACCCTCCGCGATCAGATCGAGGAGGCGATCGAGGAGCATGAGGGCGATGCCCCCAATGCGCTCGATCTTTCGCCGGTCGAGCGGCTGATGCTCCGCAACCTGCTGGAATTCGGCGAGCGGCGCGTCCGCGACGTCGCCGTGCCGCGCGGCGACATCATCGCGATCGACGAGGAGGCGAGCTTCGAGGATCTAGTCAAGCTGTTCGCCGAGGCCGGCCATTCGCGCCTGCCGGTCTATCGCGAGACGCTGGATACCGTCACCGGCATGATCCACGTCAAGGACGTGTTCGCGATCCTCGCCGGCACCGCGCCGAAGCCGGAGAGCATCTCCGCGCTGATCCGCGAGCCGCGCTACGTGCCGGAAGCGATGGGGGTGATCGAGCTGCTCGCCGAAATGCGCGCGACCCAGACCCATCTCGCCATCGTCATCGACGAATTTTCAGGCACCGAGGGCCTCGTCACGATCGAGGATCTGGTCGAGGAGATCGTCGGCGACATCGAGGACGAGCATGATGAGGCGCCGACCCAGCTGCTGATTCCGCTCGATGACGGCGCCTGGGACGCGGATGCGCGCGCCGAGCTGGAGGACGTCGCCGAGACGATCGATCCGCTGCTGGGCGAGACCGACGAGCCGATCGACACGCTCGGCGGCCTGGCGGCGTGGATCGCGGATCGCATCCCGCAGGTCGGCGACATGCTCCATCACGACAGCGGCTGGACGCTCGAGGTGACCGACGGCGATCACCGCCGGGTCACGAGGCTGCGGCTGCACCCGCCCGTCCCCGCGCCGGCGTCGGAGGAATAGGACGGCCGTCATTCGGTGTTCCGTCCGCACTGAGCGTGTCAAAGCCTCCCCGCACGCTGTGCCTAGGGCACGCACTTCGACAAGCTCAGTGCGAACGGGTTTGGATTTCGCACGACCCAGCAGGCCGTTCGTCCTGAGCCCGTCGAAGGACGTGCCCCAGGCGCAACGTGCGTGGCACGTCCCCTTTGACAGGCGCAGGGCGAATGGCAGGACGTCGCGACGCCCTCTCCGTTCGTGCCGAGCGCAGTCGCGGTACGGCGGGCGGTGCGCGTGAGGCGGTCCCCTTATGCGCGCCGGAGGCACAGACCAGAAAATGGCTCCAATTGCCGGCACATTCGTTACACTGACGGTGCGGCGACAGACCGCATGATCAGGAGAGCCAATATGAAGCGCCGCCTCGTCTCCCTCGCCTCCGTCGTCGCCTTTGCCCCGCTCGCCTTCGTCCTCACCGGCTGCGGCGACAAGGCGACGCAGAACCTCGCCGCCGGCGAAGGCCCGCACCCCGATCTGGTGCCGGAGGTCCACAAGCTCCTCCCCACCGTGAACATCGCCAAGATCATCGGCTGGCAAGGCAACCAGACGCCGACCCCAGCCACCGGGCTGGCCGTCGCCGCCTTCGCCCGCGGCCTCGATCATCCGCGCTGGCTGCTGGTGCTGCCCAATGGCGACGTGCTGGTCGCCGAAACCAACGCCCCGCCCAAGCCCGACGACAGCCAGGGCATCAAGGGCATCTTCGAGAAGCTGGCGCTCAAGCGGGCCGGCGGCGCCTCGCCGAGCCCGAACCGCATCACCCTGCTGCGCGACACCGACGGCGACGGCGTGGCCGACCAGCGCACCACCTTGATCAGCGGGCTGAACTCGCCGTTCGGCATGGCGCTGGTGGGCGACACGCTCTACGTCGCCGACACCGATGCGCTGCTCGCCTTTCCCTACAAGGCGGGCGAAACCACCATCGCCGACAAGCCGCGCAAGGTGACCGACCTGCCGGGCGGCCCGATCAACCATCACTGGACCAAGAACGTCATCGCCTCGCCGGACGGATCGAAGCTGTACGTCACCATCGGCTCCAACTCGAACGTCGACGATCGCGGCATCGCCGCCGAGAAGGATCGCGCGATGATCTGGGAGGTCGATCCCAAGACCGGCGCCCACACCGTCTATGCGGCCGGCATCCGCAATCCCAACGGCATGGGCTGGGCGTCCGACGGCAAGCTCTGGACGGTCGCCAACGAACGCGACGAGCTCGGCTCCGATCTGGTGCCCGATTACCTGACTTCGGTGCAGCCGGGCGGCTTCTACGGCTGGCCGTGGCGCTATTGGGGCAGCCATGTCGACAAGCGGGTGAAGGACCCCGCCCCCGCTTATGTCGACGATACGCTGACCCCCGATTATGCGCTCGGCGCGCATACCGCCTCGCTCGGCCTCGTTTTCTCCAGCGGCCAGCACGTCTCCCCGGCTTTCGCCGACGGCGTGTTCGTCGGCCAGCATGGATCGTGGAACCGCAACCCGGCGTCCGGCTATCGCGTGATCTTCGTGCCCTTCGCCCATGGCAAGCCGACCGGCGCCAAGCCGATCGACGTGCTGACCGGTTTTCTCGCCCCGGACGGCCAGGAAACGCATGGCCGGCCGGTCGGCGTCGCGATCGACAAGGGTGGCGCGCTGCTGGTGGCGGACGATGGCGGCAACACCGTCTGGCGGGTCACCGGCGCGCCGATGCCGGCACCGATCCGCACCGCCATGCGTTGAGGCGGAATAGGCTTGCGCGGGAATGAACGCGCGCCTCAGCGCCGGTTCAGCCGGGCAGGCCTAGAAGGCATGTCACTGAGATCAACCAAGAGGTGCGTGATGCGTATCGTTCCTGTTGCCCTTGCCGCCGCCGCCGTGCTTGCCGGTGGCGCGATCGCCGCCGCCCCGGCGTCTGCCCGCACGTTCGTGTCCGTCGGCATCGGCGGCCCGGCTTATTATGGCGGCTATTATCCGGGTTATGCGCCCGCCTATTATCCCGGCTATTATGCCCCGCCGGTCGTCTATGGCGGCTATTATGGCGGTGGCTGGGGTCGCCCTTATTATGGCGGCTGGCATCACGGCTATTATGGCCGCGGCTATGGCTGGCATGGCGGCTATCATGGTGGCTGGCACCACCGCTGATCGGCCAAAAGCCGTTCATGACGAGAAGAGCCGGGCAGCTATGCCCGGCTTTTTCTTTGTCCAGCACCATCTGGATTTCCGATTTATGAACGAAGACATCAGCATGGGTTCAGTCGGCAAAGACTAGACATGATTCGTCATGCAAAAGAAGGAGAGTTTTTCATGCGCACGGGTCTGATCATTTTCGCCGCGGCGGCCGCACTCGGCGCCGCCGCGATCGGCGCCGCACCGGCTTCGGCGCAATATTATCATGGCGGCGATCGCTATCATCATGGCGGCGGCTGGCACCATGACCGCTGGGATCACCACCGCGACTGGCGCCGCGACCATTGGCGCCACGACCGCGCCCGTGATTGGCATCATCGTCGGGATCATGGCTATCACGGCCGCGGCTACGACCGCTATTGAGGCCTTGCCGGGCCGAACCGGGGGTCGGGCGGAAACGCCCGGCCCTTTTTTGGTGCCCCGGGCCTAAACCGTCGCGAACAGCCTGGCCGGATCCTGGAAGGCCTTGAACTCCAGCGCGTTGCCGGACGGATCGCGGAAGAACATCGTCGCCTGTTCGCCCGGCTGCCCGACGAAGCGGATATGGGGAGCGATGCCGAACACCGTTCCGGCCGCCTCCAGCCGCGCCGCCAGCGCGTGCCATTCCTCCCAACCCAGCACCACGCCGAAATGCGGCACCGGCACGTCATGGCCATCGACCGGATTATGGCCCTCCTGCCGATCGGACAGATCGAGATGCGCCACGATCTGGTGGCCGTAGAGGTCGAAATCGATCCACGACTCGGCGCTCCGCCCCTCCGCGCAGCCAAGCGTGCCGCCATAGAAAGAGCGGGCGGCAGCGAGATCGTGGACGGGAAAGGCGAGATGGAAGGGGCGCAGACTCATAAGGTCAAGATTACGCTAACCGTCACGATCGCGGAAGAAGGCCGTAAGTTACGGATTCTCAACGATATACGAAAGTCGAAACGGAAATATTCACCATATCCGGCAAGGTCCGGGTAATCGAAACGGCGCATTTCTCAGCCTGTCGGCGACCATCGGGGGGAGTCGACCGGGGAATGTGTGACATGGCGAAGATCAACAAATGGGTCGCGGGCCTCGTGCTCGCGGCGACGGGGGCGGCGGTGCCCGCCCAGGCAGCACCGCATTGCTGGGCGCAGAAGGAAAGCACCGCGGCGCAGGTCCGCGACATGCAGACGATGCTGATGGTCGCGGCGTTGCGCTGCCGCGCCGCGCATATCGACATCTCGGCGGACTATGACGGCTTCGTGATCGCGCAGAAGGATGCGCTGGCGGCCGCCAATCTCGTCATCAAGCGGCATTTCGCCGACGAGGGCGGCAACCAGGCCGATTATGACCGCTTCGCCACCAGCCTGGCCAATAATTTCGGCGACGACGCCACCACCGAGCAGACCTGCGCCGAAGCGGCGGCACTGGCGCATGAAGGATCGGCCGCCGCGCCGGCCCAGCTGGAGCAGGTCGCCCTGGTCCGCGTGTTTCCTGCCGCCCTGCCCGGCGGCAGCTGCGACGCCCCGGCCACGCCGCTGACCCTGGCCGCCCTGGCACCGGCCAAGCCCGAGCCACTCGTCCAGCCGCTCGCCCAACCGCTGCCGCCGATCGTGGCGCTGGCCGCACCCCAGCAGACGGCGGCGGTGACGCTGCCCGCCGACGTGGTCGCGGCGCTGACCGTGCTGGCCCATTATCGCGCCTCCGATGCCGCACCGGCGGCGGTCGCGACCCAGACCGCGGCGCTGGCCAGCGCGCGCTGATCCTGCCGCCCGGCCGGTCGCGGACATGACAGCTCCGTGACCGGCTGGCCTTCCGGCGTCTGACGCGCTAGCGGGCGGGCATGGCACCGTTTGCAATCGCGCTCCTGCTCGGCATCCTCTCCGCCTTCGGCTTCGCGCCGTTCGGATTATGGCCGCTGACGCTCCTCGGTTTCGGCGTGCTCTATCTGCCACTGGCGCGGGCGCAGACGCGCTGGCAGGCGGCGCTGATCGGCGGCTGTTTCGGCCTCGGCCAGTTCGTGCTGGGGCTCGACTGGATCGCCAAGGCCTTCACCTATCAGGCCAATATGCCGGCCTGGCTCGGCTGGGTCGCGGTGGTGCTGCTGTCGGTCTACCTCGCCGTCTATCCGGCGCTGGCGGCGCTGGCGGCATGGTGGGGCACGCGGCGCATCGGCGGTGGCGGCGCGACCATGGCGCTGCTGTTCGGCGCGAGCTGGGCGGTCTGCGAATGGCTGCGCGGCACGATGTTCACGGGGTTTCCGTGGAATCCGGTCGCGGTCACGATGATCGATCTGCCCCTCGGCGGCGCCGCGCGCTTCGTCGGCACCTATGCCCTGTCCGGGCTGGTGGTGACGTCGGCGGGTTTCATCCTGATCCTCGCCACCCGCCCCAAGGAAGCGCTGACCCGCCGCACGATCGCCGCGCAGGAGAATATCCCGGCGGTGATCGGCATCGCCCTGCTGGTCGGCGTCTATCTGGTGCCGGCGCTGCTCCAGCGTTTCTCCCCGCCCGCGCGGCCGCCGATGCCGAAGGGGCCGGTGGTCCACATCGTCCAGCCGGATATCGGCCAGGGCGAGCGCTGGTCGCCGCAGCTCGCCGCGCAGCATCTCGCCACCGAGCAGGCGCTGTCCGGCTCCCCCGACGACAAGCCGCGCCTGATCCTCTGGCCCGAATCCGGGATCGAGGCCAATGTGCTGGAAGACCCCGTCGCCCGCCAGCAGGTCGCCGCGATGCTCGGCCCCAAGGACGTCCTGCTCGGCGGCGGCGAATCGCCGATCCGCGACAAGAAGGGCGACGAGGTCGAGGCCGGCAATTCGATCTTCGCGATCGGCTATGGAGGCCAGTTGATCGCCCGCTACGACAAGGCGCATCTGGTGCCATGGGGCGAATATCTGCCGATGCGCCCGCTGATGAGCGCGATCGGCCTCTCCCGTCTGGTGCCCGGCGCGATCGATTTCCGCCCCGGCCCCGGCCCCGCCACGGTCGATGTGCCGGGCTTCGGCCGGGTCGGGATGCAGCTGTGCTACGAGATGGTCTTCTCCGGCCATGTCGTCAACGAGGCCTATCGGCCGGACTTCATCTTCAACCCGTCCAACGACGCCTGGTTCGGCCGCTCCGGCCCGCCGCAGCACCTCGCCCAGGCCCGGCTGCGCGCGATCGAGGAGGGCCTGCCGATCGCCCGTGCGACCCCCAACGGCATCTCCGCGCTGATCGATGCGGACGGCCGCATCCTCCATTCGATCGGTGCCAACCAGAGCGGCATGATCGAACTGCCGCTGCCCGCCGCCCGCGCGCCGACATTGTTCTCCCACCTCGGCAACATGGCGGTTTTGCTGATAGCCCTTCTTCTGGGTGGGCTGGCATTTGCCGCTAGGCGATATAAGGAAAGCTTTATATAAAGCTTTCCGCATTTCCCTTCTTCTGCCCCAAAGGATCATCCGAGCCGATGCGCAGCGATTATCTCTTCACGTCCGAGTCCGTCTCCGAAGGCCATCCCGACAAGGTTGCCGACCAGATCTCCGATGCGGTCGTTGATCTGTTTCTTTCCAAGGATCCGGAGGCGCGAGTCGCCTGCGAGACGATGACCACCACCAACAAGGTGGTGCTGGCCGGCGAGATCCGCTGCAAGGGCGTGTTCGAGAACGGCCATTGGGCCGAAGGCGCGCTCGAGGAGATCGAGGCCGCGGCCCGCGCCACCGTCAAGCGGATCGGCTATGAGCAGTCCGGCTTCCACTGGCAGACCTTCGAGTTCGAGAACAACCTCCACGCCCAGTCCGCGCACATCGCGCAGGGCGTCGACGAGAGCGGCAACAAGGACGAAGGCGCCGGCGATCAGGGCATCATGTTCGGTTACGCGACCGACGAGACGCCCGACTACATGCCGGCCACCCTCTATTATTCGCACCGCATCCTGGAAAAGATGGCGGAGGATCGCCACGCCAAGGCGGTGTCGTTCCTCGAGCCCGACGCCAAGAGCCAGGTGACGCTGCAATATGAAGGCGGCGTGCCGGTGCGCGCCACCGCGCTGGTCGTCTCGACCCAGCACGCGCCCGGCTATTTCTACGACGGCAACGAAGGCTCGCCCGAGCTCTACAAGGAGCTGCGCGATTACGTCGTCGGCGTGATGACCGACGTGCTGCCGGATGGCTTCATCACCGGCGAGACCAAGATCTACGTCAACCCGACCGGCCGCTTCGAGATCGGCGGGCCGGACGGCGACGCCGGCCTCACCGGCCGCAAGATCATCGTCGACACCTATGGTGGGGCCAGCCCGCATGGCGGCGGTGCGTTCAGCGGCAAGGATCCGACCAAGGTGGACCGTTCGGCCGCCTATATCGCGCGCTACCTCGCCAAGAATGTGGTCGCGGCCGGGCTCGCCAAGCGCTGCACGATCCAGCTGTCCTACGCGATCGGCATCGCCGAGCCGCTGTCCATCTATGTCGACACCCATGGCACCGGCACGGTGGACGAGGCCAAAATCGAGGCGCTGCTGCCCCAGCTGGTGCGCCTGACGCCCAAGGGCATCCGCACCCATCTCGGCCTCAACAAGCCGATCTATCAGGCATCGGCCGCCTATGGCCATTTCGGCCGCAAGGCCGATGGCGATTTCTTCAGCTGGGAAAAGACCGATCTGGTCGATCAGTTGAAGGCCGCGCTCTGATCTAATCCGTTTCGGGCCGGACCAGCGGTTGGTCCGGCCCGAAACATTCTTCGATGAACTTGATCGCGGTTAGCGACCGGATTTCGGTTCGGCGCTAGACGAGGGCTGTCGTCTCCGGGGGGAGCGACCAAAGCCGGCCGTCGATGGGATGCTCCATCCACGCGTCCGGCGATGGAGCCCGCTGATGCATTATCGCCTCTACGCCCTGAACCCGAACAGCGGGAAGATCATGCAGGGCTCCGATCTCGCCGCCGAAAGCGACGCCGATGCGATCGCCGCGGGGCACAGCGCCCACCCATCGAGCCCGTTCGAGATCTGGTGCCGGCAACGCTGCGTCTTCACCAGCATGAACCGTGCGGGTTCCGCCAAGGGCTGAGTCGCCCGGCACCCTGTCCCAGCCGATAACGTCGCCCTGCCCATGGCCGCCCTTGCCCATGGTGGACAGGCGAAGCCGAAGGATCGGTCGCGCGTGCCGGGTGCTGGCGGTGCTACCGCCCGCCCCGCCCGCCGCGAAGCCGGCGAACGGGGACAGGCGCGCGGCGGTCGCGCTCAATGCACGAAGCGGGCGACCACATCCTTGTAGCTGCGGCTAACCTTCACCTGGGCGCCGCTTTCCAGCACCAGGAAGCATTCGCCGTTGGTGTGCGGCTTCACCTGCCGGACCAGATCGAGATTGACGATGGTCGAGCGGTGGACGCGCTGGAAGCGGCGCGGATCGAGGCGCTTCTCCAGGAACTTCATCGTCTCGCGCAGGATCAGCGTGTTGTCGCCGGTGTAGATGCACATGTAATCGCCGGCGGCATCGATGCGCTCGATCGAGTCGACGTCGACGCGGAAGATCTGGCCGCGATCCTTGATGTTGATCAGCTTCTCGTAACGATTGGAGGCAGGCCCATCGGCGGCGCCGACTTCGCCGATCGCCTCGGCGGCTTCCGGGGCGTGTTCGACCAGCGCCTCCTTCAACCGCTCATTCTCCTCCACGCTCTTGCGCTCGGACAGGCGCAGGCGGACGCGATCGAGCGTATCGGCGAGGCGATCCTCCTCCACCGGCTTCATCAGATAATCCATCGCCTGCGCCTCGAAGGCGCGGATGGCGTGATCCTGATAGGCGGTGACGAACACGAACAGCGGCGGTTCGACCTCCATCAGCCCCTGGATCACCGAGAAGCCATCGAAGCCGGGCATCTGGATATCGAGAAAGACGAGGTCGGGCTTGTGCGTCTTGATGGCGCGGATCGCTTCCCGGCCATTCAGGCAGGTGTCGATGATCTCGACATCCTCATGGCGCTGCAATCGCAGTTGCAGGCCCTGGATCGCCAGCGGCTCGTCGTCCACCAGGATCGTGCGTATCGTCATGCCAACTCCTTGGGCTCCGTGTCGTATGGAACCTCTATCGTCACCGCAAAGCCACCAGCCGTACCCGGCTGAGCCTCGAAGCGCTGGCGCGGGCCATAAGCCTGCACCAGACGATCGCGAATGTTCGCGAGGCCCACACCCGTGGAAAAGGTGGTCCTAGGCTGCACCTCGTTCAACCCCGGCCCGGTATCGGTCACGCTGATCTGCACGCGATCCCCGACCAGACGAGCGGAAACGGCGATATCCGCGCCTTGTTCCTGGGGCGTAACGGCATATTTGATCGCATTCTCGACCAAGGGCTGCAGCAGCAGCGACGGAATCCGCGTGCCCGCGGCCGCCGGCTCGATGTCGAAATGGGGCCTCAGCCGCTCCTCGAATCGCATCTTCTCGATCTCGAGATAGAGTTTCAGCGTCTCCACCTCCTGTGCCAGCGTCACCTGCGCCGTCGGTTCGTTGACCAGCGTATAGCGCAGAAAGCCCGACAGGCGCGAGAGCATGAAATTGGCCCGCTCGGTCTGCTTGAGCAGCACCAGGGTCGAGATCGAGTTCAGCGTGTTGAACAGGAAATGCGGATTGAGCTGATAGCGCAGCATCGCCAACTGGGCGGCCGAGGCCTGCCCCTCCAGCCTTTGCAGCTGGTCATTCTGCTGTTCCAGCTTGAGATAGAAGTTGATCGCGTAATAGAGCGCGCTCCACGCCCCCAGCACCGCGAAATCGAGCAGGATCGCGCCCAGGAACTGCGCGCCCTCGGGCCGCGTGCCGGGGTGGTAGAAGGTGGCGTTGGACCAGACCTCGATCGTCGAGAAGGCGGCCGAGGCGAACAGCAGCAGCATGATCGAGATCGACCATGTCCAGAAGGGTTTGACGGTCATCAGCTTGCGGAACATCGCGCCCATCAGCAGGGTCAGCGAATAGCCCGTCGCCGTCGCCAGCGCGCTCGGCACGATGAACAGCAGGCCCATATTGTTGGCCACGCCGCCCAGCGAGCGCAGCAGGAAATAGCCCAGCCACCCCGCCGACTGCAGCAGCCAGAAAGCACGATTCTTGTCGTCGAAGAAGGGCCGCGGCGGGCGGGTCGGTCTCGCCATGCGGGCAGTCCTAGCCGGAATGGCGGCAAGAATGAAGCCGCCACAACGACACTTTGACCGAGACATGTCCGCATCAGGGGGGTGTTCGCTTCACCGGCGCGATCCGCTCCGCTCGCCGCACGCCGATGGTGTCACATCGCAAGCGGATACTGGTGCGATACATGCTTAACCGTTTATTTACCTACTAAAGTCTCAACCTTTTCATTCCGCTTCGCTATTCGCGGGCGGTGGTGAGAGGCTCCGATGTCACAGGTGACCCATGATCTCGTGACATTTACAGCGCTTCCGTTCGCCATCGCGGCAACGGGGATCCTGGCGGCCGCGGCGATCCTCATCCTCATCTTCAACAGCAGGATCCTGGCCGGGCTGAAGCGCGACGCCCGCCAGGTGCTGTCCGGCCTGTCCGACGGCATCGTGATCCTCTCCGAAAAGCCGGATCGGGCCTATTGCAACCCTGCCGCGGCGGCGATGCTCGGCCTGTCGCCGGACCCCGACCTGCCGATCGGCTATCATCGCATCCTCGGATCGCGGCTGCTCCGCGACGTCTGCGCCGGGGCGACGGCGGCGCGGCGCGGGGAAATCCTGCCGCCGATCGAGCTGGTCGACGCGTCCGGCCGCTTCCGGTCGTGGCGCCAGTCGCTAATTCATGCCCATGTCGCCGGCACCGCCGTGGTCGGCGTCGTCCTGCAGGACCGTACCGAGGTCCACACCCTCTCTCACCTGCTCGAGGAGAGCCGACGGCGCGATCCGCTGACCGGCCTGGCCACGCCCGAACTGCTGCACGATCGCACCGGGCAGGCGCTGGAGACGGCGGCGCGCACGATGATGGCGGTGGCGATGATCGTCATCGAGGTCGACCAGTTCGAGAAGATCTTCGAGGAGCGCGGCTGGGCGGCGGCCTCGGAACTGCTGATCGAGGCGGCGATGCACGTCTCGGCCTCAGTTCGCGCGATGGACCTGATCGCCCGCGTCGGCCAGAGCCGCTTCGCCGTGGTGGTGACATTGGGCGACTCGGCCAGCCTGCCCGGCGCGGCGGAGCGGTTCCTGAACGCCATGCGCTTCGCCTTCCAGAGTGCCGCGGCAGCCCCCATGGCGATCACCGGCTCGGTCGGCCTGGCCCGCGCGGGCCTGGACGGCTCGACCTCGCTCCGCCTGCTCGAACGCGCCGGCCAGGCCTGTTCGCGCGCACGCTCCGAGGGGGGCGATCGCTGCCGCTTCTACGATCCGCAATCCGATCTCGACACCACGCCGTCCGATCAGGGCCTGATCGCCGAAATTCGCGGCGGCCTCGAACAGGGGCGCTTCGTGATGCGCTACCAGCCGATCGTGACGCTGCGCACCCGCCAGATCGTCGGCTTCGAGGCGCTGATGCGCTGGAACCACCCGCTGCGCGGCGAGCTTTCGCCCCATGAATTCATTCCGACCGCCGAGAAATCGGGCCTCATCCATGCGCTCGGCGATTTCGCGCTGATCCAGTCCTGCCTCGATGCCGCGACCTGGTCGCCGACGATGCAGGTGTCGGTCAACATGTCGGTGGTCGAACTGCTCGAAAGCGACGCCCCGCGCCGGATCATGGCCGCCCTCGCCGGCGCCGAGCTCGCCCCCCATCGCGTCCGCATCGAGATCACCGAGACGGCGCGGATCCCGGATCTCGGCCGGCTGCGCACCGCGATCGACGAGATCCGCACGCTCGGCGTCACCGTCGCGCTCGACGATTTCGGCACCGGCCATTCCAGCCTCACCCATCTCCAGTCGCTGTCGTTCGACTGCCTGAAGATCGATCACCGTTTCGTGCAGGATCTCGCCACGCCCCGCACCGCCTCGATGATCGCCATGCTGGTCAGCTATGCGCGCCAGATCGGCGTCATGGTGGTGGCGGAAGGGGTCGAGACCGAGGCCCAGGCCACCCAACTCGCCGCCATGGGCTGCACCCACGCCCAGGGCTGGCTGTTCGGCCACCCGATGCTCGCCGAAGACCTGCCGGGGCGCGAAGCCGTCAAGGGCTGACCGGCTCGGCGGCACGCCCCGGAGCGTCGGCCGATCCCCCTCTTCCCGCATGAACCCGCGAACGCGGCCGAGGGAACTTGGCCGCGTTTTTTTGCGTGCCGGCGCGAAATTCCACCAAAGTCTTAGTCGATATCCTGCCGGCGCGATAACCTTCTTAGCGCCCGAAGCCCCTCATCCGGGGCCGATCATCGCCTCGCCGATGCCCGAAACGGGCCGCCGGCCGGCATCGGAAAAAGCCGGAAATTCATCACCATATCATTGATATAGAATGACAATTTCCCCGCTCAACATCCATTGCCGCGACGACGGTTGCCACCCGTGGGGAAGGATAACGGCAGCTTCGGCAAAAGCTTTAGGGCCGAATCGCCATGTTAACCATCAAATAACCAAATCCATTTAGGCCTGAGGGGGATCGGGTTACTCGATCGCTGAAGATCGGTACTGGAGACAACCAATGACGGTGATCAATTCCAACTCGGCCGCGTTACGCGCCCAGAACGGCACGCGACTAGCCAACCAGCAATTGCAGACGGCAATGGCGCGCCTGTCCTCGGGCAACCGCATCAACTCCGCGTCGGACGACGCGGCCGGCCTCGCCATCTCGAATTCGATGACGTCGCAGATCAACGGCATGAGCCAGGCGATCAGCAACGCCAATGACGGCGTGTCGATGGCGCAGACCGCCGACGGCTCGCTCGACGAAGTCACCAACATGCTCCAGCGCATCCGCGAGCTGGCGGTGCAGTCCGCTTCGGGCACCTATTCCGATGACGACCGCACCAACATGCAGGCGGAGGTGGGGCTGCTCACCCAGCAGATCACCAGCACGCTGACCAACAGCGATTTCAACGGCGTGAAGATGTTCGACGGATCGGCCGGCGGCGGCACCGGCATCGTCTCGATCCAGGTCGGCGCCAATGCCGGCGATACCATCGACATGGATTTCGGCGCGATCGCCGACACCACCTCGGCCACGTCGGTCGGCACCGTGACGGACGCCAACGCCGCGATGACCACGGTCGATGCCCAGCTCAAGATCGTCAACACCGCGCGCGCCAAGCTCGGTGCCGCCGAGAGCCGCATGAACTCGGTGGTCAACAGCCTGACCGACAATGTCACCAACCTCACCGATGCCCGTTCGCGCATCGCCGACACGGACTTCTCGTCCGAGACGACCAATCTCGCCAAGGCCCAGATCCTGTCGCAGGCCGCGACCGCGATGCTGGCCCAGGCCAACCAGACGCCACAGGGCGTCATGAAGCTGCTGCAGGGCTAAACACCATCGGTGTGATGCCAGTACCGATCGGCTGACACGGTCCCTCCAGGCCGTGTCGGCCACTTCAGCGTTTGCGGCGCCCGTCGCCCAGGCCGGTACACGATCCTTTCTTCCCCCCCGATCCGGCTGCCCAGCGCCCTCGCCATGCCCCGCGCACCGGCGACGAGAAATGCCCGGCAGGCCGCACCGCCGGCCAAGGCGCCGAAATCAGCGCGCGCAGCCCCGAAGCGGGCTTACAGCAGCGCCAGCGTCATGCTCCCCGCGACCAGCGCCAGCACCACCGCGAGCACCGCGACGCCGACCGCGCGCATCACCGCCGCGCGCTCGGCCGCCAAGGCGAGCCAGGCATCGCGTTCGGACGGCGGCCCGCTCATCGCCGGACCACCATGATCCCGATATCGGTCCATGCCTTCATCGGCTTGCACGCGACATAAGGCGGACGCACGCCACTCACGGCGTCGAAGGCGATGCAATAGCGCCCCGTCGGCTCGTCATAGCGGATCACCGCGCCAGCGGTCCGGTCGATCCGCTGGGGTTCGGCGGCGGCCGCCGCGCTGCTCACCGCCGCGATCGACAGCGCGGCGCATAAAAAAGTGGTCGTAAGCATGACTTCCTCTCTCCGGGCGACGGCGACATGGGCCGCGGTCCCCGTGAGTGCATTAGTCATGCCATACAGCCGCCGCCCTGCAATATCAGGATGATGCCCGCCTCATTGTCGTTTCCGGCGCGAAAGGATTGCCAATCCTTGGTCTGTCGCGCCGAAGCTCGGCCCGCACATCGCCGGCGGAACATTCTTCTGCCAGCACCATCTTCTGCCGGCACCATGTCCAGGCTCGTCAGCGCGCACCAGGGCAGCCTGTCGCCGCGCGCCGATGCCGGCTTGACAGCTTTCCCCACCCGAACGATTGGTAGCGCTATCAAATAACAGAGGTGAGGCATGTCGGAAAATTCGTTCTCGGTGGCGGAAGCGCTGCCTGCCGATTGGCGTGAAGGTCTGTGGCTCGGCCGCATCGATCTGGGCGACGGCCCCCTCCCCCTTCTCGTCGCCGGCGGCATCGCGCACGACATGAGCCGCGTCGCCCCGACCGTCTCCGATCTGGTCGCCGCCCGCGCCTTCGATCCCGCCGCCGGCCGGCCGATCGGCGCTCTCGACACGCTCGGCCTGAGCGCGACCGGCACGCCGCGCCTGCTCAGCCCGGTCGATCTGCAATGCGTCAAGGCCGCCGGCGTCACCTTCGCCGTCTCGGCGCTGGAGCGGGTGATCGAGGAGCGCGCGCGCGGCGATTCCACCGCCGCCGCCGCCGTGCGCGGCCGGCTGGAGGAGCGCATCGGCGGATCGATCCGCGGCCTCAAGCCCGGCTCGCCCGAAGCCGACGCGCTCAAGGCGACGCTGATCGAGGAGGGCATGTGGTCCCAATATCTCGAGGTCGCGATCGGCCCGGATGCAGAGATCTTCACCAAGTCCCCGGTGCTCTCCACCGTCGGCTGGGGCGCCGAGATCGGCATCCGTTCGGATTCGACCTGGAACAACCCCGAGCCGGAGATCGTGCTGCTCGCCGGTGCCGACGGCCAGGCGGTCGGCGCGACGCTCGGCAACGACGTCAACCTGCGCGATTTCGAGGGGCGCTCGGCGCTGCTGCTGAGCAAGGCCAAGGACAATAACGCCTCCTGCGCGATCGGCCCGCTGGTGCGGCTGTTCGATGCCGGCTTCACGATGGACGATGTCCGCGCCGCCACCGTCGACCTGCATATTGCCGGCGAGGACGGCTATGTGCTGACCGGCGCCAGCTCGATGGACCAGATCAGCCGCGATCCCGAGGATCTGCTCGCCCAGGCGCTGAGCGAGCATCATTATCCCGATGGCTATACCCTGTTCCTCGGCACCCTGTTCGCGCCGATCCAGGATCGCGACGAACCGGGCCGCGGCTTCACCCACAAGATCGGCGACGTGGTGACGATCTCGTCGGCCCGCCTCGGCCGCCTCGTCAATCGCGTCACCACGTCCAAGGCGGCCCCGCCCTGGCAGCTCGGCATTTCCGGGCTGATGCGCAACCTCGCCGCGCGCGGCCTGATCGGAGTCAATTAAGGTGGTCCAGCCTCTCGTCAGCGGCGATCGCGCCGCCATCTATCCGAGCCTCTCCGGCAAGCGCGTCCTCATCACCGGTGGCGGATCGGGCATCGGCGCCGGGCTGGTCGAGGCGTTCGTGGCGCAGGGCGCCCGCGTCGCCTTCGTCGACATCGCCGAGGCGCCGTCGCGGGCGCTGGTGGAGCGTCTGTCCGGCGCCCGGCACGCGCCGCTGTTCCGGCTGTGCGATCTCACCGACCTCGCCGCCCTGAAAGACGCCATCGCCGGCTTCGAGGCCGAGCTCGGCGGCATCGACATCCTCGTCAACAACGCCGCCAACGACGACCGCCACACCGTCGCCGAGGTAACCCCGGAATATTGGGACAACCGCATCGCGGTGAACCTGCGCCATCTGTTCTTCGCGGCGCAGGCAGTGGTGCCGTCGATGCAACGCGCGGGCGGCGGCGCGATCATCAACTTCGGATCGATCAGCTGGCATCTCGCGCTGCCCGATATCGTGCTCTATCAGACCTCCAAGGCCGGCATCGAGGGCATGACGCGCGCGCTTGCCCGCGATCTCGGCATCCACGACATCCGGGTCAACACGATCATTCCCGGCGGCATCAAGACGCCGCGCCAGGAAGAATTGTGGCATGATCCGAAGGAAGAGGCCCGCATCCTCGAGAATCAATGCCTCAAGCAGCGCGTGCTGCCCGCCGACGTCGCCGCGATGACCCTGTTCCTCGCCTCCGACGATGCCCGGCTCTGCACCGGCCACGATTATTTCGTGGACGCCGGCTGGCGCTGACCGCCGCCATCACCCGTCGTCAGCATATCCACGCCCCCGGATGATCCGATCCGGGGACGGCTGGCGTCAGGCAGCGGCGAACCGCCACGCGATGCGGTGCCGATAGACCTCGCCCGGATCGAGCCGCACGGACGGGAAGTCGGGCCGGTTCGGGCTGTCGGGAAAGGGCTGCGGCTCCAGACACAGCCCGTCCGACTGGCGATAGGCGCGGCCGCCCTTGCCGATCGCCGTGCCGCGCAGATGGTTGCCGGTGTAGAATTGCAGGCCCGGCGCATCGGTGAACAGATCGAGCGTGCGGCCGCTGCCCGGATGGTGCAGCGTCGCGGCATGGCGCGGTGCCGCCATGGCGGTATCGCCATCGCGCAGCACGAAATTATGATCATAGCCGAGCGCGAACGCCAGTTGCGGCTCGTCGCGCGCATCCCGGATGCGGCGGCCGACTTCGGCCGGCGTGCGGAAATCGAACGGACTGCCCGCCACCGGGCGCCGCTCGCCGGTCGGGATCGAGCCCTCGTCGGTCGGCAGATAGGCGTCCGCCGCGATCGTCAGGACATGGCCGAGCGCATTCTCCGCCCCGCCCGCCCCGGCGAGGTTGAAATAGGCATGGTTGGTGATGCCCACCACCGTCGGCCGATCGGTCGTCGCGCTATAGGTGATCGCGAGTTGCCCCGGTGACAGCATATAGAGCACCTCGATCTGCAGCGCGCCGGGATAGCCCTGATCGCCATCCGGGCTGTCCAGCACCATCCGGCACCATGCCGTGTCACCGCCGCCGCTGCCGGCAATCCGCCAAGACTTGCGGTGAAAGCCATCGGCTCCGCCATGAAGATGGTGCGCGCCATCATTGGTCGCCAGCACGTAGTCTCGTTCATCGAGCGTAAATCGCCCCGACGCGATACGATTGGCGTAACGACCTATGGTCGAGCCGAAATAATGCGGGTCGCTTTCGTAAATGCGGCCATCGTCAAAGCCCAGGACGACGTCGTCAATCCGCCCGTCGCGATCGGGAATTTCCAACGCCTGCAAGCTGGCGCCCATGGTCAGGATCCGGGCTCTCGTGCCCGCCATGTCGGCAAGTTCCACGGCCTCGATAGTACCACCATCGGAGCGCTCGCCGAAATATAGAATGTCCGCGGAAAAATGCGGGTCCGGTTGATTGGTTACGTTATCATTCATAACTCGGGCATGTCATTTTGAACGGTGACGGGCAAGTGCCCCAACCTCTCGCAAACGAGAACCTCCAGCATCTTATTGCAAGCCGTTCGCGCTCGATTATCTGGACGAAAATATAGCATTTGGTAATATTTCCGCATATTTCAGGAATCATGACTTGATTCGATCAACAAAATGCGTAGAGACCCCCGCGTTGACGGCGTAGCGCACGAAACGCCGCTGAAAAACCTACCAAAGGAGGACCGCTCCGTGTCCGAAGAACTGAACAACGAAATCCTGAGCCTCACCGCAGACATCGTGGCGGCCCATGTCGCCAACAATCGCGTCGCGACCACGGAGGTTTCCGATCTCATCGCTCAGGTTCATGCGGCACTGACCGGCCTTACCGAACCGAAGAAGGTGGAAGAGCCCGAATTGCAGCCGGCAGTTCCGGTGCGCTCCTCTATCAAGCATGATTACATCGTCTGCCTCGAAGACGGTAAGAAGCTGAAGATGCTGAAGCGCTATCTGCGCACCAACTACGACATGACGCCGGACGAATATCGCACCAAGTGGAAGCTGCCGCGCGATTACCCGATGGTCGCGCCGGCCTATGCCGAGCAGCGTCGCGGCCTGGCCCAGCAGATCGGCCTCGGCCGCAAGAAGACCGAGCCCGGCGCCGCATCGGCCGCCTCCAAAAAGGCCGCGATCACCGACGCCCCGGCGAAGGTGCCGGCCAAGCGCGGACGCAAGCCCAAGGCTGCGGTGCCCGTCGAGGCATGATAAAGCCCCGGTCATGATGATCGGGGACTCGAAGAAGAAGGCCGCCGAGGCTGCCATTGCCGAAGTGACCGACGACATGCTCGTCGGCCTCGGCACCGGCAGCACGGCGGCCTTCGCCATTGCCGGCCTGGGCCGGCGCATCCGCGAGGAGGGGCTGCGGATCACCGCCGCCGGCACCTCGCTCGCCACCGAAGCCGCCGCCCGCGCCGCCGGCATTCCCGTCCTCGCCTTCGACGATCTGGCCGCCGTCGATCTGTGCATCGATGGCGCCGACGAGATCGATCCGGCGTTCCGCGCGATCAAGGGCGGCGGCGGGGCGATGCTGCGCGAGAAGATCGTGGCCAGCGCCGCCCGCCGGATGATCTGCATCGTCGATGCCTCCAAGCAGGTGCCGCAACTGATCCGCCCGCTGCCGATCGAGGTGCTGCCCTTCGCCCACGCCTTCGTCGCCCGCGAGATCCGCGCGCTCGGCGGCGAGCCCGTCGCCCGCCCGACACTGAGCGATCAGCATAACCTGCTGATCGATTGCGATTTCGGGCCGATCGGCGATCCGCAGGCGCTTGCCCGCATACTCGACATGATCCCCGGCCTGCTCGGCCACGGGCTTTTCCTCAGCGAGATCGACACCATCTATGTCGGCGACGAGGCGGGAGTCGAACGCCATGAACGGTGACAATAAACCGTAACGGCTACGGAACCTGTCCTTGCGCCGAACCGTTCCTCGCGGCAGAGCGCACCCATATTTACGAACCTCCGGGGACTCGATTCCATGAGCGATACCGATACCGCAACCCACCCTTCCAAAAACGTGGTGGAGGACGGTTCCATCGATCGTCTCGCCATCGATACCATCCGCACCCTCTCGATGGACGCCGTCCAGAAGGCCAATAGCGGCCATCCCGGCACCGCGATGTCGCTGGCGCCGATCGCCGAGACGCTGTGGACCCAGTTCCTGCGCTACGACCCCAAGAAGCCATTGTGGCCCAACCGCGATCGCTTCATCCTGTCGTGCGGCCACGCGTCGATGCTGCTCTACTCGCTGCTCCATCTCTCGGGCACGATCGAGGTCGACGAGCATGGCCAGCCGACCGGCAAGCCCGCGGTCGGGCTGGACGACATCAAGCAGTTCCGCCAGTCCGGCAGCAAGACGCCGGGCCACCCGGAATATCGCGACACCACCGGCGTCGAGACGACGACCGGCCCGCTCGGCGCCGGCTGCGGCAATTCGGTCGGCTTCGCGATCGCCGAGCGCTGGCTCGCCGCCCACTTCAACAAGCCCGGCTTCGACATCTTCGACCACGACACCTATGTCTTCTCGTCCGATGGCGACATGATGGAGGGCGTGGCGTCCGAGGCGGCGTCGATCGCGGGCCACCTCAAGCTCAGCAACCTCTGCTGGGTCTATGACTCGAACGACATCACCATCGAGGGCGACACCAATCTCGCCTTCGACGAGAATGTGATCGAGCGCTTCAAGGCCTATGGCTGGAACACCATCCTGATCGAGGATGCCGAGGACACCGCCGCCTTCGCGCAGGCGATCGAGACCTTCAAGGCGACCACCGACAAGCCGACCTTCATCGAGGTCCGCTCGATCATCGGCATCGGCTTCCCGACCCGCGCCGGCACCCACAAGGCGCATAGCGACGCCCCCGGCGAGGACGAAATTCGCGGCGCCAAGAAGAGCTATGGCTGGCCCGAGGACGAACAGTTCCTCGTCCCCGAAAAGGCCAAGGCCCATTTCGAGCAGGCGATCGGCCGCAACACCGCGACCCGCGAAGCCTGGGAGAAGTTGGTCGGCGACTATCGCGACCAGTATCCCGATCTCGGCAAGGAACTCGATCTGATGCTCGCGGGCACGCTGCCCGAGGGCTGGGACGCCGCGCTCCCGCATTTCGAGCCCGACGCCAAGGGCATGGCCAGCCGCGAAGCGGGCGGCAAGGTGCTCAATGCGATCGCGCCCGCCATTCCCTGGCTGGTCGGCGGCGCCGCCGATCTCGCGCCTTCGACCAAGACCGACATCAAGGATGGCGGTTCGTTCGAGGCGGGCAGCTATGGCGGCCGCAACCTCCATTTCGGCATCCGCGAGCATGGCATGGGCGCCGCCGCCAACGGCATGGCGCTGAGCTATCTGCGCTCCTACACCGGCACCTTCTTCGTGTTCTCGGACTATATGCGCCCGACGCTGCGGCTCGCGGCGATCATGCAGGTGCCGACGATCTTCGTGTTCACGCATGATTCGATCGGCGTCGGCGAGGATGGCCCGACCCACCAGCCAATCGAGCAGCTCGCCTCGCTGCGCGCCGTCCCCGGCCTCGACACGATCCGCCCGGGCGACGCCAATGAGACCGCTTATGCCTGGAAGGCCGCGCTCGACAGCCAGAAGACGCCCAGCGTGCTGGTCTTCTCGCGCCAGCCGATGCCGACGCTCGACCGCACCAAGTACAATTCGGCCGAGGGGCTGCTCAAGGGCGGCTATGTCGTGACCAAGGACGAGGGCACGCCCGATATCATCCTGATCGCCACCGGCACCGAGCTCGGCCTCGCCGTCGCCGCCGCCGAGAAGCTCGCCGAGGGCGGCACCAAGGCGCGCGTCGTCTCGCTGCCGAGCTTCCACCGCTTTGAGGTGCAGGACCAGGCCTATAAGGACAGCGTGCTGCCCCCGTCTGTCACCGCGCGCGTCGCGATTGAGCAGGGCAGCGAGTTCGGCTGGGATCGCTATGTCGGCTTCGCCGGCAAGACGGTCACCATGTCGACCTTCGGCGCCTCCGCCCCGATCGAGAAGCTCCAGGCCAAGTTCGGCTTTACTCTCGATAACGTCGTCAAGGTCGCCCGCGAGGTGATGGGGAAGTAATTCCCACGTCTGACTTTATGCCCGACCATCGCGATGCCGTCCGCACCAATGAAAGTGGATTCATGACCAGTCGTTTGAAAACTCTTGGCGAGGCCGGACAGGCCGTCTGGCTCGATTTCGTCGATCGCAAGTTCATGGATGCGGGCGGCCTCAAGAAGCTGGTCGAGGAGGATGGCCTGACCGGCGTCACCTCCAACCCCTCGATCTTCGAGAAGGCGATCGGCCATTCGGACGCCTATGACGATCAGCTCCAGGCCGATCTCGCGGCCGCCGACACCACGGTCGAGAGCGCCTACGAAGCGCTGGCGATCAAGGACATCGAGGATGCCTGCGATACGCTGCGTCCGGTCTATGACCGGCTCGACGCCAAGGACGGCTATGTCTCGATCGAGGTCTCGCCCTATCTGGCGATGGACACCGCGCCCACGATCGCGGCGGCCAAGCGGTTGTGGGCGACGGTCGACCGCCCGAACCTGATGGTCAAGATCCCCGGCACCGATCCGGGCGTCCCCGCCATTGAGGAGGCGTTGACCGCCGGCATCAACATCAACGTCACTTTGCTGTTCTCGATCGACGCCTACAAGAAGGTGCTCGAGGCCTATATCGCGGCACTCGAAGCGCGTGTCGCCAAGGGTGAGCCGATCGACCGGATCGCCTCGGTCGCGAGCTTCTTCGTCAGCCGCATCGACGGCGTGATCGACAAGAAGATCGACGCGCTCGGCACCGATGAGGCCAAGGCGGTGCGCGGCAAGGTCGCGATCGCCAACGCCAAGCTGGCCTATCAGCATTATCTGGAGGTTTCGGCCTCGGCCCGCTGGCAGGCGCTGGCCGAGAAGGGCGCGCAGCCTCAGCGGCTGCTGTGGGCCTCCACCGGCACCAAGGACAAGGCCTATTCGGACGTCCTCTATGTCGAGACGCTGATCGGCCGCGACACCGTCAACACCATGCCGCCGGCGACGATGGATGCGTTCCGCGACCATGGCGAGACCAGCAACAGCCTGGTCTCCGACATCGACGACGCCGAGAAGGTGATGAACGAAGCCGAGCGGCTCGGCCTCGATCTCGCCGGCGTCACCGCGCAGCTGGTGGTCGACGGGGTGAAGTCCTTCGCCGATGCCGCCGACTCGCTCTACGGCGCGGTCGCCGACAAGCGCATCAAGTTCCTCGGCGACAAGATCGACGGCTTCAGCGCCGATCTGCCCGCCGATCTGGACGCCGCCGTGAAGGACGCCATCGAGAAGGCGCGCAAGGATGGCTGGTCGCGCAAGCTCTGGGCCGGCGACGCCTCGATGTGGACCGGCGGCGACGAGGGCAAGTGGCTCGGCTGGCTGGCCGCCGCGCGCGGCGAGCAGGTCGATTTCGACGCGCTGGCCGCGCTCGGCCAGGAAGCCCGGAAATATAAGGACGTCGTGCTGCTCGGCATGGGCGGCTCCAGCCTCGGGCCGGAGGTGATCGGCCTGATCCTGGGTTCGGCCTCGGGTTCGCCGAAGCTGCACGCGCTCGACAGCACCGATCCGGGCCAGGTCGCCACCGTCGCCGATGCGATCGATCCGGCCAACACCCTGTTCATCGTCTCGTCCAAATCGGGGTCGACGATGGAGCCCGAACTGCTCCGCGCCTATTTCTTCGCGCGCTGCGCGCAGGCGGTGGGCGAAGGCCAGGCGGGCAGCCGCTTCGTCGCGGTCACCGATCCCGGCTCCAAGCTGGAGGCGGCCGCCAAGCAGGATGGCTTCGCGCACATCTTCTACGGCGATAAGACGATCGGCGGGCGCTATTCGGTGCTCTCGGTGTTCGGCATGGTGCCCGCCGCCGCGATCGGGATCGACGTCGCCGGTTTCTTCGAGACCGTGAAGACGATGGCCCATTCAGTCGGCCCCGATGCGCCACCCGCCTCCAACCCCGGCTTCCAGCTCGGCGCGATCATGGGTGCGGCGGCGGTGGCAGGCCGCGACAAGCTGACTTTGGTCCCCTCGCCCACCCTCAAGCCGTTCGGTTCGTGGCTGGAGCAGCTGCTCGCGGAGAGCACCGGCAAGCAGGGCAAGGGCATCGTCCCGGTCGATCTCGAGCCGCTCGGCGATCCGGCCGACTATGGCAATGATCGCGTGTTCGTGCATCTCCACCTCGAAGGCGACGAGATGTCGGCGGACCACGCCAAGCTCGATGCGCTCAAGGCGGTCGGCCAGCCGATCGTGACGATCACGCTCGCCGACAAGGCCGATATCGGCCAGGAGTTCGTCCGCTGGGAGATCGCCACCGCGGTTGCCGGCGCGGTGATCGGCATCGATCCGTTCGACCAGCCCGACGTCGAGGATGCCAAGATCCAGACCCGCCAGCTGATCGAGGCCTATGAGCAGTCCGGCCATCTCGATCCCGAGACGGCGTTCTTCGAGGATGGCGATTTCGCCTTCTTCGCGCCCAAGCCGGTCGCGGGCGGCGATGCCGTCGCCATCCTGAAGGCCCATTTCGCTACCGCCAAGCCGGGCGATTATGCCGGTTTCCTCGCCTATATCGAACGCGAGGAAAAGCATGAGGCGCTGATCGAGCAGATCCGCGTCGACGTCCGCGACGCCCACAAGATCGCGACAGTCGCCGGCTTCGGCCCGCGCTTCCTGCACTCCACCGGGCAGGCCTATAAGGGTGGCCCCAAGGACGGCATCTTCCTGGAGATCACCCGCGAGCCGGCACAGGATATCGCCATCCCCGGCAATCGCGCCTCGTTCGGCACGGTGCAGCTGGCGCAGGCGCGCGGCGATCTCGATGTCCTCGCCTCGCGTGGGCAGCGGGTGCTGCGGGTGCATCTGAAAGATGAAAAATCCGGGCTCCAAGCGCTGGCCAGCGCGTTGAAGGTTGCAACTCAAGACTAATCTGGAGCAATTTCCTATGCAGATCGGCATCATCGGCCTCGGCCGGATGGGCGGCGGCATCGCCAAGCGGCTGATGAAGCACGGCCACACCACGGTCGTCTATGATCAGGCCGAGAAGGCCGTGTCCGACCTGGCGAGCGCGGGTGCCACCGGCGCCGGCTCGCTGGCGGACCTGGTCGCCAAGCTCGACAAGCCGCGCGCGGTGTGGGTGATGCTGCCGGCCGGCAAGATCACCGAGGAGACGATCGAGACGCTCTCCGGCCTGCTCGAAGCCGACGACATCATCATCGATGGCGGCAACACCTTCTACAAGGACGACATCCGCCGCGCCAAGGCGCTCAAGGACAAGAGCATCCACTATGTCGACGTCGGCACGTCCGGCGGTGTCTGGGGGCTCGATCGCGGCTTCTGCATGATGATCGGCGGCGACAAGGAGACGGTCGATCACATCGATCCGATCCTCGAGGCGCTGGCGCCGGGCCTCGGCAAGATCGAGCGCACGCTCGGCCGCGAGGGCGATCCGATCCGCCCCGAAAAGGGCTACATCCACGCCGGCCCTCCGGGCGCGGGCCACTTCGTCAAGATGGTCCACAACGGCATCGAATATGGCATCATGGCCGCCTATGCCGAGGGCTTCGACGTGCTGAAGAGCAAGAATTCGGAGCGTCTGCCGGAAGACGAGCGGTTCGAGCTCAACCTGCCCGACATCGCGGAGGTCTGGCGCCGCGGCAGCGTGATCTCGTCCTGGCTGCTCGACCTCTCGGCCGACGCGCTCTACGAAAATCACGACCTCACCCAATATAGCGGGCAGGTCGCGGACTCGGGCGAAGGCCAGTGGACGATCGACGCGGCGATGGAGGAGGCGGTGCCCGCCTATGTCCTCTCCGCCGCGCTGTTCGCGCGCTACCGTTCGCGCAGCGACAACACGTTCGGCGACAAATTGCTCTCGGCGATGCGCCACGGCTTCGGCGGCCACGTCGAAATGCCGCAATAATGGCGAAGCAGCCCAAGATCACCCCGGGTGATCCCGCGCCGGCTGCGACATTGGTGATCTTCGGCGGCGCGGGGGATCTCTCGCGCCGCCTGCTCACCCCGGCCCTCGTCAACCTCACCCGCGAGGGTCTGATCGGCGAGGCCCTCGACCTCCTCGTCGTCAGCCGCGGGCCGGACGAGGGCATCCAGCAGCAGCTTTCCGAACATCTCGATCTCGCCGACAAGGCGACCAAGGCGGCCTGGGCCAAGCGCTGCAAGAAACTCTCCTATTTCCAGGGCGAGTTCGACGATCCCGCCAACTTCGAAGGCCTCGCCCAGCAGCTGAGCGGCAACATCGCCTTCTACTTCGCCACCGCTGCCAGCTTCTTCGGCCCGATCGCGCAGAATCTTGCGAAGGTCGGCCTGCTCACCGAGACGGACGGCTTCCGCCGTGTCGTGGTCGAAAAGCCATTCGGCCACGATCTCCCCACCGCCCGCGCGCTCAACAAGACGTTGCTCGGCGTGATGGAAGAAAGCCAGATCTTCCGCATCGATCATTTCCTCGGCAAGGAAACGGTGCAGAACATCATGATCGCGCGCTTCGGCAACGCCTTCTTCGAGGCGATGTGGAATTCGCGCTATATCGATCATATCCAGATCACCGCCGCCGAGACGGTCGATGTCGGCACCCGCGGGGCCTTCTACGACGCCACCGGCGCGCTGCGCGACATGCTGCCGAACCACCTGTTCCAGCTGCTCGCGATGGTCGGCATGGAACCGCCGAACAGCTTCGATGCCGAACGTGTCCGCGACGAGAAGGTCAAGCTGCTCCAGGCCGTCCGCATCCCCACCGCCGACGAGGCGAAGACCGATGCGGTGCGCGGCCGCTACACCGGCGGCACCGCGGGCGGCAAGAAGATCGGCGCCTATCTGAAGGCGGCGGACGTCGCCAAGGGCAGCAAGACCGAGACCTATGCGGCGATCAGGCTGATGGTCGACAGCTGGCGCTGGGCCGGCGTGCCCTTCTATCTGCGCACCGGCAAGGCGATGGCGGCCCGCGACACCGAGATCGTCATCCAGTTCAAGCCGATCGCCCTGGCGCTGTTCCGCAACACCGACATCTCGAAGATTCCGGCCAACAAGCTGGTCATCCAGATCCAGCCCAATGAGGGACTGGACCTGCACTTCGTCGCCAAGACGCCGGGGCCGGTGATCGACACCGCGCCGGTCGAAATGAAGTTCCGCTATGCCGACAGCTTCGATCTCGGCCACCGCACCGGCTACGAGACCCTGCTCTACGACGTGCTGATCGGCGACCAGTCGCTGTTCCAGCGGGCCGATCAGGTCGAGCGCGGGTGGGAGATCGTGCAGCCGATCCTGCGCCAATGGGCCAAGAGCGGTTCACCCGAAGACTATAAGGCCGGCTCGCAGGGGCCTGCCGGCGCCGACGAGCTGATCGAGCGCGACGGCCGCCGCTGGCATCCAGTAGATTGAGATGAACATGGACAAACCCATTCGCCTTTTCGTTTCCGATGTCGACGGCACCCTGGTCCGCAATGACAAGACGCTGGCCAATGCCACGATCGAGGCCGCCCGCCGGCTGGAACATGCCAGCGTCCACATGACGCTGATCAGCGCGCGGCCGCCCTCGGGCATCCTGCCAATGGCCCGCGCGCTGGGGCTGACCGCGCCGTTCGGTGCGTTCAACGGCGGCACGCTGGTGATGCCGTCCGGCGATATCCTGACCGCCCGCCATCTTTCGGCCGAAGCCAGCCGCACCGCGATCGATATCGTCACGGCAAGCGGCGCCGCGATCTGGGTGTTCGCCGACGGCAAATGGTTCGCCTCCGACGACACCAACCCGCACGTGCCCAACGAGAAGCGCGCGGCGATGGTCGATCCGGTGGTCGGCACCGATTTCGAGGCGCTGCACGGGCGCATCGACAAGATCGTCGGCGTCAGCGACGATACCGCGCTGATCGCCAAGCTGGAGGCGGACGAGAAGGCCGCGCTCGGCGAGACGGCCGAGGTCAGCTGCTCGCAGACCTATTATTGCGACATCACCCACCCGCTCGCCAACAAGGGCGACGGCATCATCGCATTGTGCGCCGCGATCGGCGTGCCGCTCGAAGAGACGGCGGCGATCGGCGACATGCCGAACGACATCCCGATGCTCAAGCGCGCCGCCGTGGCGATCGCGATGGGCCAGGCGCCGGCCGAGGTGAAGGCGGCAGCCGGCTGGGTCAGCGCCAGCAACAACGACGATGGCGTCGCCAAGGCGATCGAACGCATCCTGCTGCCCGAAGTGGCGCGGCATCGGCTGTGAGGCCAAGCGGCCGGCCATGAGGCAAGGCCCCCCTTTCCCGCCTTTGCGGGAGAGGGTTGGGCGAGGATCTTCCGCTTCGACGCATCTTCTGCTTCGACGCATCTTCTGCTTCGACACATCTTCTGCTTCGACACAGGCGCCGCAAGGCGAACAGGTACATATACGCCGCCCCATCCGTTCTCCTGCGAAAGCAGGAGCCCAGGGTTACAGGTGGCGCCGCTCTTCACCTGGGCTCCTGCCTACGCAGGAGCACGGCGGATCAGGCTTACTCCGCCGTCACTCCGCCAGCGGCAGGCTGAGCCGCACCAGCAGGCCGCCGAGATCCTCGCTCTCCTCCAGCGCGACCTTGCCGCCATAGATCTCGGCGACGTCGCGCACGATGGCGAGGCCGAGGCCGGTGCCGGGCTTGCCGGTATCGAGCCGGGCGCCGCGCTCGAAGATCTTCTCGCGCTCGGCCTCGGGAATGCCCCGGCCGTCATCCTCGGTGATGATCTCCGCCATCTCGCCGACCTTCTCGACCGTCACGAACACGCGGCCGCCGCCATATTTGGCGGCATTCTCCATCAGGTTGCCGAGCAGTTCGTCGAGATCCTGCCGCTCGACGCGGACGGCGAGGCCACGCGTGCCGTCGAGATCGATCACCGTATCGGGGAACAGGCGATCGACGGCCCGCTCCACCGCCTCCAGCGACGCCCAGACGTCCGCCCGGCTCTGCGCCGATCCGCGCCGCCCGACGGCGCGCGCGCGCGCCAAATGATGGTCGACCTGTCGCCGCATCGTCCGCGCCTCGCGCATCACCGTCTGCGGCAGCTCCGGCGATTGCGCCGTCACCTCGTTCATGATCACGGTCAGCGGCGTCTTGAGCGCATGGGCGAGGTTGCCGGCATGGGTGCGCGCCTCCTCCGCCTGCTTCTCGTTATGGGCGAGAAGGTCGTTCAGTTCCTCCACCATCGGGCGAATCTCGATCGGCAGCTTGACGTCGACGCGGGAGGAACGCCCCGATCGCACCCCGGCGATGGCCAGCCTCACCCGCCGCAGCGGCCATAGCCCATAGACGGTCTGCACCGCCGACATCAGGATCAGGCCGAGGCCGAGGATCGCGAAGCTGCGCAGCATCGTCTTGCGCAGCACCCCGATCTGGTCGTCGAGATCGTCGCGGCTGGCGGCGACCTGGAAACGCCACACGGTGCTCGATCCGGGAATCTTCACGTCGCGCTCGACCACCCGCAGCGGCTCGTCCTTGAACTGCTTGCTGTCGTAATAATGCTCCTGCGACGTGGGCTGGTTGAGGTTCACCGCCAGCGTCTGATCCCAGAGCGAGCGCGACGGAAAAGCATCATGCCCCTTGCCGGAGACCTGCCAGTAGAGGCCCGAATAGGGCTCCAGAAAGCGTTGGTCGGCGAGCGGGCGCAGGAAACGGACTTCGCCATCCGATCCGATGTCGGCCTGCACGATCATCGCGTTCAGCACATAATCGAGATTGCCGTCAAAATTGTTGGTGATCGCGCCGACCAGCACCCGATCGAGCAGGTAGCCGCCGGCCGACAGCAGCAGCAGGATCCACAGCGCCGCGATCCCGATCATGCGCCGGGTCAGCGATCCGGTGGTGCGCGATCCCGGCCCCCACTCCCAGCCCTTGGGCCGCAGGAAGGCAAGGATGCGCAGCGTGTTGAGCAGCGGCCGCCACCAGCGATCGCGCCGACTGGCGGCGGGCGCGGTGGCGGACGGCTCAGGCGGTGGCGGCGTCGGGCTCTTCAAGGCTGTAGCCCAACCCCCGGATCGTGGTGATGATATCCTGGCCGAGCTTCTTGCGGATGCGCGTGACGAACACCTCGATCGTGTTCGAGTCGCGATCGAAATCCTGGTCGTAGATATGCTCGATCAGCTCGGTGCGGCTCACCACCTTGCCCTTGTGGTGCATCAGGTAGCTGAGCAGCTTATATTCCTGCGCGGTAAGCTTCACCGGCTCGCCGGCGCGGGTCACCTTGCCGGAGCGGATATCGAGGCGCACGTCGCCCGCGATCAGCTCGGACGAGGCGTTGCCCGAGGCGCGGCGGATCAGCGCGCGCAGGCGGGCGATCAGCTCCTCGGTCTGGAACGGCTTGGCGAGATAGTCATCGGCGCCGGCATCGAGCCCCGCCACCTTGTCGGACCAGCTGTCGCGCGCGGTCAGCACGAGGACGGGCATGTCCTTGCCTTCCTTGCGCCAGCGATCGAGCACGGTCAGCCCGTCGACCTCGGGCAGGCCGAGATCGAGGATGATCGCATCGTAATTCTCGGTCGATCCGAGATAATGGCCGTCCTCGCCATCGGTGGCGAGATCGACGGCATAGCCCGCGCCTTCCAGCGTGGCACGCAGCTGGCGTCCCAGCGTGGGTTCGTCCTCTACGACGAGAATGCGCATGGCGTGTGGGCCCTTTCCTTGATCGGTCGTCCCATTGTGGCGGGACGAAGCTGAACGGGCAAGCAACGGAACGGTTGCGATATCGTCGGACGGCCGGATTCGGCCGACTTATTGCGGCGAGCGGCCGACCTCGCGGCCGGTGCGGCCATCGACATCCACCCAGGATACCGAGCCGTCGCGCATATATTTGAGGCGATAGCTGCCCTGCCCCGGATCATAATCCGATCCGAGATAATCATAGCCCGGCATCCGGCTATGCCATTGGCGCTGGATATCGCGGAGCGGTGGACCGCCTTCCCGGCGCATTTCGCGGGCGCGGGACTGGTCCGGCGCGCGGCGCTGACCAGCATTCACGGCCGTGGGCACGACCGCGAGCAGGGACAGACACAGGAGGACGCGCTTCATGACCATCGGAGGCTGACATAGCCGATCGGCGTTGAACAACCCGTGAATGTAGGAGCGCTACCGCTTTGCCCCGCCATGTGGCAGCGCTGCATCGGTCGGCGCGTCGCCCGGGGTTACATTTCGGGCCGGCATCTTCTAGCTGCACGATCATGGCTGCACCTGTCCTTTCCTACGAAAATCTCGGCGTCATCCAGGGCTCGGGCTGGCTGTTCCGCCATCTCGACATCCATGTCGGCGCGCGCGACCGGCTGGCGCTGATCGGCCGCAACGGCGCCGGCAAAACGACCCTGCTCAAGCTGATCGCCGGCACGATCGATTCGGACGAGGGCCGCCGCACCATCCAGCCCGGCACCCGCGTCATCGTTCTGGAGCAGGAGCCGGCGATGGCGGGCTTCGCGACGCTGCGCGACTATGCCCTGTCCGCCCCCGACGCGCCCGCCCCGCACGAGGTCGAGGCGATCGCCGACCAGCTCGGCATCGATCTCGATCGCCCAGCCGACACCGCGAGCGGAGGCGAGCGCCGCCGCGCCGCGATCTGCCGCGCGCTGGCGCAGGATCCCGACGTGCTGCTGCTCGACGAGCCGACCAACCATCTCGATCTCGGCGCGATCGAATGGCTGGAGGACTGGCTGTCGCGCTTCACCGGCGCCTTCGTGGTGATCAGCCATGATCGCGCCTTCCTCACCCGCCTCACCAAGCAGACATTGTGGCTCGATCGCGGCGGCATCAAGCGCGCCGAGATCGGCTATGGCGGCTTCGATGCCTGGACCGAGCAGGTCTATGCCGAGGAGGAGCGCAACGCCCAGAAGCTCGACGCCAAGCTGCGTCTGGAGGAGCATTGGCTGCTGCGCGGCGTCACCGCGCGGCGCAAGCGCAACCAGGGCCGCCTCTCCAAGCTGATCGAGATGCGTGCCGAGCGCAAGGCGATGGTCGGGCCGCAAGGCACCGCCGCGCTCAGCACCGGCACCGACGATGCCCGCTCCAAGACGGTGATCGACGCCAAGCATGTCACCAAGCGCTTCGGGGCCGGAGAATCGTGCCGCACGATCATCAACGACCTCACCTTGCGGGTGCAGCGCAAGGACCGGATCGGCATCGTCGGCAGCAACGGCGCGGGCAAGTCGACTTTGCTCAAGCTGCTCACCGGCGAGATCGCGCCCGACGAGGGCAGCGTGACGCTTGCCAAGACGCTCAACGCGGTGATCATCGACCAGCAGCGCAAATTGATGGCGCCCGAAAAGCGCGTCCGCGACGTGCTCGCCGACGGCGGCGACTGGATCGACGTGCTCGGCGTCAAGAAGCACGTCCAGGGCTATCTCAAGGAGTTCCTGTTCGATCCCTCGATCGCCGAGGCGCGGATCGGCACGCTGTCCGGCGGCGAGCGATCGCGGCTGCTGCTGGCGCGCGAGTTCGCAAGGCCGTCCAACCTGCTGGTGCTCGACGAGCCGACCAACGATCTCGACATGGAGACGCTCGACCTGCTGGAGGAGGTGATCTCCGACTATGACGGCACCGTGCTGCTGGTCAGCCATGATCGCGACTTTCTCGATCGCACCGTGACGATCACGCTCGGCCTCGACGGCTCGGGCAAGGTCGATGTCGTCGCCGGCGGCTATGAGGACTGGGTCCGCCAGCGCGCGCCCAAGGCGGCGCCGAAGAAGGCCACCAAGGCCGAGACCGCCATCGCCGCGCCACCGCCGCCCAAAAAGGCCAAGCTCAGCTACAAGGACCAGCGCGACCTCGATCTGCTGCCCAAGGAGATCGAGACGCTGGAAGCGGCGATTGCACGCGACGAGGCGGCGCTGGCCGATCCCGAGCTGTTCGTGAAGAACCCCGCCCGCTTCGATCAGTTGATGAAGGCGATCGAGGCCGCACGCGACCGGAAGGACGCCGCCGAGATGCGCTGGCTCGAACTCGCCGAACTGGCCGACGGACTGAGCTAACGCCTTATACCAACGGCGAAAGGTCGTCAGACCTTGGTGGAAGCACCTCGTCTCGAACCGCCGCCGTTAAGATTCTGGCAACTCTGATTAACGATGCCGGTGAGGCCCGGGGGGGCCGGGAGCCGGTCATGCTACAATCGTTCGACGACTATCGCGATAAAATGCTGTCGATCATGGCGAATGCGGAGGCGCGGTTGGGCCATCATGTCCCGGCCGATACCGCCGCCCTCGATCTCGGCCGTGCCCGCATGTCGCGCATCCTCACCGCCTATCACATGTTCGCCGATCGCGAGCTGTTCGGCCCCTGTATCGGGCGCGACGCCGCACAAGGCCTGCGGATCAAGGCGGTGGCGGCGGAATGTGCGACGCTCACCAGCGATTTCCGGGCGTTCACGCGGGATTGCGCGGCGCGGCCGGTGATCGCCCGCTGGGCGACCTATCGACTCGATTCGCTGGCGATGATCGGCCGTGTCCGCCAGCATCTCGTCAATGCCGAGGCCGAGGCGCGGGTCTGCGAAGTCCAGTCGACCGCCACCCGGCTCGGCTATCGCAGCGCCGCCTGAGGCCGGTATCGCATCGCCACGTCGCAGCGCGCATAACGGCTGCCATGATCCCGCATGATCCCGGCATCATGCACGAAGCCCAGTTTCTCATAGAGATGGATCGCCGAAGCGCATTTGACGCTGGTCAGCAGATAGAGGGTTTCGGCGGCCATCGCCCCGGCGCGCTCCAGCATCGCCGCCAGCAGATACTCGCCGGCCTTGCGGCCCCGCGCGCTTTCCAGGACGCCCATCTTGGTCAGCTCGAACACGCCGTCGGCGATACGGATCAGCGCGCAGGTGCCGACGATGCCGAGCCCTTCGGCCTCGACGAACAGGATCAGGCCGCCACGATCGACGATGAGTTCGCGCGGACGGGTCAGGATCTGGACGTCGTTATCCTCCAGCGCGAACATCGATGAGATCCATTCGGCGTTGATCCGATGGAAATCCTCGGCGAGGCTGTCGTCATATTCCCGGATCGCCAGGCCGGGCATCCTCGCCTCCGGCAAGCCGGAGCCTGATCCCGGTGTCCAGCGCCGCGCCCGCGCCTCCAGCGGCATCGCATCCAGCCCCGCCTCGATCTGTGCGATCTGCGCGAGGAAACTGCCCGAGACCGGCCCGCACAGCTCGCGCACCGCGCCATCCAGTTGCGGCCACATCGCGGTCTTGGCGCGCTGCATCGCGGCCGTACCCGCGGCTGTCAGGACCAGCCTCTTCTGGCGCAGATCGCTGCCCGATCGCTCGGCCGCGAGCAGGCCGATCTCGATCAGCCCCGTCGCCGTGCGCGTGACCGCCGGCTGGCTGATCCCCAGCGCCTCCACCGCGTCGCCCACCGTCAGCGGTCCATAGCGATCGATCGCGGCGAGCAGGGGAAATTGCGCCGGCTGGATATCGATCCCCGCCGCTTGCGCCACCCGCGCCGCATCCCCCTGCAGCCGCTCTGCCAGCCGCTTGAGCCTGCTGCCCAGGAACAATTCGCCAAGATCGGCCAGGATGTCATGCGCCACAGGAAAATCCATACCCTGTTATATTACAGGCTATATATCTCCGAGCGACGCGGAAGGAAAGCCGTGAAACGCTACAGCGTCTTGCCCTCGCGCCCGGCCAGTTCGATCACATAATGCCAGGCCACCCGGCCGGATCGGCCGCCGCGCCCGGTCGCCCAGGCGATCGCGTCGGCGCCGTCGAAGGGCAGTCCAAGCTTGATCGCATAGGCTTCGACCATCGCCAGATAGGTCGGCTGGTCGACATTATGAAAGCCCACCGACAGCCCGAAGCGATCGGCGAGCGCGAGGCGATCGTCCATCACGTCGCGGGCGTTGATCGCGCGCTCCTCCTCGCCATGCTCGCGCGCGACGATGTGGCGGCGGTTGGCGGTGACGTGGAGCCGGGCATTGTCGGGCCGCGCCTCCGCCCCGCCCTCCAGCAGCGAGCGCAGGGTGCGCGGGCCGGCGGTGCCCTCCTCGAAGCCGAGATCGTCCACGAACAGCGCGAAGGCCCGGTCCAGCGGCGCGATCAGATCGAACAGATGCGGCAGGCTGTCGAGCGAATCCGGTGCGACCTCGATCAGCGCGATATCCTTGCCGCCGGCCTGCAAGGCCCCGACGACGGATTTCACCAGCGAGGACTTGCCGGTGCCGCGCGCGCCCCACAGCAACACGTCATGCGCGGGCAGGCGATCGGCGAGGCGATGCGCGTTCCGCAGGATCGCCGCCTTCTGCGCCTCCACCCCGGTCAGCAGATCGAGCGCCAGCGGGCGGAAGGCGCGCGTCGCGACCAGCCCCCCCTCGCGCCATACATAAGCGGGGTGGGTGAGCGGGTCGGCGGCGGGCGGCGGCGGCGGTGCCATCCGCTCCAGCGCGGCGGCGATACGGGCGAGATCGGAAACGTCGGTCATGCCGCGGCCATAGCGGCGCGCGCGCGACACGTCATCCGGGGCTGGCGGGGAGCGGCGCCGTCGGGAGACCGGCGCGCCTTCGCTCGCCACGCAACCGCCCGGCGAGCAGCAGCAGGTCGCGGCCGCAACCGACCGCCAGAAAAACCTGCAATCCGAATATGATGTAGCTGTAGCGCGGCACCGGCTGGACGACCGCATAGACCAGGCCCGCGGCGACATAGTAGATCGCGATCCAGCCATAGCCCCTTCGCCGACGCAGCAGCGACCAGATCAGGCCGATCGCACCCAATATCGCCACGATCTGCGCTTCATAGGCCGGCCCGGCTTCGGGGCTGGTCCACGTCATCGCGCCGAACTCCCACAGATCGGGGAAATAGAATTGGCGGTAATGGCGCAGGCATAGCCGCGCGAAATCGAACGGGTGCCGGCGTATCCAGCTGCGGGTTTCGTCCAACAGGCCGGCCGAATAAGCATATTCGCCGCCGGCCGCGCGCAGCGCGACCAAGCCCGGGCCGCGCAACGTGGGATGCAAGGCCGACAGACGCTTCTCGAATGTCTCGAACGGCGCCGCGCCCGAAACCGCGCCGTCATGATTGGCGAGCGCGATCTCCAGGCCGAAATCGTCCCGCAGCAGGATCCTGTGGCCGAGCTGGCGGTCGTTGCGGATCGCCCAAGGGGTGATCAGAAGCGCCAGCGCCGCTACACAGAGCATGGCGAAGCCGGCCGCCCGGCGCAGCGGCAGCCGCCGCAACGCGCATAGCGCCCAGCACAGATCCACGGCGAGGCCGGCGGACGGGCTGACGAAGAAGGTCGCCGCCGACAGGAGGGCGATGCTGCCCAGCGCCGCCCAACTCCATGCGGGCTTCCGCTCCATGCGCAGCAGGCACAGCAGATTGGCACTGGCGAGGGTCGCCGCCAGTCCGCCCTCCCAATAGCGGAAATCGCCGACTTCCTGCGGCACGAACACCGGCAATATCGCGAGTGCCAGCAGGCCGGCGTTCAGCACCCGCAGATCCTGCCGCAACTCCGTGAAAATGGCCCGCAGCAGGGTGTAGCCGACGATCGTCACGGCCAGCGCCCAGCCGACCAGCGCGAGGTTGGCCAGCGCGCTGCCGATCCCGAACAGCCGCTGGATCGAGCCGGCGATGATGATCGGCACGGGCAGCAGATGGGCGGTCGGCCCCTGCCCGGGAAACAGCGCGTCGGCGATCGTGCCGGTGCGGGCGTAGGCGATGGCGGCGTTCGACGCCTCCTGGAAACCATAAGGCTGCCACAACGCGCCGACCCGCCATAGCCACCACAGGCGAAACACCACCGCCACGACCAGCAGGACCGCCACCGTCCGTCGTGCGGACGACGGGTTTCCGTCATGGCGCCGCCCCGGCAGACCCGACCCGACCATGTTCATCCCGGCGTCGCTCCCCGCTGATCGCAGCGCCAGATTATGGCGGATGCTTAAATATTCGGTGACCACGTCAGGTGTTTTCGCGGCGATGCCCGGCGGAACGGATCGGGGCTGCCCGGCATTGGAGGATCGACCATCTGGAGATATCCCATGAACATCGCCATCCCGCTCGCCTTGCTCGCCGCCACGTCCGGAGCGGGCATGGCCGCTGCCGCCGTGACCGCGACGCCCGCCGATCGCGCCTTCGTCGCCAAGGTCTCGCAGGGCGGCATGTTTGAGGTCGCCGCCGGCAAGCTCGCCGAAACCAGGGGCTCGACCCAGGATATCCGCGATTTCGCCGCTGCCGAAGTCCATGACCACAATCTCGTCGGCGATAAGCTCAAGGCGATCTCGTCGCGCGAGGGCGTGACCTTCCCGGCCCGGCCCAATGCCGAGTTCGCCGCCAAGTTCAGCCACCTCTCCGGGCTTTCCGGCCCCGCCTTCGATGCCGCCTATCTAAGCGAGATGGCCGCGCTCCACGATGCCGACGGCGCCGCCTTCCTGAAGGAATCGCAGGATGGCGGCAGCGCCGCCTATCGTGCATTCGGCACCGAGACCCACCGCATCGTGCAGCGGCACATCGGCGCGATCCACGGGGCGCCGCTTCCGCGCTGACCCCAGCGCCGTCAGCCGGCCGCGGTCAGCCCATAGGCCTTGAGCAGGTCGTAGAGCGTCGGCCGGCTGATGCCGAGCAGGCGTGCGGTCGCCGAGATATTGCCGTCGGCCCGGGCCAGCGCCTCGCCGATCGCCCGCCGGTCGGCGGCCTCGCGCACGGCGCGCAGATTGAGCGCCTCCGGCGCGGCACTGCCGCCGAGATCGAGATCGGCGGCGGTCACCGCCTTGCCTTCCGCCATGATGATCGCGCGCTTCACCCGGTTTTCGAGTTCGCGGACATTGCCCGGCCAGCCCCAGCCGGCGATCGCGTCGGCGGCATCGGGGGCGAGCCCCTTGACCTGCGGGTTGATCGCGGGCGCGTGGCGGCGCAGGAAATGGCGCGCGAGCAGCACCGCATCGCCGGGCCGCTCGGCCAGCGTCGGCAGCGTCACCACCATCTCGGCGAGCCGATACCAGAGATCCTCGCGGAAGCCGCCGTCGGCGACCATGTTGGGCAGGTCGCGGTGCGTCGCGCAGACGATGCGGACGTCGACCGGGATCGCCTTGCGCCCCCCGATCCGCTCGATCACGCGCTCCTGCAGGAAGCGCAGCAGCTTGACCTGGAGCGGCAGCGGCACGTCGCCGATCTCGTCGAGGAACAAGGTGCCGCCCTGCGCCTGCTCGATCTTGCCCTCGACGGTGCGCACCGCGCCGGTGAACGCGCCCTTCTCGTGCCCGAACAGCTCGGATTCGAGCAATGTCTCGGGGATCGCCGCGCAGTTGATCGCGACGAACGGGCCGCGCGATCGCCGGCTGGCAACGTGCAGCCCCCGCGCGACGAGCTCCTTGCCGGTGCCGCTGGCGCCGAGCACGAGCAGCGACACGTCGGTCTGCGCGACGCGCTCGACGGTGCGCGCGACCTTGAGCATGTCGGGCGCGCCGGTGACGATGCTGCCGAGCACGGTGTCGCCGCCCGCCAGCGCCGCGAGCCGCGCATTCTCGGCCTCGAGCGCATGGACGTGGAAGGCGCGCGCGACGATCAGCCCGAGCGTGTCGATGTCGACGGGCTTGGCGTAGAAATCCCAGGCGCCGCGCGCGATCGCCTCGCGCGCACTCTCGCGCGCCTCGTGCCCGGATGCGACGATGATCTTGGTGTCGGGCTTGAGCGCCAGCATCTCGGCCAGCGTGGCGAATCCCTCGGTAGTGCCGTCCGGATCGGGGGGCAGGCCGAGATCGAGCGTCACCACCGCGGGCTCGTGCGTCCGCAGCGCCTCGATCGCGGCCGCGCGGTCGCCCGCGACGATCACCTCATAGGCTTCGTAGGCCCAGCGCAGCTGGCGCGCGAGGCCGGCATCGTCCTCCACCACCAGCAGCCTGGGCTTGGCATCCTCGCTCATGCCGACAGCCTGTCCGCCGACGCATCGGCGATCGGCATGATGATCGCGAAGCGCGTCCCCTCGCCTTCCCGGCTTTCCACCTCCAGCCGCCCGCCCATGCCGGCGATCAGCGCGCGCGCCTCGAAGGCGCCGATGCCGAAGCCGCCGGGCTTGGTCGATTCGAACGGCACGAACAGGCCGTGGCGGACGAAATCGGCCGCCATACCGCGCCCCCGATCGAGCACCGCGACCTCGACGTCCAATCCGCGCCGCTCCACCGACAGCCACACCGGCTCGTCCGGCCCGCTTGCCTCGATCGCATTCTGGACGAGGTGGCCGAGTGCCATCTCCAACCGTGCCGGATCGAACAGCGCATGGACGTCCGCGCGCCCGGCGACCCGGATCGGATGCTGGGCGCGGCGGCGCTCCGCGATCGACTCGAGTACCGCCATCGGTGCGGCCGGATGCGGGGCATCGGCGCGCACCGCCTGCGGCGACAGGCGCTGGAGCAACCCGTCGAGCCGCGCCACCGAATCCTTGAGGGTCGCGACCATGTCGGCGCGGAAATCGGGGTTGTCGGCATGACGCTCCGCATTGCGCGCGACGAGGCCGAGCTGGCTGGCGAGATTCTTCACGTCATGGACGATGAAGGCGAAGCGGCGGTTGAATTCGTGGAAGCGGCGCGCCTCGCTCAGCGCATCCTGGCCCTGCGCCTCGGCCAGATGGCTCGCCGCCTGTCGGCCGGCGACCGCGAGCACATCATAATCCTCCCAGTCCAGCCGCCGATCGGCCGGCGGACAGCCCAGCAGCACCAGCCCCACCAGCCTTTCGCCATGGACCAGCGGGATGCCGGCCCAGATCGTGGCGTCCGCGATCAGCCACGCCGGCGACAATGCGCGTTCCTCCGCGGTGGCGGCGGCACTGGCCGCCGGCGCGCGCAGCGCCGCGCCATCGAGGATACGCGGGGCGCGGCCGATCATCCGGGCGAAATCGCTGGAGGCACCGCCGGACGCGCCATCGGGCCACTCCCCCGCCCCCGCCGGCTCCAGCCGCCCCGAGGCTCCCGGCACCAGCAGCCGCGCCGCCGGCGACGCGGTGATGCCGGCCACCGCCTGCTCGATACGGACGGCCAATTCCTCGCCGGGGCGCACATCGCCCAGCCGATGCGTGAAGCGCAGCCATTCCCCCCGATAATCATAGCGATGCCGGAACAGATGCTTGGCCAGCTGAAGCTTGAGCCAACTGCGCGCACGCCCATGCGGCATCAGCGTCATCGCCGCGAAGGTGGCGCCGAATACCGCGAGCAGGCGCGCCGCCCAGACATAGGCGAGCCCGAGCGGCTCGACCGCCATCATCAGCATCGCGGTCGCCGCGAGATAGAGAAACGCCGCCACGATCGCGAGCGAACGCACCACCACCGCGCGCGACGGGCTCACCACGCCGGAGGCCATAGGCCCGGACGCCATCGAGCCATGCCCCAGGAGGGATGGCGGGCGCGAGATCATCGCGCGCCCGATGGCCAGAGCAGCACGCGCACCGTCTGCAACAGGATCAGCAGATCGAGGAAGGGCGTGTAGTTCTTGGCATAATAGAGGTCATATTCGAGCTTGTTGCGCGCATCCTCCAGGCTCGCGCCATAGGGATAGTTGATCTGCGCCCAGCCGGTGATGCCGGGCTTCACCATATGGCGTTCGGCATAGAAGGGCAGCTGCTGGGTGAGATCGGTGACGAACTGCATCCGTTCCGGCCGTGGGCCGACGAAACTCATCTTGCCGAGCAGCACCACCCACACCTGCGGCAACTCGTCGATGCGGACCATGCGGATGAAGCGGCCGATCCGGGTGACGCGCGGATCATTCTCCTGCGCCCACACCGCCACACCGGCGACCTCGGCATCCTGCCGCATCGAGCGCAGCTTGATGACGTCGAACTCCTCACCGAACAGGCCGACGCGCTTCTGCCGGTAGAAAGCCGGCCCCCGGCTCTCGAGCTTGATCGCGATCGCGGTCAGCACGATCACCGGCAAGGCGAGGATCAGCAGCAACAGGCTCGCCAGGATATCGAACAGTCGCTTGGCGATGGTCGACAGGAAATGGCCGGACGAGAAACCGTCCGAAAAGATCAGCCAGCTGTGGCTGGCGGTGGCGAGATCGACCCGCCCGGTCTCGCGTTCCAGGAAGCTGGACAGTTCGTTGACGTGGACGCCGGTGGTCTTGATGCGCAGCAGATCCTGCAAGGGCAGCGCGTTGCGCCGTTCCTCCAGCGCCAGCACCACTTCGGACGCCTTGAGGTTGACGACATGGTCGGACAGGCTGTCGATCGCGTCGCGATGGATCGCACCCCGCACGACGGCCTCGGCATTGTTCATGCCGACGAAGCCGCACACCACGAAACCGGCGCCGGGCTTGTCGGCGAGCGCCTTGATTCGCGCCGCCCGCGCGCCGGCGCCCAAGACCAGCACCCGGCGCTTGAACGCCTCCGATCCCAGCGCCGAGCCGAGCAGCAGCCGTGCCAGCGTCAGCATCGTCGGCGCGAGCAGCGCGGCATAGAGGGCGTTGGACCGCCACAGCGTCAGCCCCGGCGCGACGAACGCGGCGACCGACATGAAAATCAGCCCGAGCGCGGTCGCCACCATGATCCGGACGCTGGCGAAACGCACCGATTGCAGTGCATCGAGACCATAGACCCCGACCGCGATCATCGCGATCTCGACCGAACAGGCAAAAGTGATGATCGGCCCGATGCGGGTGGTGATCGAGGTGATCGCCATGCCGATCTGCCAGGCGCGCAGCACCCAGCTGGCCTCCGCCGCGCACAGCAGCAGCACGACGTCCACGAAGCCGAGCAGCAGCACGGCGTGGGGTACATAATGCTTGAACAGCCTGATCACGCCGGCGCCAATCCCTCTCGACCGGGCAAACCTAGCCCGCGCGAGAGGGGGTGTCGCCGAAATTGACAAATATTTCCTGAAACCGTTGCGCAACGGTGCGGGATTAAGCGAATACGGCTTATCGCCGCTCGGCGGAAAAACAGCCAGGAAACGCGCAATCATGTCGGAACGCAAACGGATCACGCCTGTCATTTTGTCGGGCGGTTCAGGCACTCGTCTGTGGCCATTGTCCCGCAGCGGGCGACCCAAGCAATTGCTGGCGCTGACCCATGACGACACGATGCTCCAGTTGACCGCGCGACGCGCCTCCGGTGATCGCTTCACGGCGCCGATGGTGGTGGCGAACGCCGCCCATGCCGCGGAGATCGAAACCCAGATGGCCGGCGCCGGTGTCGCAGATTCGACGCTGATCCTCGAGCCTGCCGCCCGCAACACCGCGCCGGCGATCGCGCTCGCCGCCGTGCTGGCCGCGCCGGACGACATCCTGCTGGTGATGCCGTCCGATCATGTCATCACCGATGTCGAAGCCTTCCACGGCGCGATCGAGCGCGCCGTGCCGCTGGTCGAAGATGGCTGGCTCGTCACCTTCGGCATCCAGCCGACCGCGCCCGAAGTCGGCTATGGCTATATCTGCCGGGGCAAGGAGATCGCCATCGGCGTGCAGCGCGTCGAACGCTTCGTCGAAAAGCCGGATCGCGCGACCGCCGAAGCCTATGTGGCCGAAGGGCGCTATAGCTGGAACGGCGGCATCTTCCTGTTCACCGCCGGCGCCTATCTGGCGGCGCTCGACGCCTCCGCGCCCGGCATGGCCGCCGCCGCCCGCGATGCGATCGCGGACAGCCGCCGCGACGGGTTGCGGGTCCACCCCGATGGCATCGCCTTCGGCCGATCGCCGTCCGATTCGATCGACTATGCGGTGATGGAGAAGGCCGAGCGGGTCGCGGTCGTGCCGGTCGACATGGGCTGGTCCGATGTCGGCAGCTGGGATGCCCTGCACGATCTGGCGCTGAAGGACGAGACCGGCAACGCCCACCATGGCGAGGTGATCGCGATCGACACCGAGAATTGCCTGATCCGCAGCGAAGGCCCGCTGGTCGCCGCCGTCGGCGTGAAGGACGTGATCGTGATCGCCACCCATGATGCGGTGCTGGTGGTGCCGCGCGGCGACAGCCAGCAGGTGAAGCGTGCCATCGACGCGCTGAAAAAGGCCAATCACATCACGCTCGACAGACCTTTCTGATCGCCCGTCCGTTGGGACCGGCAACATCAAGGAGACAGTCCATGAAGGAAGTGCGCACGATCGGTCGTTCGGATCTCGAAACCCCACCGCTGATCCTCGGCGGCAACGTCTTCGGCTGGACGATCGATCGCGAGACGAGCTTCGCCGTGCTCGACGCCTTCGTGGCCGGCGGCGGCACGATGATCGACACCGCCGATGTCTATTCGGCCTGGGCGGATGGGCATCAGGGCGGCGAATCGGAGACGCTGATCGGCGAATGGCTCCAGCGCCCCGGCCGGCGCGACGACGTGATGATCACCACCAAGGTCGGCATGCTGCCGATCGACGGGGTAAAGGGCCTGTCGCCCGATCATATCGCGCGCGCGCTCGATGCCTCGCTGAAGCGGCTCGGCACCGATCATGTCGATCTCTACCTCGCCCATCAGGATGATCCCGATACCGATCAGGCGGCCGTGGCGGAGGCGTTCGACGCGGCGGTGAAGGCCGGCAAGGTCCGCTTCGTCGGCGCCTCCAACTTCGATGCCGGCCGGCTCGCCTCGGCGGTCGGCGCGCAGGAAAATGCCGGCACCGCGCGCTACCAGGCCCTGCAGAACCAGTATAACCTACTCGAACGGGCCGATTATGAGGGCGCCGTGCAGGATTTCTGCGTGGCGCACGGCATCGGTATGACGCCCTATTACGGCCTCGCCTCCGGCTATCTGACCGGCAAATATCGCACGCCGGCAGACCTCAAGGGCACGCGCAGCGGCGCCGCGAAGAAATATATGGAGGGCAACGGCCCACGGGTGCTGGCCGCGCTGGACGAGGTGGCGGAGGCGACCGGCGCATCGCACGCGCAAATCGCGCTGGCGTGGATCGCCGCCCAGCCCGGTATCGCTGCCCCGATCGCCAGCGCGACGAGCGTGAAGCAGGTCGAGGAATTGCTCGGTGCGACGACGCTGACGCTTGCCGACGATCAGCTGGCGACGCTGGATGCCGCCAGCCGCGAAACCGAAGCGGCCTGATCGGATTGGTCTGATCGGATCGGTCTGATCGGATCGGCATGGCCCCCGGAAAGCGTGCGAAACGCGTTCCGGGGCGCCGATTCAGTCGGCCAGCGTCAGATCCAGAACGTCCATGTTCGATTCCCATGCGGGATTGGGCAGCAGCATCCGCCAATGCTTGTCGCCGACGCGCTGAACGATGCCGACCATGTCGCGATCGGCATCCCGCCCATAGGCGATCGGCTTCTGCTCATCGCCGAGGATCATCGTCCCCAGGAACACCATCCGCGACGCGCCATCCTGATAGAGCCGGCCCGACGGCTTTTGCAGCCCGTCCAGTTGCACCAGGCGGGTGATGTCGTCGGACGGGCGGACCTGGCAGCGATGCGCGGGATAGGCGATGTAATCGGCGTGGCCCGCCTCCTTCGCGCCGAGCTTGATCACGCGACAGCTATAGAATCCCACGGGCAGCGCCGGATGGTCGAGCGCGGTATCGGGATCGAGCAGCTTGCCCTGCGCGTCGATCTCGGCGCCATGGCCGCTCCCTCGCGCCTTGGTCAGCGCATCGACAAACGCCTTGCGCCATGCCCGCAGCCGCAGATGATCGGGATCGGTGATGACGTCGTGCCAGTCCGGCTGCAGCACCGCGCTGCCGGGCGCGGCCGGCGGGCAGGCCTTGTTATGCGCGCAGCCGGCCAGCCCGGCGATCAGCGGCCCGGAGATCAGCGTCAGGGCGAGCAGGCGGGCGGACATGGTGCGCATGACCGTCCTTTAGCCAGCGATCGCCCGCCCGCGCCAGCGCTTTCGGACAAGGCCGGCCGGGATCGGGATCACTCCGCCGTCCAGCCGCCGTCGATCGAGTAGTTGGAGCCGGTGATCTGCGCCGCCTCGTCCCGGCACAGGAACAGCGCCAGCGCGGCGACCTGCTCGGGCGTGACGAACTGCTTGGTCGGCTGGGTATCGAGCAGCACTTCGTTGATCACCTGCTCGCGGGTCAGGCCGCGCGCCTTCATGGTATCGGGGATCTGGTTCTCGACCAGCGGCGTCCAGACATAGCCGGGCGAAATGCAGTTCACCGTCACGCCGAAGGTGGCGAGTTCCAGCGCCGCCGTCTTGGTCAGGCCGGCGATGCCGTGCTTGGCGGTGACATAGGCCGACTTGAACGGCGAGGCGACGAGCGAATGGGCGGACGCGGTCGAGATGATCCGCCCCCATTTCCGCTCCTTCATGAACGGGATCGCGGCGCGCATCAGCAGGAAGGCCGAGGTGAGGTTGATCGCGATGATCTGGTCCCATTTCTCGATCGGGAAGCTCTCGATCGGCTCGACATGCTGGATGCCGGCATTGGCGATCACGATGTCCGGCCCGCCCAGCTCGTCGTGGCAGCGCTGCACCATCGCGGCGACGGCATCGGGCTTGGTCATGTCGGCATCGCTGTAGAGCGCCTTGCCGCTGGTCGCCTCGAGCGCGGCGCGCTCGGTCTCGATCGCATCGGCATTGCCGAAGCCGTTGATCATCACCTGCGCGCCTTCGGCCGCCAGCGCCTTGGCGTAAGCGAGGCCGATGCCCGAGGTGGAGCCGGTGACGATCGCGGTCTTGCCCTTGAGGAACATGCGAATTCTCCTTTCAGGAAATGCAGGCCAGGAACGGGTTCAGCTGTCGGCGCGGTTGGTGTCGAAGACGACGGTATGGCGGCCGACGATGTCGTGCGCGATCACGCCCGCCTTGCCGATCGTGCGCAGGATCGCCTCGCGCCCCGCGTCCCAATGCTCGATCCGGGTGCGTTCGGAAAATTCATAGTCGCGCGATCCGCCTTCCCAGTCGGTCGCGCGGTAGATCAGCTGGACCAGCGCCACCGCATTCTCATGCGCGATCGCGGTCAGTTCCTTCACGTCGGGATCGTCATGCCATTCGGGGGGCAGCTTGGCGAGCACGCGGGCGGCGACCTCGCGCCGCTTGCGGGTCCGCATCGCCTGATCCGAGATCGCCCGCGTGCGGCTGCTATACTGGATTTCCTTGGCCCGGGCCGCGACATCCATGATCGTGCGCGGCATGACCCCCTTCGACGAAAACAGATCGACCTGGAAGATCAGCATGTCCTCGGTCTGGTTGTCGAGCACATGGCTGAGCGGCGTGTTGGAGACGACGCCGCCGTCCCACCACCATTTGCCGTCGATCTCGACCGGCGGCAGCCCCGGCGGCAGCGCACCGGACGCCATGATGTGGCGATGGTCGATCCGCTCCTTGGTGGTGTCGAAGAAATAGAAATTGCCGCTCTCGATCTCGACCGCGCCGACCGACAGGCGGATCGGCCCGTCATTGAGCAGATCCCAGTCGACCAGCGCGTTCAGCGTCTCGACCAGCGGCGTCGTGTCGTAGAAGCTCAGCGCCTCGATCGTGCCCGGCACCGCCATCATCGGCGGCCAGGCGCGGGGCGAGAAGAACCCCGGAACGCCGGCGGTCGCCACCGCCGTCGCCGACCATTCGTTGAGCAGCTCGCGCATCTGGTCGGTCGCGAAGGGGAAGGGAAAGCTCGGCAGCGCGGAGGTCACCGTCGCCCAGAACGCCTTGAGCCGCTCGACCCGCCGCTCGGGCGGGTTGCCGGCGATCAGCGCCGCGTTGACCGCGCCGATCGAGATCCCGGCCACCCAGTCGATCGGGATGCTCGCATCATGCAACGCCTCGGCGATGCCGCCCTGGAACGAACCCAGCGCGCCGCCGCCCTGGAGCACCAGCGCGACATGCGCGGGCAACGGGAGTGGCGCATTCCTGTCGCGGAGATCGGCGTCCGACATGGCGGCAATCTGTCCCTTCTGCTGCGATGCATCAAGCACAGGTTCATGACCATTTTGCAACGAAGCCTGCGTCGGCGCATTGTCGCTGCGGGCCATCTTGGCGGGGACAGGCGATGAAGCTCGACGATTACCGGACCAGCGACAATGTCGGCGACGAGCGCGACCAGAATTACGGCGGCGGCGGCGGCGGCTTCGGTGGCGGCGGCGGACTGTTCCCGCTGCTGTTCGGCTTCGTCGCCAGCCGCTTCGGCATCGGCGGTATCGTCGTTCTGATCATCGGCGCGCTGATCTTCGGCGGCAACCCGATGGCGCTGATGGGCGGCGGTCAGAATGCGCTGCCCACCGGCAACCAGCCGACGATCAGCCATGACGGCGCCGCCAAGGCCTGCGCCGCCAACGCCGCCAGCAAATTCTCCTGCCAGGTGCTCGCCAGCACCGAGGATACGTGGAGCGCGATCTTCCAGCAGGAGGGCCGCCAATACACCCCCACCGCGCTGATCTTCTACAGCCGCGAGGGCAGTTCCGGCTGCGGCGCCGCGCAATCGGCGATGGGGCCATTCTATTGCCCCAACGACAAGCGCGTCTATCTCGACACCGAATTCTACGACGAGCTGCAGAACAAGTTCGGCGTCTCCGGCAATTTCGCCCAGGCCTATGTGATCGCCCACGAGGTCGGCCACCATGTCCAGGACGAATTGGGCACGCTCGCCCAGGCGACGGCGCAGCAACGCGATGAGTCGACCAAGCAGGGCAATGCCACCCAGGTGCTGATCGAGCTTCAGGCGGATTGCTATGCCGGCGTGTGGGCGGCGCACAATCGCGACCGGATCGAGCCGGGCGACGTCGAGGGCGGCCTGAAGGCGGCGCACGCAATCGGCGACGACACCCTCCAGCAGGAAGCGCAGGGCCGCGTCGTGCCGGACAGCTTCACCCACGGCACCTCCGCCGAGCGGATGAAGTGGCTGAAGCGCGGCATCGACTCCGGCGATCCCGCCCAATGCGATACGTTCAAGGTCGGCGCCGACGGCTGATGGCGGGTGCGGCCGGGGCGGATCGCCATTCAGGGGATTGAAGCGGATCGCCCCGCCTCCATGGACCTACAACCCCGCTCCCCACCCCCGTTCGGCCTGAGCGCAGTCGAAGGCCAAGCCCCACGGTCGCCCCACGCACCTCGCCGCCCGCAACTCGCCCAAAAAAGCGGCATCGAAATCGTCCTGCCGGCATGACGATGACGCGATGACGCCCTATCTCTTGGCCCAGGCACCCAGCCTATTCCCCCCGGCATGTGGCATTGCCGCACCGCCGGTTCGCGTCGCAAGGAGACCCTCATGGATTATCGCAAGCTCGGCAACACCGGGCTCGACATCTCGCCGCTCTGCCTCGGCTGCATGACCTTCGGCGTGGCGGATCGCGGCACCCACGAATGGACGCTCGACGAAGAGAAGAGCCGGCCGCTGATCCGCCAGGCGGTGGAAGCCGGGATCAACTTCTTCGATACCGCCAACGTCTATTCGGACGGCACCTCGGAAGAGATTGTCGGCCGCGCGCTCAAGGATTTCATCCCCCGCGACGAGGTGGTGATCGCCACCAAGGTGCATGGCCGGATGCACAAGGGGCCGAACGGCGCCGGGCTTTCGCGCAAGGCGATCATGAGCGAGATCGACGCCAGCCTGAAGCGGCTCGGCACCGACTATGTCGATCTCTACCAGATCCACCGCTTCGATTACGACGTGCCGATCGAGGAGACGCTGGAGGCGCTCCACGATGTCGTGAAGGCCGGCAAGGCCCGCTATATCGGCGCCTCGTCGATGTATGCCTGGCAGTTCGCCACCCTGCTCCACGTCGCCGAGCAGAATGGCTGGACGCGCTTCGTCACCATGCAGAACTACGTCAACCTGCTCTATCGCGAGGAGGAGCGCGAGATGCTGCCTTTGTGCGAGGCAGAAGGCGTCGGCGTGATCCCGTGGAGCCCGCTCGCGCGGGGCCGCCTGACCCGCGACTGGGACGAGACCACCGGGCGATCCGAGACCGACCAGTTCGGCAAGACGCTCTACGCCCACACCGCCGATGCCGATCGCAAGGTGGTGGAGACGGTGGCCGCGATCGCGCAGGAGCGCGGCGTGCCCCGCGCGCAGGTCGCGCTCGCCTGGGTGCTGGACAAGCCCGAGGTCTCCGCGCCGATCGTCGGCGCCTCCAAGCCCGGTCATCTCGACGATGCGATCGCGGCGCTCGATCTGGAGCTGAGCGACGACGAGATCGCGCGGCTGGAGGCGCCCTACGTGCCCCACGCCGTCGTCGGCTTCGACTGACGCGCCGTCCTGGGCTCCCGCACAGGCAGGAGCCCAGGCGGCATTCCGGCCGTTCATGGACCTCTCTGGCCGGGATTGCGTTGCATTCCCAAAGAGAGAGGATCGCCGATGACCGCCACCACGCTGCGCCGCGATATCGTCACCCGCCCGGTCTTCCAGGCCGTGGAAGGGGTGATGCCCGCTTTGTCGACAACCGAGGCGGAGGCGATCGACGCCGGCGACACCTGGCTCGACGCCGCGCTGTTCACCGGCAATCCGGACTGGAACCAGCTGCTCGCGGTGCCGCCCGCCGCCCTCTCGGACGAAGAGCGCGCCTTTCTCGACGGGCCGGTGGAGGAACTCTGCGCGCTGGTCGACGACTGGAAGGCGACCTTCGAGGATCATGACCTGCCGCCCGCCGCCTGGGATCTGCTCAAGCGCGCGCGCTTCTTCGGCATGATCATCCCCCAGCGCTATGGCGGCCTCGGCTTCTCGGCGCTCGGCCACAGCGAGGTGGTGCGCAAGCTCTCGACCCGCTCGTCCGCCGCCGCGGTCACCGCGATGGTGCCCAATTCGCTCGGGCCGGGCGAGCTGATCATGACCTTCGGCACCGACGCGCAGAAGGATTATTGGCTGCCGCGGCTGGCCGACGGACGCGAAATCCCCTGCTTCGGGCTGACCTCGCCCGAGGCCGGATCGGATGCCGCGGCGATGGTCGATAGCGGCGTCGTCGCCCATGGCGAATGGCAGGGCGAGACGGTGCTCGGCATCCGCCTCAACTGGCACAAGCGCTACATCACGCTCGGCCCGGTCGCGACCATCCTCGGCCTCGCCTTCAAGCTCTCCGATCCCGATCGGCTGCTGGGCGGCGAGGCGGAGATCGGCATCACCGTCGGCCTCGTCCCCACCGATCTGCCCGGCGTCGAGATCGGCCGCCGCCATCTGCCCGCGATGCAGGCGTTCATGAACGGCCCCAACGAAGGCCATGACGTATTCATCCCGCTCGATCACATCATCGGCGGGCGCGAGCGCGTCGGCCAGGGCTGGCGGATGCTGATGTCGGCGCTGGCCGCCGGGCGCGGCATCTCGCTGCCCTCGCAATCGGCCGCCGCCGCCGCCTTCGCCGCCTACACCACCGGCGCCTATGCCCGCGTCCGCTCGCAGTTCAACGTCGCCATCGCCGAGTTCGAAGGCGTGCAGGAGCGGCTCGCGCGGATCGCCGCCAACGCCTATCTGCTCGATGCCGCGCGCCGGCTGACCTGCGCCGGGCTCGACCAGGGCCATCACCCCGCCGTGATCTCCTCGGTGATGAAGCTGCACGCCACCGAGCGGATGCGGATCGTCGTCAACGATGCGATGGACGTCCATGGCGGCAAGGCGATCATCGACGGGCCGAGCAACTATCTCGGCAATTCGTACCGCTCGGTGCCGGTCGCGATCACGGTGGAGGGGGCGAATATCCTCACCCGCTCGCTGATGGTGTTCGGCCAGGGCGCGATCCGCTCGCACCCCTATCTGCTCGACGAGGTGCGCGCGATCGGCGAGCAGGATCGCGCCTTGGCGCTCACCCGGTTCGATGCGGTGGTGTGGAAGCATGTCGCCCATGCGCTCAAGACCGCGATCCGGGCCTTCGCGCGCAGCTGGACCGGCGGCGCCTTCGCGCCTGCCCCCGAAGCCGGGCGTGCCAAGCGCTTCTATCGCCAGCTCTCCCGCTACTCCGCCGCCTTCGCCTTCGTGTCGGACATCGCCTTCCTGTCGCTCGGCGGCGAGCTCAAGCGCCGCGAATTGCTGTCGGCGCGGCTCGGCGACATCCTGTCCGAACTCTATCTGCTCTCCGCCGCGCTCAAGCGCTGGGAGGATGAGGGCCGGCAGGACAGCGACTGGGTGCTGCTGCGCTATTGCATGGAGGCCGGCTTCCTGACGATCGAGCAGCGCTTCGACGAACTGATCGCCAACATGCCGAGCCGCGCGGTGCGCTGGATGCTGAGGATCTTCATCATGCCGTTCGGTCGCCGTCGCCACGGCCCGTCCGACTGGCTGATCCGCAAGACCGCCGCGGTCATCACCACGCCCTCCGCGGCGCGCGACCGGCTCACCGCCGACATCTATCGCGGCCGGGGCGACGATGCGGTGGCGAAGCTCGAACAGGCCTTCACGCTCGTCACCGAGACCCAGCCGATCCGCGATCGCCTGCGCAAGGCGCGCATCAAGGATTGGCACGCGGCCGGCCCCGACCGGCTGTCGGACGACGACCGTGCCCGGCTCGAGGAGGCCGACGCCGCCATCGCCACCGTCATCGCCGTCGACGATTTCGCGGCGGACGAACTGGCGCCGGCAAAGAGCTGACACCCTGTCCTTCGCCGCGCGCCTGCGCTATCAGCCCGCCAAAATAATATCGGAGAGCATATGCAGGCGTTCGATTTCGCCCTCGGCGAACATGCGGACATGATCCGCGACACCACCGCGCGCTTCGCGGCCGATCGGATCGCGCCGATCGCCGCGAGGATCGATGCGGAGGACAGCTTCCCGCGCGAACTGTGGCCGGAGATGGGCGCGCTCGGCCTCCACGGCATCACCGTCGAGGAGGAGTATGGCGGCCTCGGCCTCGGCTATCTCGAACATGTCGTCGCCTGCGAGGAGGTGAGCCGCGCCTCGGCCTCGGTCGGCCTCTCCTACGGCGCGCACAGCAATCTGTGCGTCAACCAGATCCGCCGCTGGGGTTCCCCCGAGCAGAAGGCGAAATATCTGCCCAAGCTGATCTCCGGCGATCATGTCGGCAGCCTTGCCATGTCCGAGGCCGGCGCCGGATCGGACGTGGTCAGCATGAAGCTGCGCGCCGATGCGGTGGAGGGCGGCTATCGGCTCAACGGCACCAAATTCTGGATCACCAACGCGCCTTATGCCGATACTCTGGTGGTCTATGCCAAGACCGCGCCGGACGCCGGATCGAAGGGCATTACCGCCTTCCTGATCGAGAAGGATTTCGCCGGTTTCTCCATCGGCCAGACAATCGACAAGATGGGGATGCGCGGCAGCCCCACGGCCGAGCTGGTGTTCGACGATTGCTTCGTGCCGGGCGAGAATGTGATGGGGCCGCTGAACGGCGGCGCCAAGGTGCTGATGTCCGGCCTCGATTATGAGCGCGTGGTGCTCTCCGGCATCCAGCTCGGCATCATGGCGGCCTGCCTCGATACCGTCATCCCCTATGTGCGGGAACGCAAACAGTTCGGGCAGGCGATCGGCACCTTCCAGCTGATGCAGGGCAAGGTCGCCGACATGGTCGTCGCGCTCAATTCGTCGCGCGCCTATGTCTATGCGGTGGCGCGCGCCTGTGATGCCGGCAGGACGACGCGCTACGATGCCGCTGGCGCGATCCTGCTCGCCTCGGAGAATGCGGTGAAGGTGGCGAACGAGGCGATTCAGGCGCTCGGCGGCGCGGGTTACACGAAGGACTGGCCGGTCGAGCGCTATGCCCGCGACGCCAAGCTGCTCGATATCGGCGCGGGGACCAACGAGGTGAGACGGATGTTGATCGGCCGCGAACTGATCGGCCACGACGCCCCGAGGGCGCAGTGATGGCGGCTGGTCCCCCTCCCCGTGCCGGGGAGGTATCTTTCTGATGGGCGCGCCTCTCACCACTCTTGTCGATCCCTCCTCGGAGGATTTCCGCCGCCGCGCCGCGCACAACCGCGCGCTCGCCGACAGGCTGCGCGCCGACGTCGCCACTGCCGCGCTGGGCGGCCCGGAGGCCTCGCGTGAGCGCCATGTCGCGCGCGGCAAGCTGTTGCCGCGCGATCGCGTCGGCCATCTGCTCGATCCGGGCTCGCCCTTTCTCGAGATCGGCCAGCTCGCCGCGCATGGCGAATATGGCGGCGAGGTGCCCGGCGCCGGCATGATCGCCGGTATCGGCCGCGTCTCCGGCCGGATGTGCATGATCGTCTGCAACGACGCGACGGTGAAGGGCGGCACCTATTATCCGCTGACCGTGAAGAAGCATCTGCGCGCGCAGGAGATCGCTCGCGAGAACCGGCTGCCCTGCCTCTATCTGGTCGATTCGGGCGGCGCCAACCTGCCCCACCAGGCCGAGGTCTTCCCCGACAAGGAGCATTTCGGCCGCATCTTCTTCAACCAGGCGCAGATGTCGGCGCTCGGCATCCCGCAGATCGCCTGCGTGATGGGCAGCTGCACCGCGGGCGGCGCCTATGTGCCGGCGATGTCCGACGAGAGCGTGATCGTGCGCGAGCAGGGCACGATCTTCCTGGCAGGCCCGCCGCTGGTGAAGGCGGCGACCGGCGAGGTGATCTCGGCCGAGGATCTCGGCGGCGGCGATCTCCATGCCCGGAAATCAGGCGTGGTCGATCATCTCGCCGAGAATGACGAGCATGCGCTGACCATCATCCGCGATATCGTCGCCACCCTGCCCGCCGATCGCACGCCCGACATCGCGCTGAAGGAGCCGCGCGCCCCGAAATTCGCTGCCGAGGAGCTGTACGGGCTGATCCCCGAGGATGTCCGCGCGCCCTACGACGTCCATGAGGTGATCGCCCGGATCGTCGACGGGTCCGAATTCCACGCGTTCAAGCCGCTCTACGGCACTACGCTGGTCTGCGGCTTCGCCCATATCTGGGGGATGCCGGTGGCGATCCTCGCCAATAACGGCGTGCTGTTCTCCGAAGCGGCGGTGAAGGGCGCGCATTTCATCGAGCTCGCCTGCCAGCGCCGCGTGCCGCTGCTGTTCCTGCAGAACATCTCGGGCTTCATGGTCGGCGGCAGGTACGAGGCCGAGGGCATCGCCAAGCATGGCGCCAAGCTGGTGACGGCGGTGGCCACCGCCAGCGTGCCCAAGATCACGGTGCTGATCGGCGGCAGCTTCGGCGCCGGCAATTACGGCATGGCGGGGCGCGCTTATTCGCCGCGCTTCCTGTTCAGCTGGCCCAACAGCCGCATCTCGGTGATGGGCGGCGAGCAGGCGGCGAGCGTGCTGGCGACGGTCCACCGCGACGCCGAGAGCTGGACGCCCGAGCAGGCCGAGGCGTTCAAGGCCCCGATCCGCGCAAAATATGAGGACGAGGGCAATCCCTGGCACGCCACGGCGCGATTGTGGGACGACGGCATCATCGACCCGGCCCAGACCCGCGACGTGCTGGGACTGAGCCTCGCCGCCTGCCTCAACGCCCCCGTTGCCGAACGCCCGGCCTTCGGCGTGTTCCGGATGTGAGCGCGCGCACGGTCCACTCAGTCCTCCCCGAGCTTGCCTCGGGGAGGGGGACCGCCCGGCGCAGCCGGGTGGTGGAGGGGCAGGCGCGACCAGAGAATGGCAGCCTCCACCTGCTCCCCCCTCTTCGTCACCCTGAACTTGTTTCAGGGTTCCGCATCAACGCGCCCTTCACGCGGAAGCGGAGGAAGGCCCAGCCCCACGGCCAGGTCTTCCCAATGCGGGTTATGTTGCTCGATCAGGTTGAGTTTCCAGTCGCGATGCCAGCGTTTCAGCTGCTTCTCGCGCAGGATCGCGGCCTCCATGGTGTCGGCCATCTCATAATGGACGAGACGTCGCACGCCGTAGCGCGTCGTGAAGCCCGGCACGCTGCCGCTGCGGTGTTGGTGAAGCCGCGCGATCAGCGCCGAGGTGACGCCGACATACAGCGTGCCACGCGCCTTGTTGGCGAGGATATAGACGCAAGGTTGGCGATCCACCGCAGGTCTCCGGGAAAACCGTCTGGCGGGATGCTGAAACAAGTTCAGCATGACGGAAAGAGGCAACCCAATCCCCTTCCTCGTCATCCTGAACTTGTTTCAGGATCTCGGCTCCAGCGCCCCCTCAGCGTCGACGCCAGGAAAGCCCAGCCCCACGGCAACGGACCATTGCACCCATGATCACCTCCCTCCTCATCGCCAATCGCGGCGAGATCGCCTGCCGGATCATCCGCACCGCGCGGCGGCTCGGCATCCGCACCGTGGCGGTCTATTCGGAGGCCGATGCCGGCGCTCTCCATGTCCGCTCGGCCGACGAGGCGGTGCTGATCGGGCCGGCGCCGGTGCGCGAAAGCTATCTGGTCGGCGCGCGGATCATCGCCGCCGCCCAGGCCAGCGGCGCGCAGGCGATCCACCCCGGCTATGGCTTCCTCTCCGAGAATGCGGATTTCGCGGCGGACGTGATCGCGGCCGGGCTGGTCTGGGTCGGCCCCCATCCGGACAGCATCCGCGCGATGGGCCTCAAGGATGCCGCCAAGCAGCGGATGATCGCCGCCGGCGTGCCGGTCACGCCCGGCTATCTTGGGCCGGACCAGTCGCCGGAACGGCTGCAGGCGGAGGCCGATGCGATCGGCTATCCGGTGCTGATCAAGGCGGTCGCCGGTGGCGGCGGCAAGGGCATGCGGCGGGTCGATGCTGCGCAGCATTTCGCCGATGCGCTGGCCTCCTGCCAGCGCGAGGCGGCTTCCTCCTTCGGCGACGATCGCGTGCTGATCGAGAAATATATCCTGAGCCCGCGCCATATCGAGGTGCAGGTGTTCGGGGACAGCCACGGCCAGGTCGTCCACCTGTTCGAGCGCGACTGCTCGCTCCAGCGCCGCCACCAGAAGGTGATCGAGGAGGCCCCCGCCCCCGGCATGGATGCGGCCACGCGCGACGCGGTGTGCGCGGCGGCGGTGAAGGCGGCGCAGGCGGTCGACTATGTCGGCGCCGGCACCATCGAGTTCATCGCCGACGCCTCCGAAGGCCTGCGTGCCGACCGCATCTGGTTCATGGAGATGAACACGCGGCTGCAGGTCGAGCATCCGGTGACCGAGGCGATCACCGGGCAGGATCTGGTCGAATGGCAACTCCGCGTGGCATCGGGCGAGCCGCTGCCCAAGCGCCAGCACGAACTCGCGATCGACGGCTGGGCGATCGAGGCGCGGCTCTATGCGGAGGATCCGGCCAGGGGGTTCCTGCCGAGCGCTGGTCGAATCGACCATTGGATTATCCCGAGCCCCAGCAGCATCGATGTGCGGATCGAAAGCAGTCTCAACCGTACCGACGTGATCCAGACATTCTATGACCCGATGATCGCCAAGATCATCGTGCATGCCAGCACGCGCACGGCGGCGGTTGATGGGCTGGCAGAGGTATGTGCGGGCACTGAAGTAGCCCCGATCGCAACCAACGCCGGCTTCCTCGCACGGTTGCTCCGTCGCGCCGAGTTTCGATCGGGCGGAGTGACGACAGGCTTCATCGGGAACGAGGAGCGGTCGCTGACGGATCTCACGCCCGTGACAGACAAGCTGAAACGCCAAGCGGGTATCGCCCTGCTCATTCAGAGCGTTCGATCTTTAAACGGCCGAAGCTACGGAACGATTGCCAGCGAATTGGCGGCCCCTTGCGCCGGCAACATATGGCGCGAATGCCTTGGTTTCCGTGTCAATGCCGATCCCGAACTTTCAGCGTCGTTCTTCCTCGACAACAAGCGAGAGACGGTCCCCATGACGGGTGATTGGACGGAGGAATGGATCTCCACGGAACCGGCCGAGGCCGGACTGTATGTTTTCGATGACGGCGAGAAAATTGCCATCAAGACGCGCTACGATGCGAGCGCGGGCGCCTCGCTCTCCGACGGCACCCTCACCGCCCCGATGCCCGGCCGCATCGTCGCGGTCGAGGTCGCGGCGGGCGATGCGGTCGCCAAAGGCCAGCGCGTCGTCGTGATCGAGGCGATGAAGATGGAGCAGGCGCTGCTCGCGCCGTTCGATGGCATCGTCGCGGAGCTCGGCCCGGCGGCCGGCGCGCAGGTCTCCGAAGGCACATTGCTCGCCCGGATCGAGCCGATCGAGCCGGCGGCATAATCCCGCCCGTTCGCCCTGAGCCTGTCGAAGGGCCGCCCTTCGCACAGGAAGAAGGACAGGGCCTCGACAGGCTCAGCCCGAACGGGATCAGGGTCATCGGGATCGAGATCGGGACAATAAGGACGGGAGCCAGGCATGACCGGCAGATATTATGACGAATGGCAGATCGGCGACCGGGTCGAGCACCCGATCCGCCGCACCGTCACCGAGACCGACAATCTGCTCTTCTCGGTGATGACCCACAATCCGCAGCCGCTCCACATCGATGCGGAGGCCGCCAAGGCCAGCGAGTTCGGCCAGATCCTCGTCAACGGCACCTTCACCTTCGCGCTGATGATCGGGCTGTCGGTCGGCGAGACGACGCTCGGCACGCTGGTCGCCAATCTCGGCTATGATGCGCTGGTCATGCCGCAGCCGGTGTTCCTCGGCGACACGATGCGCGCCACCTCGGAGGTGATCGCGCTCAAGGACAGCCGGTCGCGCCCGCAGGCCGGTGTCGTCACCTTCCAGCATGAGCTGATCAACCAGCGCGGCGATGTGGTATGCCGCTGCACGCGATCCGCACTGCTGCACAGGAAACCCGCATGAGGCTCCGCTCCCTGCTCTTCGTCCCCGGCGACCGCCCCGAGCGGATGGAAAAGGCGCTCGGCTTCGGCGCCGATGCGCTGATCCTCGATCTGGAGGATGCCGTGGCGGCCGATAACCGCCCGAGGGCGCGCGACGAGGTCGCCCGCTTCCTGGCCACGGCGGAGCGGCGCGCGACGCTGTTCGTCCGCGTCAATCCGCTCGACGGCAAGGACGTCGACCTCGACCTGAACGTCATCGCCGCCGGCAAGCCGGACGGCATCGTGCTGCCCAAGGCGGAGGGCGCCGTCTCGGTCGAGGCGCTGGCCAATCGCATGGCGGCGCGCGACCTCTTCGTGCCGATCCTGCCGATCGCGACCGAAACGCCCGCCGCGATCTTCCAGCTCGGCAGCTATGGCCCGGTCGCGCATCGCCTCGCCGGGCTGACCTGGGGCGCGGAGGATCTGCCCGCCGCGATCGGCGCCACCACCAGCCGCGAGGAGGATGGCCGCTATACGGCGCCCTATGAGATGGCCCGTGCGTTCACCTTGTTCGGCGCCCATGCGGCCGGCGTGCCGGCGATCGAGACGGTGTTCCCCGCTTTCCACGACGGCGACGGGCTGGCCCGCTATGCCGCGCGGGCGGCGCGGGACGGCTTCACCGGCATGATGGCGATCCACCCCGCCCAGATCGAGACGATCAACGCCGCCTTCACCCCGTCGGCCGCCGCGATCGCCCAGGCCCGCCGGGTGGTGGAGGCGTTCGCCGCCAACCCCGATGCCGGCGTGCTCCCGCTCGACGGCCGGATGATCGACGCGCCGCATCTCAAGCAGGCGCGGCATGTCCTGACGCAGGCCGGCGGGTAAAATCCGGAACATTTTGAGCCCCGGGCGGATTTCCCCCGATAGGTATCACCAGCGGGAGATAGATGTCATGACCGAAGATGGACGCGCACCACGCAAGGCCAACCGGCCGTTCCTGGCCCTGATCGTCGGTGCGATCATTCTGGCGATCGCCGGGATCGTCGTCGCCGGCGGCATCCTGAGCCGCCAGCACCCGACCACCGACACCGCGCCGCAAAAATAGCCGGCGCCATGTCCCGTGCAACGTCTCACCCGGTGCCCCGTGCAGCGCCCGAAGCGCATCGCCGATGTCCTGAAGGGTATCGCCCCGGCGAAGTGGTGGAAGGGACTGGATTCGAACCAGTGTACGCTTGCACGGGCAGATTTACAGTCTGCTGCCTTTAACCACTCGGCCACCCTTCCGCGTTTCCGCCGGGGCGAGGCGCGCCTATTGGCGAATGAGTCCTTGCCTGTCAACGCACGTCCGTGGAAAAGCGCCCACATTATGCGCAAAGGTCATCGTCCATCCGCCGTCTCCTCCGGTCGCGTCCGTCTCTGGGGGCGCCACGCCGTCACCGCGGCGCTCGCCAATCCGGAGCGGACCGTCCGCAAACTCTGGGGAACCCACGAGGCGATCGCCGCGCTGGGCCTCTCCCCCTCCCATTTTCCGGTGCAATATGCCGAAGGCGCCGATCTCGGCCGCATGGTGCCGAACGACGCCCCCCACCAGGGGCTGGTGCTGGAATGCGATCCGCTGCCCGACAAATGGCTGGACGAACTGTTCGAGCTGGCCGCCGGGCCGGACGATCGCCGGCCGATCGTGGTGCTCGACCAGGTGACCGACCCGCACAATGTCGGGGCGGTGCTGCGCTCGGCGGTGGCGTTCGATGCGCTCGGCATCGTCACGCAGGATCGCCATGCCCCCCCCGAATCGGGCGCGCTCGCCCGTGCCGCTTCCGGCGCGCTGGAGACGATGCCCTGGATACGCGTGGTCAATCTCGCCCGCGCGCTCGATGAGATGGCGGACGCCGGCTATTGGCGCGTCGGCCTCACCGGGCATACCGACGTGCTGCTCGGCGAGGCGCTGGTGCCCGGCAAGATCGCGCTGGTGCTGGGGGCGGAAGGCGAAGGCATGCGCCAGAACACCGAGGCGCATTGCGACGTGCTCGCCAAGCTGCCGATCTCGCCGAAGATAGAGAGCCTCAATATCTCCAACGCCGCCGCGATTGCGCTCTACGCCGCGGCGACACGGGGCTGACTCCAGCCCCTCCCTGCGAAGGGAGGGGCCAGTGGGCGCTCAATCCTCTTCGGCGATCGTGACCTTGAGGCCATCGAGCGAGTCGCCGAACGGGATCTGGCAGGACAGGCGCGACGTCGCCGTCCGATAATCGGAACTGTCGAGCAGGTCGTTCTCGTCCTCGCTCATCGGCGGCAACCTGTCGGCGAACGCCGGATCGACATGGATATGGCAGGTCGCGCAGGAGCAGCAGCCGCCGCACAGCGCCAGCAGTTCATCGAATCCGGCATCGCGGATCACTTCCATCACGCTCAGCCCGGCTTCGCCTTCGACGGTGGATTCCTGGCCTTCGCGGGTGACGACGATCAATTTCGGCATAAGTCCCTCGGGATGACGGATGTTTCGGCTGCGGCTATGGGGAAAGCCTGCAATCAAGACAAGAGGACAACCCTTGGGCATCGCCGCCGAACAGCTTCACGCCTCCATGATCGCGCTGGCAGCGATCGAACCGGCGTTTGCGCGCGGGATCGAGCGGGTCGGGCTGCCGCAACCCCGCCTGTCCGAGCGCGGCTACGCGACCTTGCTGCGCACGATCGTGGGGCAACAGGTCAGCGTCCACGCCGCGCGTGCGGTCTGGAACCGCCTGGAGGCGGCGCTCGGCGACCTGACCGACCATGCCCCGCTGCTCGCCGCCACCGACGAGGAACTGCGCGCCTGCGGCCTGTCCCGCCAGAAAACCGGCTATGCGCGCAGCCTTGCCGGTCTGGTCGGATCGGGCGAGCTCGATCTCGCCACCCTCGATGCCAGCGACGAACAGGCGATCACCGATCTCACCCGAATCAAGGGCATCGGCCGGTGGTCGGCCGAAATCTATCTGCTGTTCGCCGAAGGGCGCGCCGACATCTGGCCGGCCGGAGACCTGGCGGTGCAGATCGAGGTCGGCCGCCTGCTCGGGCTGGACGAGCGCCCCAGCGAGAAGCTGACCCGCGAACTGGCCGAGGCCTGGCGCCCGCATCGCGGCGCGGCGGCGATCTTCGCCTGGCATCATTATGCGATGAACGGCAAATCCGGCGCACCGATATGAGCCGCCGCTCCATCCGGGTCGTCGTCAGGCGGCGATCGGCGTCGCGTCGTAGGACAGCGGCAGCCTGAGCCGCGCCGAAAACCCCTCTTCCGAACGGATCAACAGCACGTCGCCGCCATGCGCGCGGGCGATCGAGCGACAGACGGCGAGGCCCAGCCCGCTCCCGCCCCGACCGGATGCCTCGGCGTTCGACGCCCGATAGAAAGGCTCAAACGCGCGTTCCAGCTCGGCTTCGGGCACGCCCGGGCCATCGTCCCGAATGTCGGCGATCGCCGCATCCTCCTCCACCGCCAGACGGATACGCGCGCAGTCGCCATATTTGACCGCATTCTCCACGAGGTTGGCGAGCAGCCGCCGCATCCCCAGCACATCGACCTCGACCGGCGCCGACGCGATCTCCTCCAGCGTCACCCTGCCGCCGATCATCGCCGCGTCCTGCGCCACATCCTCCACCAGCAGCCCCAGATCGAGGCGCTCCCGGACATTGGGGGTGGAGGCATCGCGGATGAAGTTCAGCACGGAGGTGATCATGTCCTCCATCTCCGTCACCTCGCCGGTCATGCCTTCCCGAATCGCATCGTCGTCCACCTCCTCGATGCGGAAGCGCATCCGGGTGAGCGGGGTGCGGAGATCATGGCTGATCGCCCCCACCATCGCGGTGCGATCGTCGACGAAGCTCTGCAGCCGATTCTGCATCACGTTGAAGGCGTGCGCGGCGCGGCCGATCTCGGCCGGCCCCTCCAGCGCGACCAGCGCCGCCGAAGGATCACGACCGAGCTGTTCCGCAGCGGCCGTGAAGCGGGCCAGCGGCCGCACGATGCGGCGCGCGAACAGCCAGCCGAGCGGCGCCACGAGCAGAAAGGCGATCGCGAACCACAGCATCACGCGCCGCTGCCACGCATTGGGAAAGCCCGCCGCGATCGGCTGGACGACCACCCAGCGGCCATCCGCCTGCCGGAGCGCCGCCACGAAATCGCCTTCGACAAAGGGAGCGGGCGCGAGGCCGAACAGCGCACGCGACGGGGGCACGATCGGCAGCGGATTGGCCGTGACGTCTGCCGTGTTTCGGCCACGCCTCGACACTGCCAGCGGCGCCGAGGACGAGGTGGCGGCGGTGGCGCCGTCCCTCGATTGAGCAGGCGCCATGGTGGCGGGCATATCCTGTACCGGGCGCGGTGCCGGGGGCTTCACCGCCGGCACATGGGCGGGCAGGTCGCTGACCGCCCGCTCGACCGACTGGGGTGGAAGCTCCGCTGGCATCCGGCTGGGATCAAAGCCTTCGGTGGGAACCGGCCGAGCCGCGAAGCCGCGCCGGTCCTGCGGCGCCGCGGCGCCCGGCGCCGTGCCATTCGCCCGCCCGCCCGGCTGCCCGCCGGCCTGCCCGAAGGGAGAGACCGGCTGGGGCGAGGGCATGGGCTGACGATCGAGGTCGGAGGGTGACGGCGCACTGCCGCTACCACTACCGGCGCGATCCGGCCGCGTGCCATCGCCCCGCCCGCCGAATCCCGGATCGCCGGCTTGGCCGCCGCGCTCCCGCCCACGATCTGGAAGCCCGCCGCCGGCACCGAAACCCGGGAAGCTGCTGCCCGGAAACACACCGCCCGAAAAACCGCCGCCGGGCGCGCCGCCGCCGGGAAAGCCGCCCCCACCGCCACCCGCCGGCGGGCCGGCCTGATCGACCAGCAGGAGACTGGCCGGCATCATCCGCGCCGCCCGCGAACCGAGCGGATCGGAAGACACCTGCCAGTCGATCGGCCTGAGCAGCGGCCGGATCGGTGACGGCGCCGGCATCTGGCTCGCCGGATGCATCGGCACCAGCGGCAGCGATGGCGGCGCCGTAATCCCGGCGAAGGGCAGCGGCGCGTAGAAAGCCAGCCGCACATCCCGATCCTCCGCCCCCATCCGCATCGCGAGATCATGGCGCGATTGTTCGGAGGTAAACCAGCCGCCGCCCGTCACGTCCGGCGGGCCGGACTGGACGACGCGTGACAGCCTGGCCAGCCCCCCCTCCTGCCGCAACGCCGCGACGATATCGCTCATGCTATGCTGCACCGGGGGCGCAGGCGGCAGCACCAGCGTCAACAGCAAGGTCACCAGCTGCGCGACGATCAGGCCGCCGAACAGCAGCGCCAAGATCTGGAAGACGATCGGCGGCTCCCGCCACGCCCGCCGGCGGACCATGGTGGTCATGACCACCTGCCAGGCGACGAACGGGCAGCCGAGACCATGCCCCGTCCCGATCTCGGCCGGCGCCCTGCCGCATCTGCCCGGTATCGCGAATCTGCCGCCCGTTCCGCCATCCACCGCCGCCCTCTTCGGATTGACCGCCCCTCGTGCCGCATATGCCTTGCCCGCTGATGTCGAAAAATGACGGCCCGGCGGCCGATTATGTTTCAGTATGTGTCGGGAGGTAGCATATTGCCCACATCCTGCGATTTTACAGCAAAACCGGGCTGGCAATAGCCGTCCATGAACGCCACTCTCCTCCACATGGATCTCGCGACCCGCATTCTCATCGTCGACGACGATGCCGGCATCCGCACGCTGATCTCCGCTTTCCTCGACAAGCATGGCTATCAGACCGACGTTGCCGGCAACCCGAACGAAATGCGCGAACAGATGCGCCGCCAGCGTTACGATCTGATCGTGCTGGACGTGATGATGCCCGGCGAAGATGGCCTGTCCGCGCTGCGCCAGTTGCAGCGCGGGGACGGCGCGCCGCCGGTGATCATGCTGTCCGCAGTGGGCACCGACATCGATCGTATCGTCGGGCTGGAGATGGGCGCCGAGGACTATCTCGCGAAACCCTGCAATCCGCGCGAATTGCTGGCGCGCATCCGCACCGTCCTGCGCCGCCGCGAGGGCACCGCCCTAGGCATCGCGGCCCATATCGTCACGATGGACGCCGCCGAAGGGCTCACCCGCTTCGCAGGCTGGACGATCGATCTCGTCGGGCGGACGCTGGCCGATCCCGCTGGCGATCTGGTCGCCTTGTCGGACGCCGAATTCCGCCTGATCCGCGCCTTCGTCGAACATCCCCGCCGCGTGCTGAGCCGGGACCAGATCCTCGATTATTCGACCGGGCATGAAAGCGAACTTTATGATCGCGCGATCGACGTGCAGGTCAGCCGGCTGCGGCGCAAGCTCGCCAGCCATGAGGGTGGCGCCGAACTGATCCGCACCGTCCGCAACGAAGGCTATATGTTCGTCCCCGTCGTCACCAGGGGCTGATCGCCAGCCTGGGAAGGCGCCCTGCCGGCCGCGCGGCGACGCCGGGCCGTGGCACATGATCGCTGGTCGGGATCAGGGGCCGGTGTCGAACACCGTCTCCATCGCGACGAAGGTGGAGGTGCTGGCGACGTGCGGCAGGCTCGATATCTTCTCGCCCAGCACATAGCGGTAACGGCGGATATCGGCGGTGCGGACCTTGAGCAGATAATCGAAACTGCTCGCGATCATGTGGCACTCCTCGACCTCGCGAATCTTGCGGACGGCGGCGTTGAACTCGCGCAATGCCGCCTCGCGGGTATCGGACAGCTTTACCTCGGCGAAGGCGATGTGATCGAGGCCGAGCTTCACAGGATCGACGATCGCGCGGAAGCCCAGAATATAACCCTCCGCGATCAGCCGGCGCATCCGCACCTGCGCCGGGGTCTTGGACAGGCCGACCCGCTGCGCCAGTTCGGTGACGGTCATCCGCCCGTCCTCGGCCAGCGCATCGAGGATCAGCCGATCGAAGCGGTCGATCTGACTGATATTCGCGCCCGGATCATCCATTCTTCCTGCCATGCCCGCATAATATAGGCGATCATCTCCTCGTGGAAGCCAGCAAAGGTCTGATCGCCGCCCCATTTCGCGCTATGACGACTCAGCCCACTCAGGATCGCAGCGAGCCCGCCATGCCAGACACGCCCGTCACGTCCGCCACGCCAGACGCCCCCTTCGCCCGCTTCGCGCCCGCGGTTCGGCCCGCCGATCCGCTCCGCCGTGCGATCACCGCAGCCGCGCGCTGCCCGGAAACCGCGTGCGTGCCCGCCCTCGTCGCCGCGGCCACCCTGCCCGACGCGCTGCGCACCGCCGCCGCCGGCACCGCGCGCATGCTGATCGAGCGGCTGCGCGCCAAGGGGACGCGCGGCGGCGTCCAGGCGCTGGTCCGCGAATATGCGCTGAGCAGCCAGGAGGGGGTGGCGCTGATGTGCCTCGCCGAAGCGCTGCTGCGCATTCCCGATACCGCGACCCGCGACGCGCTGATCCGCGACAAGGTCGGCGGCGGCGACTGGTCCTCGCATCTGGGGGACGGCCGGTCGCTGTTCGTCAATGCCGCGACCTGGGGCCTCGTCGTCACCGGCAAGCTCACCACCGGCGCCGACGATCGCGGCCTCGCGTCCGCACTGGCCCGGCTGGTCGCGCGGGTCGGCGAGCCGGTGATCCGGCGCGGCGTCGATCTGGCGATGCGGATGATGGGCGAGCAGTTCGTCACCGGCCAGACCATCGAGGAGGCGCTCAAGCGCTCGCGCCCACTGGAGACGCGCGGCTTCGCTTATTCCTACGACATGCTCGGCGAAGCCGCCGCCACCGCGGCCGACGCGGCGCGCTATTATGCCGATTACGAGCAGGCGATCCACGCGATCGGCAAGGCATCGGCCGGCCGCGGCATCCATGCCGGCCCCGGTATCTCGATCAAGCTGTCGGCGCTCCACCCGCGCTATTCCCGTGCCCAGGCCGATCGGGTGATGACCGAGCTGCTGCCCGACGTGCGCGCGCTGGCCGCCCTCGCCTCGTCCTACGATATCGGCTTCAACATCGACGCCGAGGAGGCCGATCGGCTCGAGCTGTCGCTCGATATCCTGCAGTCGCTCGCCGAAGACCCCGCGCTCGCCGGCTGGAACGGGCTGGGCTTCGTCGTGCAGGCCTATGGCAAGCGCTGCCCGTTCGTGATCGATTTCGTGATCGCGCTCGCGCGGCGCACCGGGCGGCGGATCATGGTGCGGCTGGTCAAGGGCGCCTATTGGGACGCGGAGATCAAGCGCGCGCAGGTCGACGGGCAGGCCGACTTCCCGGTCTACACCCGCAAGATCTACACCGACGTCTCCTACATCGCCTGCGCGCGCAAGCTGCTCGACGCGCGCGACGCGGTGTTCCCCCAGTTCGCGACCCACAATGCGCAGACGCTAGCGACGATCTACCAGCTCGCCGGGCCGGACTTCACTATCGGCGACTATGAATTCCAGTGCCTGCACGGCATGGGCGAGCCGCTCTATGACGAGGTGGTCGGCCGCGAGAAGCTGGACCGGCCGTGCCGTATCTATGCGCCGGTCGGCACCCACGAGACCTTGCTCGCCTATCTGGTCCGCCGCCTGCTGGAGAACGGCGCCAACTCCTCCTTCGTCAACCGCATCGGCGATCCCGCGGTGCCGATCGAGGCGCTGGTCGCCGATCCGATCGAGGAGGTCGCCGCGATGGCGGTGCCGGGCCTGCCGCACGACCAGATCGCGCTGCCGGCCGACATCTACGGTGCGCGCCGCAACTCCGCCGGCCTCGATCTCGCCGACGAGGCGACGCTGGCGATGCTGGCCGAGGCGCTGACCGAGAGCGCCGGCGCGGCCTGGACCGCCGCGCCTACCGATGGAGAGAGCGAACCGCAGCCGGTGCGCAACCCGGCCGATCATCGCGATATCGTCGGCACCGTCGTCGAGGCGAGCGAGGCCGAGGCACGGGCGGCGATGGCGCGCGCCGCCCTCGCCGCGCCGGGCTGGGCGGCGACCGATGTCGCCGATCGCGCCGCCTGCCTCGATCGCGCCGCCGATCTGATGCAGGCCAGGATGCCGGCGCTGATCGGTCTCGCGATCCGCGAGGCCGGCAAGTCGGCCGCCAACGCGATCGCCGAGGTCCGCGAGGCGATCGACTTCCTGCGTTATTATGCCGCCGAAGCCCGCCGCACGATCGGCCACGAGCAGCGCCCGCTCGGCCCGATCGTCTGCATCAGCCCGTGGAACTTCCCGCTGGCGATCTTCAGCGGGCAGGTCGCGGCGGCGCTGGTCGCCGGCAATAGCGTGCTGGCCAAGCCGGCCGAGGAGACGCCGCTGATCGCGGCCGAAGCGATCCGCATCCTGCTGGCGGCGGGCGTACCGGCCGGCGCAGTCCAGCTCGTCCCCGGGGCCGGCGCGATCGGCGCCGCGCTGGTCGGCGATCCGCGCACCGCCGGCGTGATGTTCACCGGATCGACCGAGGTCGCCCGGCTGATCCAGAAGCAGCTCGCGACACGGGTGTCTGCCGATGGCCGCCCGATCCCGCTGATCGCCGAGACCGGCGGCCAGAATGCGATGATCGTGGATTCCTCCGCGCTGGCCGAACAGGTGGTCGCCGACGTGATCGCCTCCGCCTTCGACAGCGCCGGCCAGCGCTGCTCGGCGCTGCGCCTGCTCTGCCTGCAGGAGGAGGTCGCCGATCGCACGCTGGCGATGCTGCGCGGCGCGGTGCAGGAGACGCGGATCGGCCGCCCCGACCGCCTCGCCGTCGATATCGGCCCGGTGATCACCGCCGAGGCGCAGGCCAACATCGTCCGCCACGTCGAGGCGATGCGCACCGCCGGCCGGCCGGTCGAGCAGGCGGAACTCGGTGACGACGCGACGCACGGCACCTTCGTGCCGCCGACGATCATCGAGATCGGATCGATCAAGGATCTCGGCCGCGAGGTGTTCGGCCCGGTGCTGCACGTCATCCGCTACCGGAGCGGCGACCTCGACGCGCTGGTCGCCGCGATCAACGCCACCGGCTACGGCCTGACCTTCGGCCTCCATACCCGGCTGGACGACACGATCGAGCAGGTTACGCGGCGGATCGAGGCGGGCAATCTCTACGTCAACCGCAACATCATCGGCGCGGTGGTCGGCGTGCAGCCGTTCGGCGGGCGCGGCCTGTCGGGCACCGGCCCCAAGGCCGGCGGCCCGCTCTATCTGACCAGGCTGGTGGCCAATCCGGCGCGGCCGGAACGGGCGGCGCCGGCACCGCGCCCAATACTCGCGGCTTTCGCGGAATGGCTGGACGCGCAAGGCCGCCCCGAGACGGCAGAGACGGTGCGAGCCTTCGGGCGCCAGTCGCGCTTCGGCGAACAGGTCGAGCTTCCCGGCCCGGTCGGCGAACGCAATCTCTACGCGATCCACCCGCGCGGACGGGTCGCGCTTTCCGCCCACAGCGAGCGCGGATTGTGGACGCAGATCGGTGCCGTGCTGGCGACGGGCAATCATGCCGTCATCGACGCCACGCGGGCGCAGCGCGCGTGGCTGGACGGTCTTCCCGCGACCGTGGCCCAGCATCTCACCTGGTCGGACCATGCACTGGGCGAGGCGGGCATTGCTGCCGCGCTGGTGGAAGGCGATGCGAGCGATATCCTGCTGGCATCCCGCACATTGGCCGATCGCGACGGTGCGATCGTGACGATGCAGGCAGGCGATCCGGCAGGGCCGGTGCTCGACTGGCTGATCGAGGAGGTCTCGACGTCGATCAACACCACCGCCGCCGGCGGCAATGCGAGCCTGATGGCCGTCTCCTGATGCCGTGCCCCGAGCCGCTTCCCGCCAGATGACGGGAAACGGCTCGCGACGTGGCGGTTATGCGTTCGGCACGTCCCGCGCCGGGCGGTTCGCCGCGTACAGGCCGAATGCCGCGATGATCAGGTAGCACAGCGCCGGCACGAACAGCGCCAGACGCAGGCCGATATGATCGGCGAATTCGCCGGTCAGCGGCGGGATGATCGCGCCGCCCACGATCGCCATGCAGATGATCCCCGATCCTTCCGCCGCACGCTTGCCGAGGCCTTCGCAGCCGAGCGTGAAGATGGTCGGGAACATGATCGAATTGACCAGGCCGATCGCCAGCAGCGCATAGCCCGAGATGAAGCCGTGGCCGCCCATCGAGATCAGGATCAGCGCGATCGCGGCCGACGCCACGCCGGCCAGCACCTTGCCCGGCGAGATCACGCGCAGGATGTAGGAGCCGATGAAGCGACCGACCATCGCGCCGCCCCAATAGAGCGCGACATGCTTGCCGGCCGAGGCCTGCGGCAGTGCCAGCGTATCGGCCTGCATCAGATAGTTCACGATCAGCGAGCCGATCGACACTTCGGCACCGACATAGAGGAAGATGCACAGCGTGCCGAAGCTGAAGCGCGGCAGCTTGAGCAGGGTGAAGGCCTGGAGGATGCTCTCCTCGGCCGGGGCCGCCTTCAGGCGGTTGCGCTGGGTCCACACCACGCCGGCGAGCAGCGTCAGTGCGATGGCGAGGCCGATATAGGTGTGGGTGACGACGCGCGCTTCGGCCGCGCGGAAGGCATCGAGCGCAGCGCCGGTCAGCGAGGCCGGATCGACCTTCGACAGGCTGCCGAGGATGATGATCGAGCCGATGATCGGGAAGATCGTGGTGCCGAGCGAGTTGAACGCCTGCGCGAAGGTCAGCCGGCTACTGGCTGTCCGCGACGGCCCGAGCAGCGAGATCAGCGGGTTGGACACCACCTGCACGGTGGTGATGCCGGCGCCGAGCACGAACATCGCAGCGAGGAAATAGGCATATTGGCTGGACGCCGCCGCCGGAATGAACAGCAGGCAGCCCACCGTCATGATCAGCAGGCCGATCGAGGCAGCCCGCATATAGCCGGCCCGGGCGACGATCGCCGCGGCCGGGATCGAGCAGATCAGATAGGCCCCGAAAAAGGCCGACTGGACCAGCATCGCCTGGCCGTAGCTGAGCGTGAACAGATCCTTCAGCTTCGGGATCACCACGTCGTTCAGGCTGGTGATGCCGCCGAACACGAAGAACAGCGCGAACACGAAGGTCCGCAATTCCGGCGCATCGATCGCCCCGCCATCCTGTCCCTGTCCGGCGGCCTGACCGGCCCCCTGATTATGATTAAACTGAACCACCACATCGTCCCTTCGAGAAAATGAGGGGGTGCGTCAGCCGGATTGCCGCCGTCCCCTCAAGCCGCGGTGATGCTTCCGTAGCCGATCGAAGCCGTGGCGAGAATGGAAATGACAACGCCGGACCACGGCATCTCGCGGGCGCGCGCGGCAACCCCGCCGCCCGCGCCCGCCCGATCGCGAGAAAGAGCAGAAAAGCCGGGCTGTGGAAGCAAGCGCTGCCACGAACGGGCGCTGCGGGTTCGACGCGCCGCTCGGGGGAGCGAGTGAGCGGCGCGTCACCACCAGTAACGACCGATCGCAGGCTTTCCTAAGCCTTGAGGCGATGCGACTTTAGTAGAAGCCGATCGATCGGCGCTGCCCTATAGGTTGCCTCTATAGTGTCGATTAGCCGGCACCGGACGGTTCGCGCACGCCGGCGTTCATCCTGAGTCCTGCTACCGCAGGGCAAAAGCACGGGCCGATGGATCAACCAGCGTCGAGCAACGTATCATCCCCATGCACAAGCCGCTCCTCTCCTTGGCCTTGGCCGCCCTGCTCGGCGGGCCGGCGCTTGCCGACACCGCGCCCTTCGACCTGGCAGGGCCGGCGCTGCGCGTCAGCGTGACGCATGGCGGCCAGACGCTGCCGATCGCCGAAGTACCGCAGCTGGCGACCGGGGACGGCATTTCGGTGATCGCGGATCTGCCCGACGACCAGTCCGCCCATTATGTGCTGATCGCCGCCTTCCTGCGCGGCTCGACCAATCCGCCGCCGGACAAATGGTTCTTCGACACCGAAACCTGGACGAAGAAGGGCCGCAAGGGCCTGTCGCTCACGGTGCCGGACGGCGCGCAACAGGTCGTGCTGTTCCTGGCGCCGGCCACCGGCGGCGATGTCTCGACGCTGCGCAATGCCGTGCAGGGCCGCCCCGGCGCCTTCGTGCGCGCCGCGCAGGAGTTGGCCCAGGCCTCGCTCGATCACGGCCGGCTGGCGACCTATCTGGATGCCGTCCGCAGGACCGAGCCGGACGATCCCGGCCGCCTCGCGCGGATCACCCCGCTGCTCGCCCGCAGCCTGCAGGTGAAGATCAATGCCGATTGTCTGACCAAGCTGCCTGCGCTCCAGGCCGCCTGCCTGCTCCAGAACCAGGAATCGCTGGTTTTGAACGATGGCCACAGCAATGCGATCACCGATGCGGTCGGCGGGCCGGGCGCCGATCTCGCGCTCCAGCTCAGCGCCACGCCGCAGGGCGGGCTCGGCTATTACAGCCCCTATATCGCCGCGATCCGCGACGTGATCGGCATCTTCAGCTCGATCCACACCGCCAAATATCAATATATCCCGGCGCTGGCGACGCTGGACGGCGACCATATGGGGCTGCTGCTCAACGCGCCGCCCTCCTTCCACAATCCCAAGTCGGTGCTAGTCACCGCCCTGCCGATCGTCGCGCCGGTGCATGTGCCGCCGCTCCAGCTGGTCGATCCCTCGCCCTCGCTGTGCGGGCAGGCGAGCACGCCGCTGCTGCCGATGGATGGCGCGCCGCTGGTCTACGCCACCCGCTACGCGCATGATCTCAGCCTGCGCGTGGCGCTTCCCGATGGCCGCACCGTCGATCTTCCGGCCACGCCCGACGCCGAGCAGGGCGGGCTCGTCATCCATGTCGATGGCCGCCTCCCCGCCGGCTTCAAGACGCCGCTCGACGCCACCGTGCATGGCATCTGGGGCTTCCAGCCGTTCGACGGGCCGAAGGTCACGATCCAGCCGTCACAGGGCGGTCAATGGCGTGTGCCGGCGGATGCGGGGAGCGCGCACGCCGGCAGCATCACGATCAGCGGCGGGGCATCGGCCTGCGTCACCGGCATCACCACGCAAGCGAATGGCGCCGCGCCGCAACCGGCGAAATGGAACGCGACCAGCCCCACCACGCTCAGCGTCACCCTGTCGGCACCGCCTGCGAAGGAGGGCGCCGCCAGGAACGGGCCGCTGACGATCGCCATCGCCGGCCCGGCCGGCAGCCCGACCGATCGGCTGACGCTGTCGCCCCCCGCCCCGCCCGAGGGCATGGCGGTGAGCCTGATCGCCCATGCCATCCAGCGCCCGCAGGCGGCGCCGCCGGTTCCCATCACGCTCGGCAGCGACACCGAGATTCCGGGTGACGCAACCTTCACCTTCTCGCTCCGCGCCGACAAGGGCGGACGGTTCACCGGCAAGGAGACGGTGGAGATCGCCGCCGATTCGGGCGGCGGCACCGCCACGCTGTCCACCGCCAGCGGCCTCAGGCTGGCGGATCGGCAGGTGATGCTGGCGACGATCGAACCGGCCAAGGCGCTCGGCGTCTCCGCCTTCGGCCCGTTGCGCGCGCGCATCGTGCGGGACGGCGCGGCCGGCGACTGGATTCCGCTCGGCACTTTGGTCCGCCTGCCCCGCCTCCGGCAGCTCGACTGTCCGTCCAGTCCCGCGCCAGCGCCATCGGCCCCGGCATCCCCCGCCGCGCCGGTGCCGACGCCGGCACAGACCTGCACATTATCGGGTGACGATCTGTTCCTGATCGCCGCCGTCTCGACCACGCCCGGATTCGAGCAGCCGGCCGAGGTGCCCGATGGCTATCCCGGCACGACGATCGCGATCCCGCATCCCGCCAACGGCGCATTATATCTGCGCCTGCGGGACGATCCGGCCACGGTGAGCAAGATCGGCGGCTGAGCCGGTTCGGAACGACGGATCGCATCGCGACACCGCGCAACAGGCCGTCATTGCAGGCTTTCACGAATCGAATTACGCCTCCGTCATGACCATGACCGCCCTGCCGCTCCTCGCCCTCGCTCTTGCCACCCTGCCCCAGGGGGCCGCCGCCGCGCCGGTCACGCCGATGACGCCCGATGTGGTGGCGAGCTACGATGCCGTCCGCCCGGACGCCGACTATATCAAGCGCGTGGTGATGATCCCGATGCGCGACGGGGTGAAGCTCTACACCGTCATCGTCATGAGGAAGGGCACCGCCAACGGCCCGATCCTGCTGTCGCGCACGCCCTATGACGCCAAGGGATCGACCGAGCGCACCGCCAGCCAGAAGATCACCGAGATCCTGCCGGCGATGGACGCCGACTTCGTCAATGACGGCTATATCCGCGTCTATCAGGATATTCGCGGCCTCTATCATTCCGAAGGCCAGTTCGTGATGACCCGGCCGATCATCGGCCCGCTCAACCATACGAAGGTCGATGAATCGACCGACGCCTACGATACGATCGACTGGCTGGTGAAGCATGTGCCGGAGAGCAACGGCAAGGTCGGCGTGGTCGGCAGCTCCTATCTCGGCTTCACCACGCTGATGGCGGAGATCAATCCGCATCCCGCGCTCAAGGCGGCCGTGCCGCAAAGCCCGATGGTCGATACCTGGATCGGCGACGACGATTTCCACAACGGCGCCTTCCGCGTTCCCAGCCTCGATTATTTCCTCGGCCAGAGCACCGACAAGGCCAATGCCGGCGCCAAGATCGCGCGCGGCGCGGGCGACGACTACGCCACCTATCTCGCCGCCGGCTCGGTCGGCGATTTCGCCCGCCAATGGGGCATCGAGAACGTCCCGTCCGTCCGCAAGGTGATGGAAAATCCGGCCTACACCGATTTCTGGTCGCTCCAGGCGGTCGACAAGTGGATGGCGGCGCGACCGCTGACCGTGCCGACGATGCTGGTCGTCGGCCAGTGGGACCAGGAGGACAGCTATGGCGCGCCGGCGGTCTATCGCGCGCTGGAGCCCAAGGACAAGAATAACGACATGGTGTCGCTGGTGATCGGGCCGTGGCGCCACTCGGGCGTCAACCATTATGGCTATGATCTCGGCGCGCTGACCTTCACCGGCGACACTGCGGAAGAGTTCCGCGCCCACACCATGAAGCCCTTCTTCGATCACTGGCTGAAGGGCGCGCCCGATCCGCACACCCCGCCGGTGCTCACCTATGCGACCGGCGTGAACCATTGGGACGTCTCGCCGAAATGGCCGATGGGCACGCCGACGCCGCTCTATCTCGACGCCGGCCTACGCGCGGGGTTCGCCGCGCCCGGTGCGGAGGGGCATGACGAATATGTCGCGGATCCGTCCAAGCCGGTGCCGTTCCTGCCCCGCCCGGTCGACATGGCGGCCGGCAGCCAGTGGAAGACGTGGCTGGTCCACGACCAGCGCTTCGTCGATGGCCGGCCCGACGTGATCAGCTACCGGACCGGCGCGCTCGACAAGCCGGTCCACATCATGGGGGCGCCGCAGGTCGATCTGTTCGCGGCGACGTCGGGCACCGATAGCGACTGGGTGGTCAAGCTGATCGACGTCGCGCCGGACAGCACGCCGGAGGGGCCGGATCAGGGATCGAAGCCGGCCAATCCCGGCTACGAACTGCCGATCGGCATCGAGATCTTCCGCGGCCGCTACGTCCATAGCCTGTCGCAGCCGGCGGCGCTGACGCCGGGCCAGCCCGAAAATTACCGCTTCGCCCTGCCCAATGTCGATCACGTCTTCCTGCCGGGCCACAGGATCATGGTCCAGATCCAGTCGAGCCTGTTCCCGCTCTACGATCGCAACCCACAGACCTATGTCGACAATATCTTCAACGCCAAGCCGCAGGATTATCGCGCGGCGACGCAGAGCATCTATCACGGTGGCGCCCATGCCAGCGCGATCCTGCTGCCGATCGTCGCCGACACGGGGTCGGCCTCGGTTCCGGCGCCCCTCGGCGTCTCCGCGCCCTGAGGCCAATGGTCATGCCTCCGGCGGACCTATGATCGGGGCGACCGCTCCGTTGTCGCCGGAACGGTCGCCCCTCATGGACCAGGATATCGGGCCGTGCAGCGACTCTCGCTGCACGGCTGACGGTCAGCGCTGCGCCAGATGCGCCTCGATCCGGGCAAGCGTCTCCTCGCCGGTATGGATGCCGATCTTGCTGCGGCGCCACAGGATATCTTCCGCAGTGCGCGCCCATTCATGCTCGACCAGATAGTCGATCTCGAGCGTCGACAGCCCGCCACCCAGATCTTCGAGCTCGGTCGCGTCGCCCAGCACCATGGCGATGCGGGTGCCATAGGCCCGCGCCATGCGCTCGGCATTGTCGGGGGACAGGAACGGCCAGCGATCGCGGACCATCAGCAGGAACGCCTCGAAATCGCCGCCGGGCAGATCGCCGCCGGGCAGCGGCACGTCGCCGGTCCAGCCCTTGCCCATCTTGGGCAGGAACGGCTCCAGCTTCTCCAGCGCATGTTCGGAGAGGCGGCGATAGGTGGTGATCTTGCCGCCGAAGGCGGACAGCACCTGCGGCCCCTCGCTGGTGCCGAGCTTCAGCACATAATCGCGCGTCACCGCCGAGGCGCTTTCGGCCCCGTCGTCGAACAGCGGCCGGACGCCCGAATAGCTGCGGACGATGTCCTTCTCGGAGATCGGCTTGGTGAAGTAGCGGTTCACCGAGGCGCAGAGATAGTCGATCTCGTCCTGGTCGATCTTCGGCGCCGAGGGATCGCCCTCGAACGGCTTGTCGGTGGTGCCGATCACGGTGAAATCGCGCTCATAGGGGATCGTGAAGATGATCCGCTTGTCGTCATTTTGCAGGATATAGGCGTGGTCGCCCTCATACATGCGCGGCACGATGATGTGGCTGCCCTTGACCAGACGCGGCGGCAGTTCGGCATGGGCGCCCGCCAGTTCGCCGAGCACGCGCGACACCCACGGCCCCGCCGTGTTGACGATCGCCCGGGCCGAGACCTCCGTGCCATCGTCGAGCGTCGCGATCCAGCGGTCGCCATCCCGCTTCGCGCCCGTGAAGCCGACGCGGGTGCGGATCGTCGCGCCCTTCTCGGCCGCCGCGATGGCGTTCAGCGCGACCAGTCGCGCATCGTCCACCCAGGCATCCGAATAGACGAAGCCGCGCGCGATATCCTTGAGGCCGGCGCCCCACGGCGTGCCCTCCAGCTTGACGCCTTCGGACTTGGGCAGGCTCGTCTTGCCGCCGATATGATCGTAGAGGAACAGGCCGGTGCGGATCATCCACGCCGGGCGCATATCCTCGACCAGCGGCATCACGAAGCGCAGCGGCTTGACCAGATGCGGTGCGATGCCGAGGATCACCTCGCGCTCGGCCAGCGCCTCGCGGACCAGCCGGAACTCGTAATATTCGAGGTAGCGCAGGCCGCCATGGATCAGCTTGGTGCTGGCCGACGAGGTGTGCGCGGCGAGATCGTCGCGCTCCACCAACAGCACCGACAGGCCGCGCCCCGCGGCGTCGCGGGCGATGCCGCAGCCGTTGACGCCGCCGCCGATGATCAGCAGGTCGATTTCACTCATCTGGGTCATCATCAATCCTCAGGCAGGAATCTTCGAACGGCTGCGCGCGAGCGCGTCCAGCCAGCCTTTCTTGAGATCCTCCCGCTTGCCCTTCTTCATCTGGGGCTCGAACGCACGCTCCTCCTTCCAGGATGCAGCGACGTCCTCCAATTTATCCCACACTCCCACGGCAAGGCCGGCGAGATAGGCGGCGCCGGCCACCGTCGTCTCGATATTGGCGGGACGTTCCACTTTCGTGTCGAGCATGTCGGCGAGGAACTGGCAGAACCAGTCGTTCGCCGCCATGCCGCCATCGACGCGGATCGTGCGCGTCTCCTTGGCGCCGTCCGCCACCATCGCATCGACCAGGTCGGCGGTCTGGTAGGCGACCGATTCCAGCGCGGCGCGGGCGATATGCGCGCCGGTCGCATCGAAGGTCAGCCCGGTGATCGTCGCGCGCGCGTCCGGATCCCAATGCGGCGCGCCGAGGCCGACGAAGCCCGGCACCATGTAGACGCCGTGATTGTCGTCCAGCTTGTTGGCGAGATCGTTGGTGTCGGCGGCGCGATGGATCAGGCCGAGCCCGTCGCGCAGCCACTTCACCGCCGCGCCGGCGACGAAGATCGAGCCTTCGAGCGCATAGGTGGTCTTGCCACCGATCGAATAAGCGATCGTGGTGAGCAGGCCGTTGTCGGACTTGAGCGCCTTGTCGCCGGTGTTGAGCAGCACGAAGCAGCCGGTGCCATAGGTCGACTTGGCGTCGCCGCGCTTGAAGCAGGCCTGGCCGACGACGGCCGCCTGCTGGTCACCGGCCATGCCGCCGATCGGGATCGCCCTGCCGAGCAGCTTCTTGTCGGTTTCGCCGAAGATCGTGCTGTTGTCCTTGACCTCGGGCAGCAGGCTCTCGGGGATGTCGAGCATCTTGCACAGATCGGCGTCCCACTGGCCCTTGTGGATATCGTAGAGCAGGGTGCGCGAGGCGTTGGAGGCATCGGTGGCGTGGACCTTGCCGCCGGTCAGCCGCCACAGCAGGAAGCTGTCGATCGTCCCGAACGCCAACTCGCCCTTGTCGGCGCGCTTGCGGGCGCCCTTCACATTGTCGAGGATCCACTTGAGCTTGGTGCCCGAGAAATAGGGATCGAGGATCAGGCCGGTCTTGGCGCGGACCTCGTCCTCATAGCCCTGCGCCTTCAGCTCGGCGCAGAATTTGGCGGTGCGGCGATCCTGCCAGACGATCGCATTATGAACCGCCTCGCCGGTCTCGCGGTCCCACACCACCACCGTCTCGCGCTGGTTTGTGATGCCGATCGCCTGGATGTCGCCGCCATCCTCCTCGGCGACATCGCCGAGCGTCTTCTTCACGTCCTTCCAGATATCCTCGACGTCATGCTCCACCCAGCCATGCTCCGGATAATGCTGGGCGAATTCCTGGCGGGACACCTTGCGCGGCTTGCCGGCGGTGTCGAAGCTCATCGATCGGGTCGACGTCGTGCCCTGGTCGATCGCCAGCAGAATCTTCTTGGCCATAACAGGCTCCTATCAACACTATGAGATCAGTAGGCGGATCAGTTCGGCCCCGCGACGGGCTTGTTGCGCGGCAGGAAAGGCCGGATCAGCAGATGCTGCAAGCCGCCGCCGATGACGCCGCCGATCAACGGCCCCAGGATCGGGCCCCACCAGTAGCTCGGCAGGCCGGGAAAGGCGGAAGGCCCCCAGCCGAACAGCCAGGCGAAGGTACGCGGGCCGAGGTCGCGCGCCGGATTGATCGCCCATGCCTCCAGATTGCCCGCCGAGGCGCCGATGATCGCCACCAGCAGGCCGATGATCAGCGCGCCGAAATTCGCCTGCGGGGCCATCGTGTTATATTCGTCGGTCACCGCGAAGATGCCGAACATCAGGAAGGCGGTGAGGATGATCTCGTCCAGGAACGCCTTGAACGGCGTGACGGCCAGCCCCGGCGACGTGAAGAAGATGCCGGCCCCGCCGCCGCCCGCCCGCGTGAGATGCTGGGTGGCGGTGAAATGATCGATCACGTTCCAGTAGAGCGCATAGACGATCGCCGCACCCAGAAAGGCGCCGACGAGCTGCGCGGCCCAGTAGGGCACGACCTTCCACCACGGGAACCCGCGGTAGAGGGCGAGCGACAATGTCACCGCCGGATTGGCATGGGTGCCCGAGATCGCGCCGGTCACGTAGATCGAGATGGTGACCGCGATGCCCCAGGTGATGCAGACACCCCAATAGGCGTTCTTGTAAGGGTTGGGATCGTACAGCACGATCATCGCCGCCACCGAGCAGCCAAAGCTGATCACGATCAGAATGGCAATCGCTTCGGCGATCAACTCGCCCAGAAATGCTCGCCGGTTGGACATCCTCGCTCCTCATAGATGCCGCTATTGGCTGCGGCTTATGTTGGAACAGCGCGCGAATCAGCGATCAGTTCCGGAACGAAACGGTTATTCCCTCCGATCGCCGGCCGCCAGCGAAAAAGCGCGCGGATGGTGATGGCACCGGGGCAGAAACCGCAGAAATGCGGCCAAAAGGACGGGGCGACGCCGTGGCGCCGCCCCGCTCCGATCACTTGAAGCGGAAGCCGATGCCGCCCATCGCGTGATTGTCCGCGGTGTGGTTGTCGAACTGCGAACGCACATATTGCGCGCTGACATAGAGACCGCCCGGCACCGCCGAGAACTTGTCGTGCAGGGTGAATTCGACACCGCCGCCATATTGGTAGCCATCGGCATGGCCACGGCTGTCGAAGCCGGTCTGGCCGACCGGCGCGACGAACAGACGGCGCTGCTGCTCGTTGACGTAGCCGCCCTTGCCGAAGACGAGGAAGTCAGGCGTCACGAGATAGCCGACCCGGATATCGCCGCTGAGCTGGTCGCCCTGACGATGGTAGAGCGCGCCGCCACCGGCCACGTTGGTCGAAACCGTGTTCTTGCCGTCGTTCGGGTGCCAGTAGGTGAATTCGGGGCCGATCACGATGCGGTTGGCGACCAGGCCGTCGAAACCGACCGAGCCGCCATAGCCGAACTTGGCGTTGTGGCTGCCTTCGGAGTGGGCCCAGTCATAACCGGCATTGCCCTCTACGCGAAAGCCGCGGAACGATGTGGTGGTGTCCTGGGCCATGGCTGCGGTGGCGACCATGGTGGAGGCCGCGAACAATGCGGCGAACGCAAACTTCTTCATGTTTTTTCCTCGACAAAAAAGCTGTCGGGGGCGGAAACGGCGCGGAAGTGTCCGCGTTCCGTGGGGGGAGCGGGTAACATGGCAGGTGTTGCCGCAATGCAACAACTCCCGATGCGGGGCTTGCGGAACCAGCGACCGGAACGCCCGCACAAGCCAGCGACACATGGCCCTGGCGAAGCAGGGCGACGAGGCGGCATGAGGCCACGCCATAAGCTGACCGCCTCCGCCTTATATCCTTCCTTCCCGGCCCTAAATGAAAAGCATGGCGATGGTCCGTTCGATGAAGGCGATAACCGCGAGGACGATGTTTCCCGGTATGGCCGGGCGGCCAATCATCGTCATGGCCCCGCATCCGCCGCCGGCATGACCGCCGCGCCCGCCCGCTCCGCCGCCCTTGCCCGCTGCACCGCCCTCGCCCGCTCCACCGAAAGTCGCCCCCCGATGCCGAACAACCCCTACCATGACGGACCCGTCACCGATCATTTCGACGGCCGCCGCTTCTTCAATCCCGGCGAGCCGGAGACCGACCGAACCCTGAAGCAGATATGGCGCTGGCGGACGTCGGTGCCCGACAATCCCTGGCCCGGTGCCGTCGCGGTGACGCCGGTCGTTCCCGAGGCCAGCGTCGCCGGCCTGCGCGTCACCATGATCGGTCATGCCACGCTGCTGATCCAGATCGCCGGGCTCAACCTGCTCACCGATCCGGTCTGGTCGGATCGCGCGAGCCCGCTCGCCTTTGCCGGCCCCAAGCGCGTCACCGCGCCGGGCGTGAGGATCGGGGATCTTCCGCCTATCGATGCGATCCTGCTCTCCCACAATCATTACGACCATCTCGACATTGCCACGCTGAAGGCCCTGCACGAACGGCACGCGCCGCGGATCGTCACGCCGCTCGGCAACGATGCGATCATACGCCGCCATATCCCCTCCGCCCGCATCTCCGTGGGTGACTGGGGGGAGAGTTTCGAGATCGCGCCGGGGGCCGCCGCCCATATCGTGCCGGCCACCCACTGGTCGTCGCGCGGCATCCGCGATCGCCGCATGGCCCTGTGGTGCGGCTTCATGCTGCGCGCCGGGGGAAAGCTCGTCTATTTCGCGGGCGACACCGGCTACGGGACCGGCCAGATATTCCGGACGATGCGCGCGCATTTCGGCCCGACCGATCTCGCCCTCCTGCCGATCGGCGCCTATGATCCCCGCTGGTTCATGGCCGCGCAGCACACGAACCCGGCAGAAGCGATCCAGATCATGGCCGATCTGGAGGCGCGGGCCGCGGTCGGCATCCACTGGGGCACGTTCAAGCTGACCGACGAACCGCGGGACGATCCCGCCCTGCAACTCGCCGCCGGACTTGCCGCCAAGGGCATCGATCCTGCCGCCTTCATCGCGTTGCAACCGGCCGACGTCGCAGATTTCGGCTGAGGGCTGTCGCGACAGCCGATCCGCCGGCGACGCCCCCCAGGAACGCCACGCGCGCGGCAGCGGCGGCAGGGAGCTGTTAACCAATAATCGCTACCGCTGCCGTAGCGGGGTTCAGGGGGAACCGACGAGAATTTTCCGGGGGGCGCGGTGAACCAGCGGGGAGAGCAACGGGCGACCGCCCAGCTTCTCGGCTTCGGCCTGCTGTTCTGGGCGCTGTACCTGGCCTACGCCCTGCACGAGACGATCGTGGCCAACGATTTCGGCGTGTTTTTCGAAGCCGCGCATGATCCGCTCGCGATGGTCTACCAGATCAAGCCGAGCAACCCGTTCGTCTATCCGCCGATGACCCTGGTCTGGTTGAAGCCGCTGGCGCTGCTCGGCTGGACTCCCGCCCTGATATTGTGGGTCACGCTGTCGCTCGGCGGCATGGCCTGGGCGACCTACCGGCTTACCGATACCCGTATCGCGCTGCTCGTCCTTGCCAGCCCCGTCATGGCGACCACGCTCGCGGTCGGGCAGTTCGGTGCGATCGTGGGGGCGATGATCCTGTGGGCGGTGCGTTGCCAGGGATGGCGCCAGGGCGTGCTGCTCGGCCTCGCCGCCACGATCAAACCGCAGATATTGCTTGCCGCCCCGATCGTGCTGCTGTTCCGCGCCGACTGGCGGGCGTTGCTGGGCGCGGCCCTGTCGATGCTGGCGATGGTGATGCTGGAACTCGTCACGCTGGGGCCAAAGCTCTGGATCGCATGGCGTGCCGCGATCACCGCCTTTCCGCAGGGCGAGACGCGGATCAAGGCGCTGGCCGGATCGGTCAGCCCGGCCGGCATCGCGCAATTCCATCACCTCCCCGCGCTGCCCTTCCTGCTGGCCGGCACCGTGCTCGCCCTCCTCTGGCTGAGGAAGCGCGCACGGGCCGCCGGCCCCGTCGAGCTCGCGGCGCTGATCGTCTCCGCCAGCATGCTGATGTCGCCCTATATGCTGGTCTATGACCTCACCGCCATGGCGCCCTTCGTGGCGGTGCAGCTGATCGGCCCAAGCCCCCGCGACCGCATCGCCGCGCTGGCCGCCTTCGTCTGCCCCTTCCTGGGCGCCGGCGTGTTGTGGCTGGCCGCAAGGGCCATCTGGAGCCGCGACACCTCCCCGCTCGATCCACATCGCCAAAGGCCAGGCTGAACAACTGCACCGAAGGCTGAAGCCGCTTGGCCCCCTTGCCACGGCACGCCATCGAGCCCGCCATCGGACCCGCCGCTGGCCGGGCGGGAGCCGGCGGGCCGAGCGACGATCGGGAAGGCGGGCCGGTCATTCAGCCCACTTTCCTTCCGATCATCTGTCCTGCGGGGTCTGCGATATCAGTCGCACCGGCCCCAGCATGCCGGACGGCTCCAGCGGCGTCTTCGCCTCGATAATGCCACCGAGCGCCGCGAAACCGCCGCCGGCCGCGGCATTGGTGAAACCAAAAACCTTCGCGCCCGGCTGCTTGTCGCCGACGAGCCGATTGAGCCAGACATTGGCGACCCGTATTTCCAGCTTCAGCCGCCCTGGGTGCAGCGCGTCGGTGATATCGACATGATAGGGCGGCTTCCACGCCGTCCCCGCCAGTTTGCCGTCGATCCGCACTTCGGCAACATCCCCGACGGCGCCGAGATCGAGCATGATCCGCGCTCTGCCGGCCAGCCACTGCCTGGGTATGTCGATCGCCTTCTCGTAGGTGCCGACGCCCGAATAATAGCGGATCGCCGGATCGTCGTTCGCGGTCCACGATGCGAGCTGCGGCAGCGTGATCGCGGCGGGCGCCCCCCAGCCCGGCGTGAAGCTCAGTTTCCACGGACCCCCGATATTGGCGAGCTCCGCCGTCCGCGCCGGTGCCACGGTGGCCGATGCGGCCGGTGCGGCCGGCGCGGGCGTGCGGAAGACGACGAACACCGCCTCATAGGGATCGAGGGTCAGCGGCACGCGCGTCGTCCCACCTCTGACATCGTAGCCGACGGCCTCGGTCTTGCCGGTGTCGGCATGCCACAGCTCAGGCACCCGGCCGGACACCCGGAACTCGGCCACGACCGGGCCGGCCTGGTTGCTCTGGTTGGTCACGAAATAGATGTCGCCGTCGGCAAGGCGTCGATGAGCAAAGCGGATGTCGAATTTCGGATCCGAAGCGGCGTAGTCGAAATCCCTGCCGAGCCCCGCGTCGGCAAGGATGGCTTGCGGCGCCTGCCCCCAATAGATCCGGCCGGCACCGACGTCATGGCGGGTCAGGATATGGCCATCGGTCTCGCCCCACAGCGTATCCGCGATGGTGCGGACGGCAGCGCCGTCCGACGCCAGACTGGGCGAGCCTTGGGGTTTGGGCCCGGTGACGGTCGCGCCGGCAATGACGAGATCGCGGATCTTCCGGATCATCGGCAGCGTCATGCGATCCAGATCGTCTGGCAGCGAGAGCACCGCGTAGGACGCACCGCCCGGAAACACGACCCGCCCGTCCTTCACCGAGGCCAGGCGCAGCAGCGCGTCGGCATTGACATAATCGAAGCCATAGCCTCTCGGATCGGCGGGCGTCCCCGTGCTGCGATAGGGCACGCCGGAGGGCGCGCCTTCGCCGTAGAAATAGAGGATGTCGGCGACCGGCTTGCCCTGCTGGAGCAGGTAGGAACTGCGGCTGAGATACTCGATCCACGGCCGCGCCATCCCGCTCCACGTCTCGTTGCGGGTGAAGGTCTGGCCGAACGGCCCGAGCGTCAGCCCGGGCTTGTGCGTGTCATCGGGCTGGTGCGGCGACGTGTGGATGACGAGGCGGTTGACCCCCATCGCCATATATTTGTCCGCCACCCATTTCAGCTTCCACGGCGTGGTGGTCCACAAAGGCTGCGAAGAGGTGAAGGATTCGGCCGCCACCAGATCCTTGCCGTAGATATGCGAGGTGGAGGCCGTCTCGATGATGTCGGCGGGAAATTCGTCGGCGCGGACGCCCTGATAAGCGGCCGGCTTGCCGCCGAAAGGCATCGCCCAGAACTCGCCCATCGGGATGTCGGTATAGCTTTTGGCGAGCATGCCATCGGCCACGGTCGGCCACGCGGCGCCCGGCGCTTCGCCATAATAGCCCAGGCCATGCTCCTTGGCGAAACGGGTGATCGTGCCGAAATGATTTTCGGCAAGGAGATCCGCGAGCGTTCGCCGGAAATCCCACAGGAAGGCATCGCTGTCCGCGGCGCTGCCGACGACACGTCCCGCCAGTACGGGCAGCCATGGCGTCAGATCATAGCCCCGCCGCGTGCGGAACTCGGCGCTCATCGCCTCGGTCCAGTTCTCGCTGCCGGCCTCCCAACTGTCGGTCAGGAGATATTTGAGACCCCGGTCCCCGATGAGAGGGCCCAGCTCCTTGATGACGGGCGTCATATAGGCGTCGAGATGCGCACGGACATGGGCCGCGTTGAGCTTGTCCACCTCAGGACCGGTCGCTTCGGGAGTGGCCGGGTGATTGACCTCGCCGGTCGGCGAATAGCCCATGCGCAGGACGATCCAGTCGCCCTTGGGAGGCGTCCAGTCGAGACGGCCGTCCTTGCCCATCCTGGCGGTGAGATCGATGATGCCCTTGGTCGGGATTGCGGCGTCGTCCGCCACGGCGGGGCTATGATCGAGATCGATATCCGGCATCACGCCGAAGCCAGCCTTCTCCTCGAACAGGTCGACGCGGGCTCCGGGCACCAACGCCAGCTCGCGCAGCGCGATGCCCTCGGGATGCGGATAGGGCTCCTGCGACACTTCGGGCCGATCGAAAATGACGCGAAACCACTTCGCCGTCGTCGCCTCGAAGGCGAAGGTCCGTTCGCTGGCGGGATTATGCGCCGCGCCGGTCAGCGTGCGGATCGAATGCCAGCTGACGCCGTCATCGCTGGCTTCCACCCGGCCGTTTGGCCCCTCGGCGAAGCGGCCGCCGAAGGGACCGACCATGGACAGTGCCCGCATCGTCTGCGGCGTAGCGAAATGATAAGAGATCCACACCGGCTTGGTGACGCTCGGCGTAGGCAAGGTCAGCCCGTTGTTGAGATCGCCATCGATCAGCGTTGCGAGATCCAGGCCCTGCTCGCTCGATCCCAGTACGGGATGCAGCGCGGCCAGGCTGTCGTCCCCCGTCGGCGCGCGGTAGGCGATCACGGCGATGTCGTGGACATAGCCGCGCATGCTGTTCTCGACCCGACCAAGCGGATCTTTCATCGGGATCGCCTGGAAGGGGCCGGGGATGGAGGGGGGCGGGGCGATCTTCCCCACAAAGCGCTGCCCGCCCTTCACCCGCGTTTCGGACCAGACGACCTTCTTCATGCCGGACTCAGGCGGCACCCAGGGGCCGCCGGTTTCGCTCCAGCCTGGCGCTGCCGCCATGCCGAATTCCAGCCCGAGGCGATCCGCCTCCGATGCCGCGAACTTCAGGTCGTCGCGCCACTCTGGGGTGAGCGCCTTCACCCGGTGATCGACGATCTGCGGCGCCCCCATGTCGCCGTCGAACATCTGCACGCCGCCGAGGCCGACGCGCTTCATCCATTCCAGATCCAGCGTGATACCGGGCTTGGCGATGTTACCGCTCAGCCAGTGCCACCAGACGCGAGGCTTCGCTATCTCCGGCGGTATCTCGAAGTTGGCCCGCAAACTATCTGTCGGCTGCGTTTGAGCCGCCACGGCGGTCGCAGCGCCGATCGTGGTGGCGAGCAGCACCGAGCGCACAGCATGGCCGATCCGCATATGATGGAGCATGACGCTATCCCTTCCGAATCTTGGATGTGGCAAGACCGAGGTCTTGGTCATGCGGCCAGCATATTGCCGTAGCCGATGATGACGGTCGCGAAGACGAGCAGTCCGACACCTGCCCACACCGTGGTGCGGACCCTTGGCGCGGCATCCTTCCACTCGTGGAAGGCGAAGCCCCAGATCGTGCCGAAGATGATGATGCTCGCCATGTGCAGCGTCCAAGACGAAAAGCCGAAGCGCCCCATCTGGCTCTCGCCCATGGTGTAGAAAAAAAACTGGAAATACCACAATGTACCGGCAAGGGCGCAGAGCAGGTAATTCGCGACCAATGGCACCGATCCCGCGTCGCCGCCGTGGCCGAACCATTGACCGGCGCTGCGGTTGCGGACGATCAGCCAGAGACACCAGGCCGCGTTGGTGATCAGGCCACCGAACATGACCAGGCACAAGGTCGGCAGGCCGGTCCACAAGGGCCCGGTGCCGGCCGCGGCCGACAGCGTCTTGATCGGTTCGCCGGCCGTGAGCCCGAACGCGAAGCAGGACGACATGATGCCGGAGAACACCGCCACTGCGATGCCCATGCGGAAGTTGAATTCGGCGATCACCTCCGCCTTGCGCTCCTCCGACAATGCGGCGTCCTTGCGCGCTCCGGCGACGGCCACCACGACGATGCCGGCCATGGTGACGACGAGCCCGAGCAGGATGAAACGCCCCGAGGTCGTCGCGAGCAGCGTGTCGTGCAGCTTGCCCTGAAAGATCGGCGGGATCAGCGTGCCGAACACCGTACACAGGCCCAGCACCACCGCCATGCCGAGCGACAGCCCGAGATAGCGCATGGTGAGACCATAAGTGAGCCCGCCAAATCCCCACAACATCCCGAACAGCACGCACAGGCCGGCGACATGGGCGGGAACCTGCCCGATCACCCCGAACAGGTCGTTGGTTCGGATCCAGGCGAAGAACCAGGGTGCGATCAACCAGGAGAAGATCCCGCCAGTCAGCCAGAAGATCTCCCAGCTCCATCGCTTCACACCCCTATAGGGCACGTAGAAACTGGCAGAAGACAATCCCCCCATCCAGTGAAAGAGGACACCGATTAAGGCATTTCCACCCATCATACTCTCCTCAGTGGCGGCCTCAGGCCGCTCATCTTATGGCAATTCGTTCAATCGAGGTGGAACACGGTCTCCAGCGGCCAGACCACCGGCGCGCCGTCGGCCTCGGTCTCCATCAGGGGCGCCATCCAGTCCCACCACCGGCGCATCACGGGAAGAGACGGCAGATCGTCCATGCCATGGGGGTCGTCGCGCCACAGCACCGCGAACAGTGCGTCCGTCGCGGCATCGTGGTGAATGGAATAGTCCCTGATGCCGGCGGCCTTCAGAGCCTCGACCAGTTCCGGCCAGATTTCGTCATGACGACGGCGATAATCGGCAAGACACCCCGTCTTGAGCTGCATCCTGAAGGCGATCTTCTCCACGGCGTCCTCCGTCAGATGTCGAGGCCGAGCCGATAGACCCGGTTGGCATTGCGTCCGAACATCGCGCGCTGCTCGTCTTCCGAAAAACCGGCGACGATCGCATGATAGGCGTCGAGATAGCGATCGAACGGGGCGAACAGCTTGTCGGTCGGGGAGTCGCTGGCGAACAGGCATCGGTCTGGTCCGAAGATATCGATGGCCTCCAGCAGATAGGGGCGGATCTGCTCCATCGTCCAATCGCGGTAGATGAAGCCGACGCCCGAAAGCTTGGTGCAGACATGCGGATATTGCGCCATCGTCCGCATGCCGTGCCGCCAGCGGGTAATCCCTTCCCGGTCGGACGGAATGGGCATGCCGACATGGTTGATGATCACCGGAATGTCGGGATGCCGCGCGATCAGAGGGGCGAGACCTGCCATCTGCCCGGCATAGCATTGCAGATCGAACGACAGGCCATGGCGGGCGAGCAGGCCGAAGCCGTGCCACCAATCATCGCTCTGGGTGACGTCGGCCGGGCTGTAGGTCCGCATCGGATTGCGGTGCCAGTTGACGATCTGGCGGATCCCGCGAACGTGTGGATGCGCCGCCTGCCGTTCCAGGATCATCTCCGCCTCGGGCTTATCGAGCGGTGCAAAGGCGACGATCGCGTTGGGCATGCCCTGTCCAGCCGCGATACCTTCCAGCCAGCGCGTCTCGTCGAGCGCTTGGGCCGGGTCAGCACCGGCGTCGATGTGGACGATCCCTTTCACATTCCACCGCGCCGCGTCGGCGAGATAATCGTCGAGCAGATAATTGCGTGCGATGCTCTCGGTCGAACCGTTGGGCCCGCCGTCGTCAAACGGTGGATTCAGCCAAGGATAGCGGATGCCGGCCAGATCCCACAAATGGACATGCGCATCGATGAACGGGATGTCGGTCAACAAATCCTCTTCCTCCTCGCCTGCTTCCGTCTGTGGGGAAATCTCGGCGTCATAAACGGTATGCGGGTCAGAAGGTGGTACGTCCACCCGAGGTGTCGAAGGTGGAGGCCGTGGTGAAGCTGCACTCCTCGCTCGCCATGAAACAGATCATCGCGGCGCTTTCGTCGACCTCGCCGAGCCGTCCCATCGGGATCTTGGAGCGCATATAATCGACTTGGCTCTGCGGCAGCTGGGCGAGGATCGGGCTTTCGAACGTCGCCGGAGTCAGGGCGTTGGCGATCACGCCCCTGCCCGCCAATTCCTTGCCGAGCGACTTGGTCAGACCGATCACTCCGGACTTGGAGGCCGAATAGGCCGACGCGTTGGGATTGCCCTCTTTGCCAGCGACGGAGGCGACATTGACGATCCGGCCATAGCCGTTGGCGAGCAGGTGCGGGACAACCGCCCGGCAGCAATAGAACAGGCCGTTGAGATTGATGTCGATCACGCGCTGCCAGCTGTCGATCGGAAATTCGTGAACGGGCGCGGTCGCGCCGGTGATGCCCGCCGAACAGACCAGCACATCGAGCTTGCCGAGCGCAGCGGCGCTGTCCGTAGCGGCCTTCGCCACCGCGGCCGGATTGGACACGTCGAGCGCGACGACGGCGGTGGCGCCGGTCTGCGCGCGCGCATCGGCCAAGGCCTCGACGTTGAGATCCCACAGGACGACCTTGCCGCCCTCCGCGACGATCCGCTTGGCGACCGCCCTGCCCAGTCCTGACGCGCCGCCGGTGACGATCGCGCATCGGCCGGCGAAGCGGGCCGCATAGACGCTCATGCCGTCACCTCGTCGTCGCGGCGGCGCCAGGCGACGACCTGTTGCGTCTGTTCGCCAAGCTTCGCGATGCTCAGCTTCATGGTGTCGCCGGCCTTGAGATAGACCGCGTCGGGCTTCTTGCCCTCCCCGACGCCGGGCGGCGTGCCGGTGATCAGCAGGTCTCCCGGATAGAGGGTGACATATTCGCTGACGTAGGAGATCAGCTGCTTTACGTCGAAGATCATCGTCTTCGTATTGCCGGTCTGCATCCGCTCGCCATTGACGTCGAGCGCCATGTCCAGATCCTGCGGATTGCCAATCTCGTCCGGCGTCACCAACCAGGGGCCGGTCGGACAGAAGGTGTCGTGCCCCTTTCCCTTGCTCCACTGGCTGCCGCGCTGCTTCTGGTTGAAGCGCTCGGACACGTCATTGACCAGCGTGTAGCCCGCGACATGATCGAGCGCATCGGCCTCCGCGACGTAACGGCAGGTCTTACCGATGATCACGCCCAATTCGACCTCCCAATCGCCATGCGTGGCATTGCGGGGCAGCATGACCTCGTCGTTCGGACCATGGAGACTGGACAGGGCCTTCATGAACATCATCGGCTCGGTCGGGATCGGCAGATTGGATTCGATCGCGTGATCCCGATAGTTGAGCCCGATCGCCACGATCTTGCCCACCCCCTTGAGCGGCACGCCATAGCGCGGGGTTCCCGCCACCACCGGCAGCGCGGCGACGTCCGCGGCCAGCGCTGCGGCCAAAGTCTCCGGCGTGAGATCCGTGATCACCGACGACAGATCCCGGATCGCACCGTCGGCATCGACGATGCCGGGCTTTTCCTGGCCGGCAGGGCCATAACGGCAAAGCTTCATGATATGGCCTTCTTCAATGAGTGTAGGGGCGATGCAGGGGAATGTCGGGGTTCAGCTCGACCCCGAAGCCCGGCTTATCGAGCGCGCTCGCGCGGATCCGGCCGTTGACCGGCACCGGCTCGCCGAGCAGCTGCGGCGCGAACATCGGCACCACCTCGCTCGGCCCCGGATGCATCATCAGGAATTCGGCGAAGGGCGAATTATGCCGCGTGATGACGAAGTGGTAGGAATAGACGGAGGAGCCGTGGGGCACCATCATCACGCCCTTGCTGTCGGCATAGTTGGCGATCTTGATGAGCTCGGTGACGCCACCGCACCATCCGACATCCGGCTGGATGATGTCGCAGCATTCCATGTCCATCAGCATGCGGAAACCCCAGCGGGTCGCCTCATGCTCGCCGGTGGTGACGAGAAGGCCGCGCGGCACATTCTTCTTGAGCGCCGCATAGCCCCAATAATCGTCTGGGCTGAGCGCCTCCTCGATCCATTTCAGGCCGGCTTCTTCCCACGCGCGATGCGCCAGGCGAGTCGCATAATCGAGATCGAGCGACATCCAGCAGTCGAGCATCAGCCAGAAATCGTCGCCGACACGCGACCGCATCTCGGTCAGCGCGGCGATATTCTTGTGCAGGCCTTCCAGGCCTTCGGCCGGACCATGGTGGAGCGGTAGCTTGCCACCGATGAAACCCATCTCCTTGGCCAGATCGGGTCGCGCGCCGGTAGCGTAGAATTGGAGCTCCTCGCGGACATTGCCGCCGAGCAGCTTGTAGACCGGCTCCTGCCTCAGCTTGCCGAGCAGATCCCACAGCGCGAGATCGACACCCGAAATCGCGTTGATCACCAGACCCTTGCGACCATAATATTGGGTCGAGAAATACATCTGGTCCCAGATCTTCTCATAGTCGGCCGGATCGCGGCCTTCCAGAAAGCGGGCGAGATGCTTTTCGACGATGAAGCAGGCGGGCTCGCCGCCGGTCGTCACCGCAAAACCAATCGTGCCGTCGGCGGCTTCGATCTCGACTACCAGCGTACCCAAGATGTTGATGCCGAAGCTCTGTCGGGACTGGCGGTATTCCGGATATCGCGACATCGGCGTTGCGATATGATCATCGATCCAGTGGCCTTCGCCCTGATCGTGATAATCGGCGCCGCCGCCACGCACCACGAAGGCACGCACATGGCGGATCAATGGTAAGGGCAAGCTATCCTCCCGCTTTCATACCAAACCGCCGACCGGCCTTTGCCTAGGACGGCGGACGACCTACCCTGTGGTTAGCCGTTGCACTCTTTATATTCCCATTTTATGGAAGCGAAAGCTATTTTATGAGACAAAAGCGATCCCTTGGAGAGGACATGGCCGAAATCGACGCGGCAGAACCCGTCCGCCCCTCGGGCAGCCAGACGCTTTTCCGGGGTCTGGATGTGTTGGAGGCGGTCGCGGATGGAGTCGGCGGATTGCAGGAACTCGCCGACCATCTCGAGCTCACACGCAGCACCACCTATCGATTGGCCGCGGCGTTGGTAGAGCGCCGCTATCTCGCCTCGACGCCCCGGGGAGGCTTTCGCCTCGGCTCGAAACTGCTCGAATTGGGGTCGGCCGCCCATCGCGACATCGATCTGGTCCAGCTCGCGCGCCCTCTGATCGAGGATCTGTCCGCGACGACGATGGACACGGTGCATCTGGGCATCATGGAGGGTGACCGCGCGCTCTACCTGGACAAGATCGCCGGGCGACGGCGGATCACGATCAGCTCGCGGGTGGGCGAGCAGCAGCCATTGAGCCGAACCGGTCTCGGCAAAGCCTTGCTGCTCGACGACAGCCCGGAGCGCTGGCGCGAAATCTATCGTTCGGAGGCCCACGACGCCGACGATGAAACAGTTTCCGCCTTTGTGAGCCGGATGACCGGCTATGCGAGCGCGGGCCACGCCTTCGATCTGGAAGAGAATGACGATCGCGTCCGGTGCGTGGCAGCACCCATTCGCGATTCGTCCGACAAGATTGTCGCCGCCATCAGCGTGTCGAGTGCCGTCCAATATATGGACCCCGAGCGCATGACGGAGATCAGTGCAGACGTTCGCGCGACGGCCGCGGCGATCAGCGAACTCTTCGGATGGACCGGGCCTCAGGGACTGCGGCCCACGCCATCTCGGCACAAATAAAGGATCATCCATGCTGCTTGCAGACAAGACCCTCTTCATCACCGGCGGCTCGGCCGGCATCGGTCGCGCGACGGCGCTGGCGGCCGCCCGGCAGGGTGCGGACATCGCGATCCATTATCTGGGGCACGACGAGGGCGCGCACAGCGCGGTGGCGGAGATCGAGCAGATCGGTCGCAGAGCCATCGCGATCGAGGGCGATGTCTCGGATCCGGCCAGCGCGCGCCGCTTCGTCGAGGAAGGCACGGCGGCCCTCGGCGCGCTCGACATCTTCGTGAACAATGCCGGCATCTGCCCGTTCCACGCCTTTCTCGATATGCCGGGCGAGGTCTTCGAGCGGACGATGAACGTCAATCTACACGGCGCTTTCTACATGGTGCAGGCGGCAGCCAACCAGATGGTGAGGCAGGGCAAGGGTGGCGCGATCGTCGCGGTATCGTCGATTTCCGCGCTGGTCGGCGGCGAATATCAGAGCCACTACACGCCGACCAAGGCAGGTGTGCATTCGTTGATGCAGTCCGCCGCCATCGCGCTCGGCAGGCATGGCATACGCTGCAACTCGGTGATGCCTGGCACGATCCTGACGGATATCAACAAGGAAGACCTCGCAGACGCCGCCAAGCGCCAATATATGGAGGGTCGCATTCCGCTCGGCCGACTGGGCGAGCCCGACGATCTGGCGGGGCCGATCATCTTCCTTGCATCGGATCTCGCGCGCTATGTAACCGGAGCGTCGCTTCTGGTCGACGGCGGCATGTTCGTGAATCTGCAGTGATGAAGGCCGCCTCAGCACTCGACTATCGCGAACTCGCGCGTCGGCGCCTGCCCAAATTCCTGTTCGAATATATCGATGGCGGCTCCTATGCGGAGGTGACGCTGAAGCGCAACATCGCCGACCTGGAAAACATAGCCTTGCGGCAACGGGTGTTGACCGATGTCTCGACACTCGATCTTACGACCGAGCTGTTCGGTCAAAAGCTCGCGCTTCCGCTGGCATTGGCACCGATCGGGCTGGCGGGGATGAACGCCCGGCGTGGCGAAGTTCAAGCCGCGCGTGCCGCCGAGGCGGCCGGCATCCCCTTCTGCCTCTCCACGGTGTCGGCCTGCCCGCTTGACGAAGTCGCATCCGCGGTCACCAGGCCATTTTGGTTTCAACTCTACATGATCCGCGATCGCGCGTTCATGCGGACGTTGATGCAGTCGGCGAAACGGCTCGGCTGCTCGGCGCTCGTCTTCACGGTCGATATGCCGGTGCCGGGATCGCGCTACCGAGATTATCATTCCGGTCTCGCCGGCGCGTCGGGGGTTGCCGGGGATCTGAGACGCATGCTTCAGGCGATCACCCACCCGCATTGGGCGTGGGACGTCGGCATTCGCGGACGCCCCCATCAATTGGGCAACGTCGCGCCGGTGCTGGGCAAGAGCACGGGACTTGAAGATTTCTTCGCCTGGATGAGGAATAATTTTGATCCGACCGTGAGTTGGAAGGATCTCGATTTCATCCGATCCGAATGGGACGGCCCCCTGATCATCAAGGGCATCCTCGATGCCGAAGATGCAAAGATTGCAGCGGAGATCGGCGCTGACGGGCTGGTCGTTTCCAATCATGGCGGACGTCAGCTTGATGGCGTCCCGTCGAGTGCCGCTGCCTTGCCGGCCATCGCCGAGGCGGTAGGCGACCGAATCGCCGTCCTTGCAGACGGGGGGGTCCGTTCGGGCCTGGACGTGGTGCGCATGCTGGCCCTGGGTGCAAAAGGCGTCCTGCTCGGCCGGGCCTGGGTCTACGCACTGGCAGGCGGTGGCCAGGCCGGAGTGGCCCATCTGCTGCGTCTCATCGAGGCGGAAATGCGCGTGGCCATGGCTTTGACCAGCAGCACGACCATTGCCTCGATTAATAGAAGTACATTGGTCTAATCTGCAATTCCCATATCATGGAACCATCAATCATTTGATGAAATATCCTTGCGGGTCATCCTCTTTTCGGTTAGGCCTCCAATCTAGAAGCGGAATCAATCCGCTCGCCAGCGGCGCCAGAAGCGTAACGTGGCAGACAGGGAGAGTATGATGACCGAGGTTCTCCAGTAGACATTGACTACGGCGACACGATCGCGCGGATGCGATCGTTCTATGACCACAAAATAATAACAGCACGACGCAACATGATTGCGCCGTCGAGGGCCATGTTCGCACCATGGCTAAGGGGATGCACATGAAGACCACCAATCTCATAATCATGTTGATGAGCGGCACCGCCTTGAGCTTTTGCGCCCCCGCATTCGCTCAGGCGACCGATGCGGCCGGTGCCGCCGGACCACAAACGTCCGCGACGCCGGCAGCGCCGGCAGCGTTGGCAGCGCCGGCAATCGACACGCACGCAGCCGCCCCCGCCGGTTCGGGCGATTCCGCGATCCAGGAGATCGTCGTGACGGGCTCCAGCATCCGCGGCGTCGCACCGACCGGATCCGCCCTGACCAGCGTAACCCATGCCGACATCGTCGCAACGGGCGCTTCAACCACCACGGAATTGCTGCGTTCGGTGCCCCAGCTCGGCAGCTTCGGCGCGACGGGGAACAACACCGGCGGCAACTCGGCGAACATCGTGGATCAGCCCGCGATCCACGGTATCGGCGTGGGCAATGGCGGCGGCGGCCTCACGCTTGTCCTCGTCGATGGTCTGCGCCTGCCGGGTGCCGGCATCAACCAGACCGCGCCGGACCCAAGCGCCATCCCGCCATCGGCGATCGAACGGATCGAGGTCGTGGCGGATGGCGCGTCTTCGATTTACGGGTCTGACGCCGTCGCCGGCGTCGTCAACTTCATCCTGCGCAAGAATGTGAATGGCATCGAGGCGAACGGACGGGTCGGCTTCGGAGACGGATATCGGACCTATAATGGCAGCGTCCTTGCCGGCAAGACATGGAGCAGCGGCTCCATCATGTTCGACTATGAATATTCGGAGAATTCCGAACTCAATGGGCAGGAACGCCGCTACTATCACATGCAGACGCCATCGACGCTCTGCAACCCGGCCAATGTCACCGTCGGCGGCGTCAATTACGCCCTGTCGGGTACGGGCGCGATGGCTGGCGGCACCAACACGTGCGACGTCAACAAGGCGAATGACCTGTTTCCAGCCCAACATCGCCATCAAGGCCTGATCTCCTTGCGTCAGAAGATTGGCGACAGCATCACGTTTCGGGCCCGCAGCATCTATTCCCGCCGGTCGGTGGACTCGCGGCAGGCTATTTCCGGCAGCAACGTCGCCAGCGGCGGTTTGAGCGTGACCGAGACCGGAGGGCCGTTCTACGATTATGTCGTCGGCCTTGGCGTCCCCGCCGGCCCCCAGGCGGTGACCTATAACCCTTCGGGCGACCTCGGCCAGACCGTCACCAACCGGATCCGAACCGAGACATGGTCGTCGAATATCGGGCTCGACGCGGATCTGTTCAGCGACTGGAAGGGGTCGATCGACTTTAATTATGGCCGCGAGCGCGACCGCATCTGGCAACCCGGCATCAACCAGACGCTGCTGCTTTCGCTGATCGCCAGCGGTCAATATAACCCTTACGGCGTGGGGCCGGCCAATACGGCCGACCTCGTCTCGCAGGTCGGCAACTACCGCACCCATTATTATGGTCAGCAGACCGTGCTGGAGGGCCTCGCCAAGGTCGACGGCACGCTGTTCCAGCTGCCTGGCGGCGCGGTGAAGGCGGCGCTCGGCACCGATCTGCGCCGTGAGCGCTTCGGCGCCACCGTATCGGTCGGCCCGGACGGCACGCCGACCCAGACCACATCGGTGGGGACACGCAAGAGCTATTCCTTCTACGGGGAATTGTTCGTCCCGATCTTCGGCACCGACAATGCGATGCCGGGCTTCCAGAAACTCGATCTGTCCGTCTCCGGCCGGTACGATCATTATGACGATGTCGGCGGCACCACCAATCCCAAGGTGGGCTTAAATTGGAGCCCCATCGACAGCCTGACATTGCATGGCAGCTTCGGCAAATCCTTCCACGCACCAAGCCTCGCCGATGCGGGCACCGCGATCGACACGCGCGTGATCCGCTTTGCCGACTTCACCGGCGCCGGATCGAGCGCCTATTCGATCATCCTCGCCGGCGGCAATAAACTGCAACCGGAAAAGGCGACGACCTGGTCGCTTGGCGGCGATTTGAAGCCCGTCTTCCTGCCCGGCTTCAAGATCAGCGCGTCATACTTCAACATCGACTATAAGAATGTCATCACCTTCCCGGGGTTCAACGTCGTCACCGAGCCCAACAACCCGATCTATGACCGTTATCGGGTCTATGCGCCGACCGCGGCCGAGATATTGGAAGCGACCGCCGGGATGCGCCACGATGGCCTGTCCTATCCCGACGTGACCCAGCTTCCGACCGCGATCTACGATCTGCGTCGCCAGAATTTCGCGCGGCAGAAGATCGACGGCATCGATTTCGACATATCCTATGCCTTCACCAGGGCCTATGGCTCGTTCAACATCGGCGCGGCCGGAACCTGGTTGTGGAAGTTCGACCAGAAGATCAACGGCGACACGGTCACGACCAGCCGCCTCAACACCAATTATGCCGTCAACTTCAAGGCGCGCGCGCATCTCGGCTGGGCGCAGGGGCCGTTCGACGCGACGGCCTTCGTCAACTACATCAACCATTATCGCAATCCGATCGACGACAGCCGGGTCAAGGCTTTCACGACTGTCGATTTCCATGGTGGTTGGAAGCTTCCGCTCGCGGGATTCGCCCGAGATACGCAACTGACCGTGGACGTGAACAATCTCTTCGACAAAAATCCGCCCTATTTCTACGACGCGGGCAACGGCGCTTATGGTTATGATCCGACGACGGCGTCGGCGCTCGGCCGGGTGGTGTCGGTGGGTATCCGCAAAAAATTCTGACGTCCCTTCTGCCCAAGGGCGGCGGCCACAAGCCGCCGCCCTTTTTGTCGATCGCGCCGGGCGGGATCATACGCAAAGGAATGACCGTGAAGACCAGCCTGATACAGGCCTCGCTCAAGCCCGGCATCGGCCTGGCGCTGTTGCTCTCCTCGACGATGCTCGCCGCGCAGGCGCCCGCGCGTTCCGGCACCGCGCTCGCCGAGCGGGTGGATGCGCTCATCGGCAAGATGACGTTGGACGAGAAGATCGCGATGGTGAACGGCACCTTCGGCAGCGCGCTGCTCAAGACCAAGCCGGACGAGAAGCGTAACGGTGCCGGCCATGTCCCGGGCGTGGCGCGGCTCGGTATCCCCGACCTGTTCGAGAGCGACGCCAGCCTCGGCGTCGCCAACGGTGGCGAGATGCGCAAGGGCGACGTCGCGACCGCGCTGCCCTCCAGCCTCGCCACCGCGGCGAGCTTTGAACCGCAGATCGCCTATGTCGGCGGCGCGATGATCGGCGCAGAGGCCCGTGCCAAAGGCTTCAATGTCCTGTTGTCCGGCGGCGCCAACCTCACCCGCGATCCATGGAACGGTCGCAACTTCGAATATCTGGGCGAGGATGTCTGGCTCACGGGCGTCATGGCCGGCGCGAGCATCCAGGGTGTCCAGTCGAACGACATCGTCTCGACGATGAAGCATTTCGCGCTCAACGCGCAGGAGAGCGGCCGCAACGTCCTCGACGCGCGCATGGCCGAAGCGCCGATGCGCGAGAGCGACCTGCTCGCATTCGAGATCGCCAACGAGCGGGGCCAGCCCGGCTCCGTGATGTGCGGCTACAATCACGTCAACGGCGACTATGATTGTGAGAATGCCTTCCTGCTGAACGACGTGCTGAAGCGCGACTGGGGCTTCAAGGGCTGGGTGATGTCGGACTGGGGCGCGGTCCATTCGACGGTGAAGGCCGTCAACGCGGGGCTCGACCAGGAATCCGGGCAGGAGCTCGACACCCAGCCTTTCTTCGCTGCGCCGCTCAAGGCGGCGGTGATGGCGGGCAGCGTGCCGCAGGCGCGGCTCGATGACATGGTGCGCCGCATTCTCCGCACGATGATCGCACACGGTCTCGTCGACCACCCGACGCCGACCACACCACAGGCGATCGACTATGACGCCCATGCCGAGATCGCCCAGCGCGCGGCAGAAGCGGGCATCGTCCTGCTCCGCAACGACGGCCTGCTGCCGCTCGCGGCGACCGCCCGGCACATCCTCGTCATCGGCTCCCATGCCGACAAGGGCGTGCTGTCCGGCGGCGGCTCGTCGCAGGTCCGTTCGGTCGGAGGGTTGGCATCTGAAGAGCCGATGCCCGGTGGCGGGCCGCTCAGCAGCTTCATCAAGGTGAGCTACCACGCCTCCTCCCCGCTCGATGCGATCCGCAAGCGGGCGCCGGGGGCGGAGGTCCGCTATCTCGATGGCGAAGATGCCGAAGCGGCAGCCGCCGCGGCGCGATCGGCGGACATCGTGCTCGTCTTTGCGCACCAATGGCGTACCGAGGCCGTCGATGTCGACACTCTGGCGCTGCCCGATGGGCAAGACGCGCTAATCGATGCCGTCGCGTCCGCCAATCCGAAGACGGTCGTGATCCTCGAGACCGGCGGCGCGGTGCTGATGCCCTGGCGCGACAAGGTCGGCGCGGTGCTCGAAGCCTGGTATCCCGGCCAGCGCGGCGGCCCCGCGATCGCCCGCGTCCTGTTCGGCGAGGTCAATCCCGGCGGGCGGCTGCCGCTCACCTTCCCGGCGAGCGAGGCCCAGGCGCCCCGTCCGCAAATCCCGGGCCTGGCGTCGGTCAAGGCAGCGGCGGCGAGGAATGCCGGCAAACCCGCGATGCTCGATCTGTCGACGGTGGATCTGACAGGTGGCGTCGCCGAATTCACCGTCGACTATCCCGAAGGCGCCGACGTCGGCTATCGGTGGTATGCAGGCCAGGGCACCAAACCGCTGTATCCGTTCGGCTTCGGGCTTTCCTATAGCCAGTTCGCCTATAGCCGGCTGACGCTGGCGGGGGGGCGGACGCCGACGATCAGCTTCCGCGTCACCAATACCGGCAAACGAGCCGGCGCGGACGTGCCGCAGGTCTATGCGAACGTGGCTCTCGGCAAGGGTGCCGCGCTGCCCCGGCTGGTGGGATTCGAACGGGTGGTGCTGAAGCCCGGTGAGACGCGCACCGTCTCCGTCACCATCGATCCACGCCTGATCGCGCGTTACGATGGGACGGCAAGGGCGTGGAAAGTGGCGGCTGGCTCGCTGCCGATCATGGTCGGCACCGATGTGCAGACGCCGGTGTTGAGCGGCACCGTAGCCGTCCCCGCCCTGAGCCTCCCCGCCGAGGCCTCGAACATCTCGAAATGAAAGGTGCCCGGCCCTGATGCGCAGGCGCGCGAGCATGGCGGGTCTCGTCGGCGGATCGGGCAATGCCTGCGATCATTCTCACCACTTTGCCGACGATATCGCACTCCCGCCCGTCCTCGGGTCGAACGGCTGGAGGAGAGACGGGAGGCTGTGTCGGCCATGGTTTTCCAGTCGGTACGCAGCCGGTCTGGCGGGCTTCAGAGCGACGACCCACTGATCCCGCCGTGCAGATTCTCCGGCCCGCCCCTGATCATGCCGACGGCGATCTGCCGCGCGGAACCTCGCGACGCGCTCACACCAGATCACGAAGCGCAACCGTTGGATTGGCAAGGCCAGCGGCATCGGCCCTGGCACCCGTCACGACGAGTGCCTTGCCCTGGGCATAATCCTTGACGGCGTTGACGGCGTCGATGGCCACAACCCGGCCCTGCCTAAGGTAGATGATCGCGAATGAACGCGTCGCAGGATCGCCGCGCACGATCGCCTGGTCATGCCCTGTCGATAGGCCGACGGTCTGCAACTTCAGATCATATTGGTTGGACCAGAACCACGGCACGCTCTCATAGGGCTCGGGACCACCGGTGATCGTGCGCGCGACCGTCATCGCCATGTCATGGGCGTTCTGCACCGATTCGAGCCGGATCGGCATGCCATCGGCATAGGAATTGGCGTGCATCGCGCAGTCGCCGAGCGCGAAGATGTCGGGCAGCGTGGTGCGGCCATGCTGGTCGATCGCGACGCCGTTGCCGCCGCGCGCACCCGCGGCCAGCAGCGGCTCGACCGCGGGGACGATGCCGATCCCGACGATCACCATCTCGCAGGCCAGGATTTCGCCGCCCGCGAGCCTGACCCCGCTGGCGCGGCCGTCCTGCTCCTCGATGCACTCGACCATGGTGTTGAGCCGCACGTCGACGCCGTGCGCGCGATGCTCGGCTTCGTAGAAGCGCGACAGCGACTCGCCCGCGACGCGCGCGAGCACGCGGTCGAGCGCCTCGAGCACGGTGACCCGCTTGCCGAGCTTGGTCAGCACCGCCGCCGCCTCGAGCCCGATATAGCCGCCGCCGATCACGCAGACCCGCGTCGTCGTCGCGAGTTCGTCCCTCATCCGGTCGACATCGGCGCGGCTGCGCACCGAATGGACGCCGGCCAGATGATGGCCGCTGCAGGTCAGCCGCCGCGCATGGCCGCCTGCCGCCCAGATCAGCGTGCCATAGCCGATCGTGCCGCCGTCCTCGGTCGTGACGACATGCGCAGCCGGATCGACCGCAACGACGCGCCGCCCCGTCAGCATCGCCACCTCGCGCTCCTCCCAGAAGGCGGCGGGGCGGATCAGGATGCGCTCGAACGGCTTGTCGCCGGCCAGATAGTCCTTCGACAGCGGCGGGCGCTCATAGGGGGTTTCGGGCTCCTCGCCGACGATCGCGATGCTGCCCGTAAATTTGCGCTGTCGCAGCGCGATCGCCGCTTGCGCACCGCCATGTCCTGCGCCCACGATTAGCACGTCTGCGTGCGCCACAGTGCCTTCCAATGTCATGTGTACACCATCCTTCTAAGCGCTTGCCGGCCGTGCCGCGGCCACCATCTCGATCGGATCGGCGGCGTAGCGTCTCGCGATGAAGGCACAGGCGAACAGCTGGATCTGGTGGAAGAGCATCAATGGCAGGATCGCCACCCCGACCTGCGCAGGGGCGAAGAGGACGCCCGCCATCGGCACGCCCGACGCCAGGCTTTTCTTCGACCCGCAGAATATCAGCACGATCGCGTCTTCGCGGGTGAAGCCGAGGATGCGGCCGGCAACCAGGGTCAACAGCAGAACGACGGCGAGAATGGCGACGCAGCAGACCGCGATCAGTCCGAGCGAAGCCGGCGAAAGGCGGTGCCAGAGGCCTTCGACCACGGCCGCACCGAACGCCGAATAGACGACGAGCAGGATCGAGCCGCGATCGACGATCGTCAGCACCGATTTATGCCGACCGACGAATCCGCCCACCAACGGGCGCAAGGCGTGACCGGCGCCGAACGGCAGCAGCAGCTGAAGCATGATCGTCTCCACGCTGTGCCAGGACAATGCGGCGGCCCCGCCGCCCATCAGCAGCGCGACCAGCAGCGGCGTCACGAAGACGCCGACGAGGTTCGAAAAGGAGGCGCTGCACACGGCGGCGGCGACATTGCCCCGCGCGATCGCGGTGAACGCGATCGAGGATTGCACGGTCGACGGCAGCAATGTGAGGAACAGCAGGCCCGAGGCGACGGGAGGCGCCAGGAACGGCAAGCTCGACACCCCGAAGCCGATCGCGGGAAACACCAGGAAGGTGGTGACGAACACCGCCGCGTGGAGGCGCCAGTTGCTCGCGCCCGCGACGATCGCCGCACGCGAGAGCTTGGCGCCGTGCAGGAAGAACAGCAGCACGATCGCGGCGTCCGCCAGCCCGCTGAAGAAGGGCGCGAACATCCCCCGCGCCGGCAGGATCGACGCGAGCAACACCGTCCCGAGCAGAGCCAGGATGAAGGGATCGACTAGGGTACGGAGGCGGTTCATGCTTTGCTCGTTGACAGCCATGCTGCCGGACAGGCCGGGCGGCACGCGAGGGAGGGAAGCCGGGACGGCGGCGACACGGCGGGAGCGCCGCATGGGCGCACCGGCTTATTGCAGCGACAGGCTCTCGATCATATCGAGCCTCTGCTTGCCGAAATCATCGATCACGATCGGGCCGCTCGCCGAAAATTCCATGATCTTGTCGCTCTTTGCGGAGAAGGCCGGCCAGGGCAACGCATGAGGCGGGTTGGGATCGCTGCGCTTCGCGAACGCCACCCAATAGCCGCTGACGATATCGGCCATCTTCTGGTCGTCCGCCGTCCAGCCGGGGCGCGCCGCCGGCGAGGGCACCGCGAAAACCATCTGCATCTCGTTGTCGTGCCCCGCTCCCGGGACCGTGCTGCGCAACGCCTCGGGCACGTAGCTGAACCGATAGAGCCAGACCGGCAGCCCCCTTGCGCCCTGCTGCTTGGCCCGGCGGCGCGCCGGCTCGACCATCGCCTGTTCGCCCCACAGACGCCCGATCGCCTGTTCGCGCGTCACGCCCGGCGCCTGATATTGCGCGAGCAGCGGTGCCGCCCGATCGCCCAACCTGGCCAGCATCGCGTCCCCTGCCCCCGGCAGCCAGCGCATCAGGCTCTGCTCATAATCATTGGCGCCGACTAGATAGGGAACGGGCGCGGCCTCGCCGAGCCGGAACGCATCGGTGGTATCATGCACGATCAGCTTGCCGTCGCGCACCGGAAAGGCCGGAGCCCGTACCGGCGCATCGAGTATGGTCGCGGCGGGCAAGGCGCGGAGCGCGTTCACGTCGCCGTCGGCCACGCCCTTGCTGCGTGCCCACTGCAGGCCGGCCGCCTCCGCCGAGACCGGCGAGCCGGTCAATGGCTGGAGATGCTCGCTGCTGCCGCCGCTTTCCGAGATCGCCTTGGCGAACAGGCCGCGCGCGAGCGGCGACGTCATCAGGAAATTGACTGACGACGCGCCCGCCGATTCCCCGAAAATCGTGACATTGTCGGGATCGCCGCCCAGCGATGCGGCATTGGCCCTGATCCAGCGGAGCGCGGCGATCTGGTCCATCATGCCGTAATTGGCGAGCGTTCCACCCCGCTGTTCGGCACTCAGGCTCGGATTGGCATAGGTGCCGAAGCGACCGAGGCGATAGTTGATGGTGACGATGACGACACCCTGCCGGGCCAGGGCCCGCCCATCATAGATGGGGAGCGACCCCGAGCCCATGATGAAGGCGCCGCCATGGATCCACATCATCACCGGCAGCCGCTTGTGCGTGCCATGCGGGCGCCAGACGTTGAGATAGAGGCAATCTTCCAATTCCGGATTGGCATAACCGGGCGGCAACGGATTGTGCGCGCTGTCCTGCAGGCAGTCATTGCCGAACGCCTGTGCCGACCGGACGCCACGCCACGCCACGACCGGCTGCGGCGATCTCCAGCGCAACGCTCCGACCGGCGGCGCCGCATAGGGCAGGCCGAGAAAGGCATCGACGTCGTTCTCGCGCACGCCCGCGACGGCACCGCTGGCCAGGTGTGCGACAGGCGGAGCCATATCGGGCGCCGCGGCAGTCGCAACCGAAGCCGGCGCCGCCGCGAGCGGCAATCCGAGGATCGCCCATGTCAGTCCCATGGCCACATTCATCCCGCGCTCCCGCCCCTATTGCTATTGTCCGGTCTGGCGGATTGTCGGGGTGCGATCTTGCCGAGATGCGTCACTTTTGTTGACGACGTACCGTGCCCCACCGCCCTCGGGATCCCGTGGCCACGGCGCCCGCGCGGCGCGAAGCGCGAGTTCAGGCCCGTGCCATAGCCTGGCGCCGTATCGAACAGCGCGATGCCGGCCTTGGGCGCCGGCTTCGGCGTATCGCGCGCGTCGGCCTGGCCGAACGCCGCAGGTCGATGGGATCGCGGATCGATGGGATCGCGGGTGGTGACGATCAACTGTTTCGTCCGCAGGCCTCAAGACTATGACGGCGCTGTCACAGAGCATGATAGGACGTGTCCAGCCACCAAGGATCGTTCATGCGCAAGTTAACCCTGCTCGGCCTCCTGCTTTCCGGTGCGGCGCATGCCGCGCCCGTCTGGCAGGATCGAGCCAAGTCACCGGCCGTCCGGGCCGCCGCGCTCGAGCAGGCGCTGACCACCGACGAGAAGTTGTCGCTCGTCCACGGCATATGGCCGGTTCCGTGGACGCGCGCGCCCGGCGAGGCGCTTCCGGCGGGCGCCGTCCCCGGAGCCGGCTATGTCCCCGGCGTTCCCCGCCTGGGCATTCCGGCATTGACCGAAACCGACGCGTCGCTCGGCGTCTCGAATCCCTCCAACGTCCGCGCCGGCGATTTCGCGACGGCGCTTCCGTCCGGCCTCGCGATGGCGTCCACCTTCGATCCGGACAGCGCCTATCGCGCCGACGCGATGATCGCGGGCGAGGCGCGGGCGAAAGGCTTCAACGTGCTGCTCACCGGCGGGGTCAATCTGGCGCGCGATCCGCGCAACGGCCGGAATTTCGAATATTATGGCGAGGATCCGCTGCTTTCCGGGCTGATGGGCGGCGCCGCGATCCGCGGCGCACAGAGCCAGCATGTGATCGCCACGGTCAAGCATTTCGCGCTCAACGACAGCGAGACCAACCGCAATTTCTCGAACAGCGTGATCGCCGAGGCACCGATGCGCGAAAGCGACCTGCTCGCCTTCGAGATCGCGATCGAACAGGGGCACCCCGCCTCGGTGATGTGCGGCTACAACCTCGTCAACGGTGCGTATGATTGCGGCAATGCGCCGCTGCTCGACGGCGTGCTCAAGGGCGACTGGCAGTATCCCGGCTTCGTGATGTCCGACTGGGGCGCGGTGAAGGCCACCGATTTCGCGCTCGACGGGCTCGATCAGCAATCCGCCGAGGAGACCGACAAGCAACGATGGTTCGGCGCCCCGCTCGCCGAAGCGGTGCGGACCGGGCATGTCCCCGACGCCCGCCTGTCCGACATGGTGCGGCGCATCCTCTATGGCCAGATCGCGAGCGGCGCCTTCGACGCGCCCGTCGCTCCGGGCGGCACGATCGATTATGCGGCGGACGCCGCCGTGTCGCGACAGGTCGCGACCGCGGGGATGGTGCTGCTCAAGAATGATCATGCGATCCTGCCGCTGGCGAGATCGGCGCGCACCATCCTGGTGATCGGCGACTATGTCGAAAAGGGCGTCATGTCGGGCGGCGGCTCCTCCAACGTGATCGGCAAGCCGGATCAGCCGGCCGCGCCGATGAGCGGCGAGACGCTGTTCGCCCAATATGTGAAGGAGCAATATCACCCCTCGCCCCCGCTCGCCGCGATCCGCGCGCGTGCGCCGCAAGCGCATGTGCTCTTCGACAATGGCCGCAACGCCGCGGAGGCGGCGCGCAAGGCGAAGCTCGCCGATCTCGTCATCGTCTTCGGCAACCAGTGGATGACCGAGGACAGCGATGCGCCCAATATCGATCTGCCGCGCGGGCAGGATGCGATGATCGCGGGTGTCGCCGCCGCCAATCCCCACACCGTCGTCGTGCTGCAGACCGGCGGCCCGGTCGCGATGCCATGGCTCGATCACGTGCCGGCGGTGCTCGAGGCCTGGTATTCGGGGCAGCAGGGCGGCGAGGCGATCGCCGACATCCTGTTCGGCGACGCCAATCCCTCGGGCCGCCTGCCGATCACCTTTCCCCGGAGCATCGCACAGACGCCGCGCCCGCCCGTACTCGACGGCGCCGATCTGCCGGACGGAGTCCAGTTCGACGTGCGCTATCCCGAGGGTGCCGACATCGGCTATCGCTGGTTCGCCAAGACCGGCCAGACGCCGCTCTTCGCCTTCGGCCATGGCCTCAGCTACACCCGCTTCCGCTACGCCGATCTGGTGGTGCGCGGCGGCAAGACGCCCACCGCCTCCTTCACCGTCACCAATGTCGGCGATCGTGCCGGCGCCGACGTGCCGCAGCTCTATCTCACCCGCGCCCCCGGCGGCCCGGCCCGGCGCCTGCTCGGCTTCCGGCGGGTGATGCTCGCACCGGGCGCCAGCCAGCGCGTGCAACTGCCCCTCGACGCCCGGCTGCTCAGCCGGTTCGATCCCGCTGCGCACGCCTGGTCGCTGGACGGGGGCACATACCGGATCAGCCTTTCGCAGGCATCGGACGCCGATCAGATCGACGCCGACGTGCGCCTCGCCGCCCGACGGCAGGCGCCATGATCGAAGCGCGACAGGCAAATCCTCGGGCCTTGGCAGACAAGACTTGTACGCAGCGACCTTTATGATGCCCCTCACACTCCGCTTCTCCAGTCACGGGACGATGGCAGCATGACGACGACGCTTACCCGCTTGCGCACCACGCCACTGCGCGCCGACACGCAATTCGGCGCCGAAATCCACGACATCGATCTGCGCACCGCAGACCAGGCGACCAAGCAGGCCGTCGTCGACGAGTTCCAGCGCTCCGGCGCGATCCTGATCCGCGGGCAGGACATGCGCCCCGAGGATCTCGTCGCCTTCGTCGAGATGTTCGGCGTGCCCGAGGATCACACCAACAAGGCCTTCGTGATGGAGGGCCATGAAAAGGTCTACATCCTGTCGAACCGGATCGGCAGCCATCGCGACGGCGTGGGCTGGCACACCGACTACAGCTACAAGGAAGAGCCGGTGATGAGCACGATGCTCTATGCCGTCGAGGTTCCCGAAGTCGGCGGCGAGACCTATCTCGCCGACATGGTCTCCGCCTACAATGCGCTGCCGCCCGAGCGTCAGGAGGAACTGCAAACGCTGCGCCTTCATCACAGCTGGGAATATTTCATGACGAACCGGGAGGATGCCCGGATGGAGATCACCCCCGAACTGCTCGCCGAGAATCCCGACGTCGTGCATCCGCTGATCCGCACCCACCCGGCGGACGGCCGCAAGGCGCTCTGGGTTTCGACCGGCACCGTGAAGGCGGTCATCGGGCAGGAGGATCCGAGCGATCTCGCGGTCCTCGACGAGCTCGTCGATTTCGGGACGCAGGAGCGCTTCGTGTTCAAGCACAAGTGGCAGGTCGGCGACATTCTGATGTGGGATAATCGCTGCACGCTCCACACCGGCTCGGGCTTCGACGACCAGAAATATATCCGCACGATGCACCGCCTCTGGGTGCGCGGCGACAAGCCCTATTGAGGGAGATCCGTCGAGCGGCCGCCCGGTAGGACTATCGGGCGGCCTCTTCTATTTCACGACGTCCCGCCGATATTCGCGTGCGGAAATGCCGTAGCGCTCGCGAAACGAACGGCTGAAATGCGCCGCATCGTTGAACCCCCAGCGGAAGGCGATCGCCGAAATCCCCAGTTGCGCGTGGAGCGGGCTGGTCAGGTCGGCGTGACAGCGTTCGAGCCGCCGGGCCTTCAGCGTCGCCGCAAAATTCATCTCTTCCGCCGCGAACAGCCGCCTGAGATAGCGTGGCGATATGCCGACATCGGCGGCAAGCGATCCGATGCCGAGCTCCGGATCGCCCAGCATCGTTTCCATGCGCTGGAGAATGCGGTGGAGCAGCGCCGCGCGTGCGCCTTCGGCCCCGCCGCGCGTGCGCGCGCCACCATCGGCCGCCAGAATGGCGACGAGAAATTCGATCACCGCGATCTCGACCGGCCTGAGATGATCCGCTCCCAGCGTAGCGAGTTCGAGCGCGGTGGCCTCGAGCAGCCGGGCGAAGACGGCGGGCATCCCCCGCGAGGCATCGAGCACGACGACGCTCGCCTGCAGATGCGCCAGCAAGCGCGGCGCGATCGCCGGATGCGGCAGCCGGACGAACAACTGGCGATGGCGCCGGCCCAGCGTGAGGGTCGACGCGCTGCGCGTGATCCCGCACAGGATCATCCCGGGATGGAAGGGCGTCTCGAACTCGGGCGCGCGCATGACGCCCTGCCCGTCGATCAGCATGCTGAGCCACAGGCCCTCAATCTGTTCGTCGGAGCGGCCCGCAATCTCCTGCGCATCGGCCGTCACCAGCGCGAACTGAATGCCCATCGGCGATACCGCAACCGTGACCGAGCCGTTCATCGGTTCGGGGCCGAGCGGCGTGACCTGCGGCAGCCGCAGCCGCCTCATCGCATCGGCCCACGCCGCGTTGCGCGTGTCCGGCGGCAGATCGGCGGTCGAGAAAATCCAGGCTGGCGGGTCCATTCTCAGCCTCGGGGATAGATGGTGATGATGGTTCCCGCGTTCCGGATTGCGGGCTGCGGAGGCCGGTCGCCCGGCCCCCGCGCTCCCTTCGCTTTAGAAGGAGAAGGTCGCTTTGACATGGAAGGTGCGGCCGATGCCCGGCAACACGTTGGCGTTGGCGTCGGTGTCGCTGTTGGCCATGAAGTAGAGCTTGTTCGCCAGGTTATCGACGTTCAGATCCACCCGAACCGGCCCGCGGACGATATAGGCGCCGATCTTGAACAGCGCGTAGCTCGGCAGGCGGATCGCGCCCGGCAAGAAGCCGCCGGTGTGGCTGGCGTAGGTGCCGCCGCCGGTCACGCCCCAGCCGCCCTTGAAGTCATAGGTGGCGAACAGGCTTCCGCTCAAATCGGGCGAACTGTGGATATAATAGCCATTGGTGAGGCCGACATAGTTGGTCAGCGTGTAGAGATAGCCGCCATAGCCGCCGGTACAGCCCGCATTGGTGAGGCAGGAGGGAAGGGTGATGAACGTCCCCGAGCCGCCGTTCGAGCCGAGCTGCCTGGTCCGCTGATAGGCGCCGTTCGCGGTGATACCGAACCGCCGCGTGACGAGCCAGCGCAGTTCGGCCTCGACACCCCGCGTCCGGATCGCCGAAACGCTCGCCACGCCCGTCGCCGGCGTCGACAGATAGGAGCGCTTCTGATCATAGGCATCGAGCGCGATATAGAGGCGGCCGCCATTCTGCGAGCTCTTGACGCCGATCTCTCGGAGGCTCGATCCGCCCAGATAGGCCCCTGTCGGGATCAGCGTCGGATCGATGGAACCGCCCTGCGTCAACTGGAGCGACTTGCCCTTGGCATAGGTGCCGTAGAAGGTCGCCCAGTTGAACTTGTAGCTCAGGCTCGCATTATAGTTGAACGGCGTGTTCTTGGCGGATTCCTCCGTATAGACGCCGCCGACCTCCGTACCCCGGTTGATCGAGTGGACATCATAGCCATCGACCCGACCACCGAGCGTCAGCGACACGGGGCCGAGCGTCGCATCGGTCACGAAGAAGCCGGCGGCATCGTTGATCTTGCTGTAGATCGAGGTGGCCCACTGATAATTCGAGCCGCTCAGGAAGGGATCGTTGAAACGATCGTCGGCGGTCGCGCCGACCGAGATGTCGCGCCGATCCTCGGAGAGGACGAAATCGTCGAGACTGCCGAGATCGTGCGAGCTGGAATGACGGTAGCTGCCGCCCACCACGGTCTGGATCTTGACCGGGCCGAGGTCGAACTTGAACTTGTAGGTCAGCCGCTGCTCGGTGACGGTCGCGTTGAACACGCTGGCGAAGCCGTAGCTCTGATAGTTGCGACTGCTCAGCGTGTTGATGAAGCTCTCGAACTTGAGCTGGCTGTCATTGTCGAACTTGTAGGTGAGCCCGCCATAGCCGGTGTTCGCATAGGCCTCGTTGATGTCCAGCGCCGGATCGAGATCGGTGTCGCGCGGCGAAAGCTTGACGAGCTTGACCGTCCCCGGATCGAGTTCGGTATAGCCATTGGGCGTCGCGGTGGCCCCGATCGAGGGTGCGTAGAATTGCACCGTGCTGCCCCCGGTCGCCGCATAATATTGGCTCTTGGTGATGAAGGCCGCGCCCGGCGCGACGATCTTCTCGAGCGGACTGCCGGAAATATATTCCTGATTGTCGATCAGATTCTGGGTGACGCGGTTCCAGCCGATATTCTTCAGATAACCGTTGGAATGAAGATATTGATAGGTGCCGCTGAACGACAGATGATCGCCCAGGTCGGTCGAATAGGTTCCCTGCGCGATCTGCGACACAGGATGGTTGCCGCGATAGAAACTGTGGGAATCTTCGATTTTTCCGTACAGCGAAATGCCGCCGTCATTTTCGCCCAGCTTGACCGGAATGGCGAGATCGGCGGTCGCTTCCTTCTGGCGATAGCTGCCGAGCGTGACGGACGCGTCGCCGGTGACTTGCTGAATATATTTGGTCTTGTCGCCGCGCGCGCTCTTGGGGATGAAGTTGAGGAAGCCGCCGACCTGCCCCGAACCATAGATTGGCGACGGTGGCCCGCGCACGATTTCGATGTCCGAGCTGGCGTCTACCGGTGTCGGAAAATTCGCGAAGTTGGAGATGCCCTGGAAGCCGTTGAAATAATTGTCCGCGACGCTGCCGCGGATGGCGATCGCACCGGGAACGCCGAAAAAGCTCCCGGTATAGGTGCCGGCTGCGACGGCGGTGAAGTCGTAGACGCTCTTGATGTTATAGCGCGACAGCAGCTTGTCGGAAATATCGGTGATCGAGCGCGGTGTATCGACCAGCGGCTTGTCCAGCCCGAACAGCGTCGAGCTCTTGTCCTTTTCCATGACGCCCGAAATGTCGTGCGCGCCGGTGACGACAATCGCGGCATGATCATCCTGCTTCGACGCGGATGGCGCGGTGCTCGTGCTGGCATCGCCGGCCGGCGTCACGGATGCGGCCATATCCTGCGCCACTGCCGGCGTCGCGCCGGTCAGCGCTATCGATCCTACGCCACACAGAAAAGTGCTCGCCAAATACCAAGTTTTCATCGCCCGCCCCTTTTTTCTCAAATCCGGGCCTTCCGATTATCCTCATCCCCGCCGCCTCCTGACCGGAGCCGCCGTCACACGCTTGCGGACAGTGTCTGCGAACCTTCGTTGGCGCCGTGTTGTCATCGTTCCGCAACCATCAAGCTACAGGAGTAGCGTTGCTATTCTTGTTGGATAGCGCCCTCCATGTTGCGGCAAATGCCGACCTGCGGACGCCTTTGTTCGCCCCATGAAATCGAATCGCGGCCCTTGCGGAGACGCAACCGCCGCTCCCCGCCCCCCGGCAGGAGCCGAATCCGCCCATCCGGCACATCGCCCGGCGGATAGTGCCAAGAAACCAGACGCTGCGCGCCAAGAATGCCGCCGCCTGCCAGTCTAGCCAGCGTGCGCTCGCAGGCATGACGGATGCCGACGGCATGGAGGGCGGCGGTATGGCGAACTGGTTCATCACGGGCGTTTCGACGGGGCTCGGACGCGCCTTGGCGCAGGCGGTGATCGCGAAGGGCGACACGGTCGTCGGCACGGTTCGTTCGCGAGCAGATGTCGAGGCCTTCGAGGCGCTGGAACCGGGTCTGGCGCATGGCGCGCTGATGGACGTGACCGACGAGGCATCGGTGGCTGCCGCGGTCGAGGCGGCGGAGATCCTGACCGGCGGCCTGGACGTGGTGGTCAACAACGCCGGCCGGGGGTTGACCGGCGCGATCGAGGAGACCGGCCTCGACCAGGCGCGCGCATTGTTCGAGGTCAACGTCCTCGGCCCGATCGCGGTGATGCGTGCCGTGCTCCCTTATATGCGGGCGCGAAAGGCCGGGCACATCGTCAATATCACGTCGGTGAGTGGGCTCGCCGCCTGGGCCGGCACGGGTCTGTATGGCGCGAGCAAGTTCGCGCTCGAATGCATCGGCCGCACGCTCGCGCAGGAGGTGAAGCCGCTCGGCATCCGCGTGACCAACGTCGCGCCGGGCGGACTGCGCACGGAATTCGCGGGCGCGGCGCTCGCCGATGCCGAGGATCATATCGCGGACTATGCCGACACCGCCCATCAGGCCCGTGCGATCCTGATCGGGCATCGTGGCGAGGAACCGAGCGATCCCGTGCTCGCGGCACAGGCGATCATCGCGGCGGTGTCGGCGGCCGAACCGCCGCTGCTGTTGCTGCTTGGCGCGGACGCCCTCAAATATGCCGAATATGAGTTTGCGGCGCTCGCGGCGGATATGGCCCGGTGGCGACCGCTCACCCTCTCAACGGCTTTCGAGGAGGAAGCCCTTCCCTAAGCTCATCCTGCGAAAAGCGCCTTGCGGATGATGGCGTGGACTCCCCAATTGCCGTTGGCTACCTGGCTGATGCCGAAGTCCACGCCCACCGACAGCAGCGAGATCGCCTCGTCCTCGCTCAGATTCCGGATCGTCATCAGGAAGCGGCGCGCCTTGCGGAAACAGTCGCGCATCGCGAGATCGATCGAGGATTTCTTGTAGACGTCGGTTTGCGCGCTGCTGCCCAGTTCCTTGAGATAGTCGGGGTGCGAGAAGCCCAGGATCACCCATTCGTCGCGCGTCTCGATCATCGGGTAATCGAGATCGCGGATATAGGGTTTGCTGGTCTTGGCGGGGTGGAGGATCACCTGGATCACCGCCGTCATCGAACATTCGATCGCGGTCCCGCATAATTCGGAATCGCCCTGGCTGGCGTGCGGATCGCCCAGCGAAAGCAGGCCACCCGCGACCGCCACCGGCAGGAACACGCTCGCCCCCGCACCCAGCCGCCAATTGTCGATATTGCCCCCGAAATTGGCGGGCGGCACCGAATCGACCAGCTCAGCATGCGCTGGTGCCAGTGCGATCACGCCGAAATGCGGGCGCACCGGAATCTCGATGTCGCGCAGCACCTCGAAATTCTTGACGATCGTCTCGGGATCGACCGGGATGCCCGGATAATCGATCCGCTCGTGAACGACCCCGGACGGATCGGTCTGCGGCGTCCAGCGATAATTATAGACGGCGTGCGCGCACGGAGCGCGACCGGGATCGCTCTCCACCTCGAAGATGGTGACCACCTCGCGCGGCTTCGGTTCGGTGAGGAGATCGTTGTAATGGAAGCCCCAATAGGCGGCGGCATTGCTGCCGAAGGCGCGCCCGGCGAAACGCGGGTTGCGGCTGGGCCTGGCATGGAGGTCGAGAATGCGGACCTCCACCACATCGCCCGGCTTCGCGCCCTCTATCGCGATCGGGCCGGTGCAGATGTGGACGCCGAACCCCTCCCCCGGCCCGCGCCCCAGCGCCGACGCGTCCAACGGCCCCGCGCCGCGCCGCTCGATCGTCTTGCCCTCCGCCGTCCAGCGGTACACGCTCTCGGCACCGGGATCGCCTTCGATCATCCGCTCGGCGTCGTCGTTGGCATGGTGGGTGAGCGTCTCGACGGTGACATAGTCGCCCGAACGGACTTCGATGACGGGCTTGAGCGATCGACTGAAATAGCCCCAATGCACCGTATCGGGCCGCACCGGCAGATGATGATGGCGAACCTCCGCCGAACCCGGCTGGGGCTCCACCGGCGCTTCCGTCGATCGCGCCGCTTCCAGCTGCTCCTCGAGCTTCACGTCGCGCGCGTTGGCCGGCCGTCCACGCTGCGGGGCTTCACCGCGCATGTCGCCGAGATCGGGAGACTTGCGATATTCGCGCGGGCTCATCCCATAACGCTCGCGGAATGCGCGGCTGAACGAGGCGCTGTCGTTGAAGCCCCACTGAAACAGGATCTCGGAGATCGAGCGCTGGGTATGCAGCGGACTGCCGAGATCGAGGCGGCAGCGTTCGAGCCGGCGCAGCTTCAGGAACTGACCGAAGCTCTCGCCATAGGTTTCGAACAGCTTCTGCAGATAGCGCGCCGAGATGCCGTGCTCGGACGCGATCTGGTGGATGTTCAGATCGGGATCGGACAACCGCATCTCGATCGACTGGAACACCCGTTCGAGGATCGCCGCCCGGCCGCCCGCAGCCCCGCCCAGGGCCTTGCTGGGGGCCGAGCCGAGCAGCGTCGCCGAGATGAATTCGGGAAGCGCCAGCTCGACGGGCCGCATCTGATCCTCGCTGACATCGACGATCGTGTCGGCGACCGATCGCAATAGCCCGGAAAGCATCCGCCCCATCGCGGTATCGTTGAGCAGATTGCTGATTTCGGTCGGCAGGGGCGTGCGCGATTTGAGCGCGGGCAGGCCATGCGGCACCTTCACCGCCAGCAGGCGATGATCCGACGAAAGCTCGAGCGTCGTGCGGGCACCGCCGCCGCCATAGAGAATATCGCCTTCCGATATCTCCAGGCGCGTGGCGCCGTTGATGGCTGCCATCCGCCCTTCGAGCAGCAGCGCCAGCCAGAGGCACGGGCCTTCCTGGCTGAAATCGATGGCGATCGATTGTGGCGTGCCGGAAATCCGGGCGAACTGAATTTTCTGCCCGCTCGTGAAGCTGACGAGTTCGCCATAGACGTCCGGGTTGGCATCGACGAGATCAATCGACACACGCTGCAGTGCAAAACGCCAGGCGTCGCGGCGCTGTTCGCGCGGATAGGCATTGGTGGTGAAGCGTAAGCCGCTCAAAATGTTCGCCTCGTTACCGTGCCGCGCCGGTCGCATCCACTATCCCGTTAGAATACGGGCCGTTGGAACAATGGTAGGCTGCCGAGCGCGGCGCGGTCAACGGATCAGGCGACGGCCTCCGCCGGCGCCGGCAACGTCACGACATCGCCGCCGGCGACCGGCACGCGCGCGGCCAGATAGCGATGGATCAGCCACTTGTTGAACTGCCCCTGCGCGCCCTCCTGCCAGGAATAGCGGCCACGCGGCGCGTAGCGTGAGCGCAGACCGACCTGCACCATTTCGTCGACATGCATATCCTGCGCGATGATGTGCGCGGTGGCGCGCATGTTCATGTCGAGCTTATGCTCGAACGCCGGATCCTTCATCGCGCCCGGCGCGAACAGCAGGCCGGTGTCCATCTCGAGCGATTCCGGCCCGTTCGGCCGCAGGATCAGATAGATCACCATGTCGCTCATCATCACCAGCGACAGCGTGGGCGGCACATTGGCGAACGTCATGCGGTGGCGCGCCTCGTCGGACAGGCCCGGGAAGATCGGCAGCACCGCGCGCTGCGTGGCGTTGAAGCTCGCGTCCCTGTGGAGCGTACCGTTGAACCGCAGGAAGCCCGCGTCCTCGGGCTGAGATTCGGGGAACTCCGCCTGCCCGGAAGGCACGAAGTCGTGCAGCGGCCCCTGGTGGAGACGGCTGGCGTGATAACCGTCATTGTTATTCTCGAACATCACCTTCCAGTTCCACGGAAGCGTCGGCGCCGGATCGGGCCTGGGGCCTTCCGCACTGGCGAGGTCATAGCCCGCAATCGCTTCGGCGATGCCGGCGAGGCGCGGCGCGAGCGGCGCCGCGTCGCGATCGAAATTGATGAAGATGAAGCCGTTCCAGATCTCGACCGCGAACGGCGGGAGGCTGTGGCTCGCCTTGTCGAAATCGCAGGTGCGTCCCATCGCAGGCGCGCCGACCAGCGTGCCGTCGAGAGCGTAGCTCCAATGATGATAGGGGCAGACGAAGCCGCGCGCGTTGCCGTGCCCCTCGGCGACGAGCATCGCGCGATGCTGGCATACCGCGGACATCGCCTTCACCTGGCCCGCCATCGTCCGCGAGACGATGATCGGCTCGCCGATGATCTGCGTGGTGAAATAGTCGCCCGGCTTGGACACCATCGCCTCACGGCCGACGCACAGCCATTCGCGAGCGTAGAGCGCGTCCTTCTCGAATTCGTAGAAATCGGCGCCCGTGTAGCAGACCGGCGGCAACGTCATCGAATTTTCGAGTTCGCAAGCCGATGCGGCCAAGGAGTCGAAGAAGCTGTCTGGCATGAGGCTCTGGGACATGGTGTCGATCCTGGACGATGCTGCAAGATGGATGAACATTATCCTCTCGCGCCGCCCGCGTCTTGCGCGGTGCGGCACGAGAAGTTGAAAAGCCTACTCGCGGGTGAAGCTCGCGGGCACCGCCGGATCGGCCCCGGCCTTGCCCCACAACAGGATCTCGCTGCCCCACGGATCGCGGAATGCGTGGTTGTAGCCTTTGAACGTCGACCAATAATGGTCGCGCCACAGGATCGTCGCGCCGCGCTCCTCGGCGGCCGAGAGAATCCGCTCGGGCGTGTCGTCGTCGCCGATCAGGATCCAGATGCGCGGCTTGCGGCCGTCCGTGCTCAGCGCGCGCGGCTCGACGCCGGCCGGCTCGGGATGCGGCCGCGCATTGGCGACATCGAAGATGCCGAGGTGGAGATTGCCGATCGCGCTGTCGGTGCCGTCAGGATTGGGGAACTGCCCGCCCGGCACCATGCGGTGATAGACGCCTTCGGGGCGGGCATCGTTCTGCCAGCCGAAAACCTCGGCATAGAAGCGGCCGGCCGCAGCGGGATCGTCGCTCGGCATATCGACGAAGATAAGAGTGTTGGGCGTGGCCATGCGGTCCTCCATTGGAATGTCCCGGCTAGCCTTGGCCCGCCGGGTCGCATCCGGCTTGGCGGATTGCGTCCGCTTTCTTGATCGGGGCGACCCAATCGCCCCCCTTGCAACTCTTGGGGCGCACCCGCGCAAGACCGTTCCGCCGATCGCACCGAGAACCGGACCCACACTACATTCTAGTCGAGCGGGGTATACATGGCGCTGGTCTGCAAGCATGGCGAAACTCGGGCGGATACGAAGCCCAGGGCGATCCATCATCTGAAGGCGACACCGGAGACGGTGCATTGGGGCTATTTTTCCCCCGACATCAAACCGGCGCTGATCGTCCAGAGCGGCGATCTGATCGAAGCCGAGGCGATCACGCATCATGCCGGCGACGCACCCGAACTGATGTTCGACGAGGGGATCGAGCGGCTGTTCACCGAGATCGATCCCTCGACCCGCTCGCCCGGCGTCCACATCATGACCGGGCCGATCTACGTCGAGGGCGCTGAACCCGGCGATATGCTGGAAGTGCGCTATTTCCAGATGACGCCGCGCAACAATTACGGCTCGAACCTCGCGGCCAATTGGGGCCATCTCTATCAGGAGTTCGGCGAGAAGGAGCGGGTGACGATCTACCAGCTCGATCCCAACGCCAACACGGCGAGCGCGCTCTACGCCTACGATTTCCCGGGAAAATATCTGGTGCCCGGGACCATCACCCACTGCCCGGTTTGCGACCGCGAGCCCGCATTGCCGGGGATCACCATCCCGGCGCGGCCGCATATCGGCACGGCAGGCGTCGCGCCTGCGGTCGACGCTCCGGTCAGCACGATCCCGCCCGGCCTTCATGGCGGCAACATCGACAATTGGCGGATCGGTGCCGGCTCGACGATGTATTACAAGGTGCAGGTGAAGGGCGGCCTGTTCTCGATCGGCGATCCGCACGTCAGCCAGGGCGACGGCGAGATTTCGGGAACCGCGATCGAGGCCTCGCTCAACTGCCTGTTCCAGATCATCCTGCGCAAAGATTTCAGCTTCCCGTCGCCGCTGCTCGAGACGCCCAACAACTGGATCGTCCATGGCTTCGGCGCGGATCTCGACGAGGCCATGAAGGGCGCCTCGATGGACATGCTGCACCTGCTCAACGAGCATCAGGGACTGAGCCGCAACGATGCCTATTCGCTGATGAGCGTGGCAGCGGATTTCGGGGTGACGCAGGTGGTCGACGGGACGCTGGGCATCCACGTCCGCATCGACCGCAATCTTTTCCCGCAGAAGGGCGTGACGAAAGATCCTAGCTGACGAGGTCCATCGCCGCCTCGATCTCGGCACGGCCGGGCATCGAGGCGGCGGCGCCGATCCGCTGCACCGACAGCGCGGCGGCGGCGCAGGCGAAGCGGAGCGCCGATTCCATCTGCTGCCCCTCGGAGAGCGCCGCGGCCAGCACGCCGCAGAATGTGTCGCCCGCCCCCGTCGTATCGACGACGGAAACCTTCGGAGCCGGCACCGCAAGCGTCCGGTCGCCGCTCACCGCGACGATCCCGGCCGCGCCGAGCGTGACCACGATCCACTGGCCGTCCCGTCGCAGGAAATCGCGCGCAGCGACGATCGCCGCTTCGGGGTCGGCAGGAACCGCGTCGCCGCAATAGAAAGCAAGCTCGGTCTCGTTGACGACGAGGACGTCGACGTCCGCGAGCAGCAACGCTGCCTCCGCGAGCGCTGGTGCCGCATTGAGGATCGTAAGCGCCTGCGCGCGTCGTGCCTGCGCGAGCATCGCGCCGACGGCCGCGACGGGAAGCTCGAGCTGCGCGAGACAGATATCCCCCGCCCGGCCCGGCCAAGCCTCCGTCGCCGCGACCAGCGCGTTGGCTCCTGCGACGACGACGATCTGGTTCTCCCCATCGCTCGACACGCAGACGTGCGCCGTGCCCGTAGGCCCCGGCAGCCGCGCGATCGCGCTCGTATCGGCACCGGCGGCGGACAGCGCGGCGATCATCATGCCGGCATGGCCATCGGAGCCAACCGCGCCGATCATCCGGGTCGCGACGCCGAACATCGCGCTGGCGGTCGCCTGATTGGCGCCCTTGCCGCCGGGCAGTTCGGCGACGGACAATGCCGAAACCGTCTCCCCCGCACGGGGAAGACGGTCGACACGCGTCACGAGATCGGCATTGATGCTCCCGAAGACGACGACGCTCACGCGACCGCCCTGACGCCGCGCAACGCGGTTTCGCGAACCGTCAGCATCTCGAGCGGGGGCAAGAGCGACAGCAACGCGGCGCCGACGATGAGCGCGGCGCCGATCGCCAGAGTCGGCATCGCGTAGCTGCCCGTCGCACCGAAACCGACGTCCATCAGCCCGGGCGTGATGCCTTGGACGAAGATGACGACGGCATAGAGCGCGCCGGTGATCGATCCGTAGCAACGCAAACCGAAATAGCGCGAGATGAAATAAGGGAGCGCGCCATATTCCGCGCCGAGCCCGATCCCGAGCAGCACGCCGGCCAGCACCAGCGTCGGCGTTCCGTGCCCGAATTCGAGCAGCGACAGGCCGACAATCGCCGACAGATACATCGGCATGACGACGCGCGGGGTCCGCAGTCGATCGAGCGTCCAGCCGGTGACGATCTGCCAGCCCGCCGCGACGAGCGCGAAGATCGCGATGATCATCGTCGCTTCGCCCACGCTGACGCCATGATCGGTGAGCATCGGCACGACATGCGTGAACACCGCCGTCATGCCGCCGCCGCCCGCCGCGACCGCTGCCAGCATGATCCAAAACGGCCGTGTCCGTGCGGCTTGGGACAGGCTCATGCCCTCCAGCTGCACCGGATGGGCCACCGCCGGCCGCGGCGCGTCGCGAATGAGCAGGAACAATGTCGGGAAGCCCACCGCCAGCACGATCCCGCCGATCGCGACGAAGCTGCCTCGCCAGCCGACGACGCCGAGCAGCAGGCCGGCCACGATCGGCATGATCGTCGCTCCGACGCCATTGCCGATCCCCGCGGTCACGCCGAGCATCAATCCGCGCGTCTCGTCGAACCAGTTCGACACGACCTTGCAGAACATCGCGGTCGACGGGATCGATCCGGCGAGCCCGACCAGGCCGAACAGCAGGTAAAACAGCAGGACATTCTGCGTCGACAGCGCGAGGAGTGCGATCGAGCCGGCCAGGAGCAGATTGCCGCCGATCAGCAGCTTGCGCGATCCGTACCGGTCCATGAGCCGCCCCACGATCGGATAGGTGATTGCGCTCACCAGGGCGATGAGCCCGAACACGCCCGATACGGTGGCCCGCGCCCAACCGAAATCGGTGGCGATCGGCACGAGGAACACACCGAAGGTGGCGCTGACGGCTGGCGTGATTCCCACCATATTGCCGATCGTCGCGGCGACCGCGACGCCGGCGGCGCCGCGCCTGGATGATGGCTGGTTCAACGGCTGGCCTCCCGGATAATGCATCACGTCATTAAACGGGAAGAAACCGCTGCCCGAAAGGGCTCTCCCGCCACTCGCAAAATTTCAGGCGCCCCGCGTCAACTCCCTTGCTGGGGCGAGATCGCTACGGACAAGTTTCGCGGCGCTCAGGTCCAAGACCGCCCGGCCGCAAACGACTAGACGTCGGGCCATACAAAGACGGAGACCGACAGCCCATGACTGCCAGCGCACCCGCGGCCACCATGCCGACCCTCTTCATCCCGCACGGCGGCGGCCCGTGCTTCTTCATGGATTGGTCCTCGATGGGTGGTCCGGCGGATACCTGGGACAAGACCGGCACATGGCTGCGCAACCTGTTGTCGACGCTTCCCGAAAAGCCGAAGGGCATCGTCGTGATCTCCGGGCATTGGGAGGAACCGGCCTTCACCGCGTCGACCGCACCGCGGCCCGAGATGATCTTCGACTATTACGGCTTCCCCGCGCACACCTACCAGCTCAGCTATCCGGCCCCCGGGGCGCCGGCCCTGGCAGAGCGGGTCGTCTCGCTGCTCGAGGGCGCAGGCCTCCCCGCCGCGACCGACGCCACCCGAGGCTTCGACCACGGCGTGTTCGTTCCTTTCCTGCTGGTCGATCCGGAGGCGAGCATCCCGGTGGTCCCGCTCTCGCTCAAGCAGGATCTCGATCCCGCCGAGCATCTCGCGGCGGGCCGTGCGCTGGCCCCGCTCCGCGACGAGGGCATCCTGATCGTCGGATCGGGCATGAGCTATCATAATATGCGCGGCTTCCGGACAGCCGCCGCCGTCCGGCCCTCCGCCATCTTCGACGCATGGCTCTCGCAGACCGTGGCAAGCGATCCCGATGCCCGCCGGCAAGCCCTCGCCCAATGGTCGTCGGCACCGGCGGCACGCGAATCGCACCCCCGCGAAGAGCATCTGCTCCCGCTGATGATCGCAGCCGGCGCGGGCGAAGATTCCCCGGGCTCGAAGCCGTTCAGCGACCATGTCATGATGGCGGACATTTCCGCCTTCCGCTTCGGTTGAGGCCCAAAGCCTGACGACATCGGAGAACCCGCGATTATGCTCGCGCGGAGCCCGTCCGATCGCGTAATCCACCATGGCACGCCATCCGTCTGAACGCCTGCTCCAGACCAAGTCCCCGGGGTCCGCAAGCATGATGGAGAGAGGCAGAGAAGGGCTGGACATGCCGTCACGCCAGCAGAGCGTTTGGGCCGCCCTTCTCTCCACCGCTTCGCTTACATGCGGATAGGAGCGACGAATCCGCCGCATTGATCCCAACATATATTATGGCTGATATCGCAATATAAATCAGATAATGGATCGATAGTTAAATGGAGACACTCATTTTCTATCGAAATTACTAGTATATTGTGCAATTAAAAATATCGTTACTGATCCTATCCAAGCATATGGAAAATGTCATCCGCTTGACATTCGGCCGAGACGGCTCTCTTTTCTCGGACGATATCCGCCAAGCAGATTTCGATCTGGAAATTATTCACTTTCCGCGCCCTATCTTTTGACGGATCAGCGCGAAATTTTATCGACCCGCGAGATCATATTGACCGGCCACGCCCCTGGCGTGTTAACCCACGCCTCAGATTGGAACGTGACGGGGACATCCGGTGAAGAAACTGACGCGACGAGACTTTACGGCATCCGGCCTTGGAGCGCTCGCCACACTTTCGGCATCTCCCGGCCTCGCCGCCCAGCTCCTGATCCAGCCTCGCATGCGGGTGATCATCGATAATGATTTTTCCGGCGATCCGGACGATCTGTTCCAGCTGGCCCATCACCTGCTCTCTCCGTCCGTCGATATCCGGCTCATCGTCGGGTCTCACCTCGGTATTAAAGATCCCTTTGATCCCTCCACGACCCAGGCGGCCAATGCCGTTGCCAGGGCCAAGGAAATCCTCAGCCTGTTCCCGTCGAGACCGGCGACGAAAGTCGTCCAGGGCGCCGAGATGGCCATCCGCCCCGGAACGCCCTACCCCCCCAGCAAAGCCGTCGAGGCGATCATCGCCGAGGCGATGCACCATGATCAAAAGATGCCGCTCTATTATTGCGCCGGCGGCGGACTGACCGATCTGGCGATGGCGTGGAAGGCGGAACCCGCCATCAGTAAAAATATGATCCTCACCTGGATCGGAGGCCCCGAATATCCAGATCTCGTCGATCCAAGCAATATCATACCTGATATCGATTATAACCTCAATATAGACATAAAATCCGCGCAAATAATATTCAATGAAAGCGATTTTCAGATTTGGCAGATTCCGAGAGATACTTATCGGAAGATGCTGATTAGCCATACTGAGATCACGGAGCGCATCCGCCCGGCGGGACGAGTGGGACGCTTTTTGGCCGACCATGTGGACAATGTCATCGAATTGGCCGGCCATTATGGTTTCAACCTCGGAGAGACATATGTGCTTGGCGACAGTCCGCTCGTCACCTTGACGGCTCTGCAGTCACCCTTTCAGCCGGACCCGGCATCGAGCAGATATGTCACACGCGCGGCACCTCGGATAAATGATGACGGTACTTATGGACCGCCATCCACCAGCAAGAAGATTCGGGTTTACCGCGACATTGATCAGAGGCTCACGTTCGATGATCTTATGGAAAAACTCCTCATTTATGGAAGATCGTGACATGGGATATCCCTGTTGGGGATATCATTTTGACATTGCTGGATATGGAGTTTTGTCTGCCGCTAACGCATGGGGCGCGGCTTGCGGTGTAAAGCAGGCTCAGGCCTATTAAATCATCTGCCGGGGTGGCGATCGGTTCATTCAACGGCGGAGCAGGGAGGCCGCGGATGCCGGCATCCCCAAACCGCCGAGCCGTCCGATGAACCCTGGATCCTTCTCGTCGCCGGCCAGACGCAGCAGCGCCCATGCGGACGCGGTGGTGGCGGTCACGACCGGCATCCCGGTCACGGCCTCGATCGTATCGACCACCGCATGCGACCGCATGTTCATGCAGGACAGGAATATCGCGTCCGCTTGCGGCATGTGCCCCACGCGATCGATCAAGGATTGCTCCGAAACGGCGGCCAATTCGAAACTGTTGGAGATGCCGAAGCTCGCACTGTCGACGATCTCGAAACCGGCATCTTCGAAGAAGCGATGCTCAAATGCATCGACCTTCTCGTCATAGGGTGAGACGATCAGGATCCGGACTGCGCCCAGGGCCTGAAGAGCGCTGATCGACGCTCCTGCTGCCGTCTCGCAGGGAACACCCGACAAGGCTGCCATTTCGCGAAGAAGGGCGCGATCATATCGAAGCCCCTGAAGGACACTCGAGGCCACGCAACCGTAAAGGAGGGCGTCGGGGCGGCAGCTCTTGAGCTGCTTGACCGCCCTCTGCCCATCGATCCGATCCATCTCGACGATGTTATCCGAAGTCAGCGCATCGGGAAGCAACATGCGGGCGATGTGGAGGCTGGCGGTAGCGGGCAGAGCGCGTGGAAGCCACGGCTCCACCACTGTGTTGACGCTCGGCAGCACGAGAGCCAGACGCATGGCCGCAACCTCCACCATCGAATTCTAGAAGCCGTAAAGGCGCGCCGGATTGTCGACCAGCACGGCCTTGAACTGCTCAGGCGTACACCAGGATGCCAGCAGATCGAGAAGATCCCCGTCGTTCGGCATCGGCTTGCCTTCGAGGAAGGGATGCGGCCAGTCCGTCCCCCAGACGCATCGGTCGGCCGCGACGTCGAGGATGGCCGCGACGGGCGCTGCCAGATCGCTGTAGGGTGGCCCCGCAGAGACGCGATATCCGACCAATTTGGCCCAGACGCGCTGATCCTCGAGCAAGCGCAGCAGGGTCTGGAATGTGGGATGCTGAACGCCCTCCGGGATCGGCGCCTGGCCAAGATGATCGATCACGATCGGCACTGCGAGATCCGGAAGGACTTGCGCCACCTCGGCCAGTTGCTCGCCCTTCACCCACAATTGTACGTGCATCCCCAGCGGCGCGATGCGGGAGGCGATCGTCGGCAGCGCCGAAATCGGGGTTCGGCCTGTCATCACGTTGATCCGCATCCCGCAGATCCCGCCGTCCCTGAGCGCCATCAGCGCTTCGTCGCTGATCTCCGGTTCGATGACGGCGACACCGCGCGCCTGGCCCGCGCCCAGCACCGCGTCAAATGCCTTGATCGAGTCGAGGATGCAGCGATTGTCGGCGCCATAGGGGCTGCCGTTGACGACGACGACCCGCTCGATGCCCACAGTCCGTGCCATACGCATATATCGTTCGACCGACGCGTCGCCCGGATCGTACATCCGGTGCTCGCTCAAGGGATACACATCGGGCGAGAAAATATGGAAATGGCAGTCGGTCGTTCCCGCAGGCGCCTGAGTATGCGGCGTCACCGCCTCGAGCGGATCGGGATCTGTCGGACGCAATTCGCTGGTCATACAATCATCTCTCGAGATATGTCGAAAATGAAACCGGCCTGCCGCGATTATGGGGCCGGCTGATAGATGCTGCCGCGCGCGATCACCGGAGCGAGCAGGCCGTCGTCCAGATAATCGGTCGTCTTGTCGGGATCGAACGGACGGCTCGTCTGTCCGGGATAGCCGATCGCCTCGCGGACGATCGGAGACATGTAATAGCCGCCGGATGCCGCGAGCGCGACCGCGTTGAAGGCCTCGGCATCGTCGTCGTTCAGGCGGTTCGCGGCCGCATCGCCGGCAAGGCCGGAGACCGCCCGAAGCCCCCGCACGAGCGCTTCGGTCAGATCGGGCCGGACGGCGAGGACTTTATCGAGGAGCGCATTTTGCACCTCGACCTGGGTCGCTGCCGGCATGCCCTCGCCTTCGGGGATGAGATAATCTGCGATCCGCGCGAAGGTCTCGCGATCGTCGGACGATAAAGCGCTCATGCTGCGATCTCCTGTTCCCGCCGATGGGCGATCAGGTGCGACACCGCCCGGAAGGCGATGGCGGTGATGGTTGCGGTCGGGTTCGATGCGGACGATGTCACGAAGGTGCTGCCGTCCATCACATAGAGGTTGGGAACGTCGTGCGAACGGCACCATTGATCGACGACGGAGGTTTCCGGATCATGGCCCATGCGCGCCGTGCCCATCAGATGCCATCCGCAGTCGCGCATCAACGATGTGCTGGTGATGTCCGTAGCGCCGGCCGCTCCCATGGCCTCACGCGCCCGCGCCACATGGAAGTCGAGCAACTTCCGGGTGTTGTCGGAATTCTTGTAGATGATTTTGGGAGACGGAATTCCGTCGGAATCGGTCAGCGCCTCGTCGAGCACGACCCGATTGGCGATGTCCGGCAGATCTTCCGCGGTGATGCCCCATTCGAAAGACCGGCCGAAAGTCTGTTTGGTGCTGCGATGGAGGTTGAGGCCCCAATGGTCCTCGATGGCCTTGCCGGTATAACCGGCACGAAGCCCGAGCGGACCGCCCGAGGGCATGACCTGCCATTTACCGCCGCGCAGAAATCCGCGCGAGGGGTCGCTCTCCACAAATTCCAGGGAGTGGATCATCTGCCCCGAAGGCCCGATCCAGCTCTCGAGCGGCTCGTCGAACAGGCCGTTCACCGCAGCATAGGGATGCATCATCAGATGCGTTCCGACCAGACCGGAGGAGTTGGCAAGCGCGCTGTTCGAGCCTTTTCCGGAGAGCAGCAGAAGCCGGGCGGTTCCGACTGCATTGCCGCACACGATCACGACCGAGGCGCGCTGGCGCCGCTCCCGGCCGGCGCGATCGAAATAGACCGCGCCGGTGGCGAGGCCGTTGCCATCGGTCTCGATCTGGCTGACCCGAGCCCCCGTGACGAGGCGAGCCCCCGCCTTCAGCGCGGCCGGCCAATGGGTCAGGTCGGTGGACCCCTTGGCGCCCTCGGGGCAGCCCGTCAGGCAGGTTCCACGGCGCACGCAGGGATTGCGACCATTATAGGCGCGAGAGGGGATATTGTTGGGGCTGGGCCACCAATGCCAGCCGAGCTTGTTCATTCCCTCGGCCGCCTTGCGGCCGGCCTTGTTGATCGGGAGCGGCGGGAGCGGCGGCGCCTTGCCGGGCGGATAGGCGGGATCGCCGCCGAGGCCCGAGACGCCCATCTCGATATCGAGCGCTTCGTAATAAGGCAGGAGATCGGCGTAGCTGAACGGCCAGTCTTCCGCGATGCCATCGAGAGTCTTGACGTGGAAGTCGGACGGCTTGAAGCGCTGCCAGTGCGCGGCGTACAAGATCGTACTGCCGCCGACGCCGTTGAACATCAGCGGATTGACGTCGGAATCCGATGTCTCGATCGGATAGTCTTCTTCCAGATCCCGGACATTGGGATTGGGATGCCAGTCGCGCTGCGCGGTCAATTCCCATTCCGGCTTGTCGCCGGTGAACTCGCCTGGATCTATTTTTCGGCCTTGCTCGAGACAGACGACCTTGAAGCCCGCCTCTGCCAGATGCTTGGCAGCGACCGATCCGGATGCGCCGGCACCGATGATGAGCACATCTGCGATCTCATCGCGGCTACGATCTTCTTTTGCCATGATCCTCTCCTCCAATTCTGTGAGCTGAAAGCCAGAATGTACGGCACGGTTCAGGCGCTCGTTCGAGGCCCCCACCCGCTTCCGTCATTCGCACGTCACGCCGCCGCCGCTGCGGTCTGTTCTTCTTGCGGCGCCACAGCCTCTTCGATGACCAGCAGGTCAGCGATATCCTGGACCATGATCCGATCCTCGACGCCGAGCGCCTGAACCGCCGCGCGGTACATGATCGTGTCCTTGGGACAGGACACGATGAAACCCGACACGCCGTCGAGAGCCAGAGCTTCCTTGATCCGGTTCTCGCTGGGCCGCTCGGTCATGGCGGAATCGTCCATCCAGATCCGGCCGCCGCCCGCACCGCAGCAGAAGCTGTTCTCGCGCGAGCGATCCATGTCCTGGAGGGTGTAGCCAGCCCTGCGGATCAGCTCGCGAGGGGCGTCGAATTCGCCGCTATATCGTCCGAGGTAGCAGGGATCGTGATAGGTCACGACCTTGCCGCCGGCCTGGCGCAGACGAAGCTTGTCCGCGTCGATCAGCTCGACGAGCAGCTGCGTATAGTGCAACACCGTGTAGTGCGCGCCGAGGTTCGCATAGTCCGTGCGCAAGGCATTGAGCGTATGCGGATCGGTCGTCACGATCCGTTGGAAGCTGCACTGTGCCAGGGTGGCGATATTGGCGGTGGCGAGCGTCTCGAAGGCGCCCTCCTCGCCCACCCGGCGGACGTCATTGCCGGAATTCTGCTCGCCTTCATAAAGAATGCCGAAGTCCACGCCCGCCGCGTCGAGCAGGAGCGCGACCTTCCGCGTGATCTCCTGCACCCGAGGATCGAACGAGGCATGGTCGCCGACGAACCAGAGCACGTCGACCGGCTCCTTGCGCGCATCCTTGAGCTTGAACGGCAGCCCTTGCGTCCATTTCGCCCGCTGCTTGGCGGGCTTGCCCTGCGAATTGCCGGTGCGCTGGAGATTGGCCAGCGCGTCCTGCAGCATCGGCTCGACCTCGCCCTCTTCGATCGCCGCGCGGCGCATCTCGATCAGCTTGGTCATCGGCTCGATCCGAACCGGGCAGGCGTCCATGCACGCACGGCAGGTCGTGCAGGCGAAAAGCGTCTCGTCGGAAATGACCCCGTCGACGAGCTGGAGCCCCCCCTCGCATGTCCCGCCCGCGAACATATGGTCGCGCATGTCCATGACGATTTTTTTGGGGCTGAGCGGCAGTCCGGCGGCGTTCGCCGGACAGACCTCCTCGCAGCGACCGCATTCCGTACACGACACGAGATCGAGCTTATGCTTCCAGTCGAGCTGCTCGATCTTCGACACGCCGATCGGGCCGGCCTCCAGATCGATCGCGGGCAGCTCGTCCTTCTTGTCCAAGGCCCGAAAGTAGATGTTCGGGATGGCCGTGAACATATGCCGGTGCTTGGAGCCGGGAATATAGGCCAGGAAGGACAGCACCGCGACGACATGGACCCAATAAGCGACCGCCTGCGCCTGCAGCGCCGCCCCGGGCGACATTCCGCTGGTCTGCAGAAGCTTCGCGATCGACCCCGTAATCGGCCGCCAGGGGGACGGCGCCGAGGTCGCGACCTGATGGAAGATCGCTTCGCACAGGAGGCCGCCCACGACCGCGCCGATCAGACCATAGATCGTCCACGCGTCCTTCTGGTTCGAACTCTTGAACCGCGCGGGCTTGATGACCGCACGCTGATAGATCGCCATCCCGAGCGCGACGAAGACGAGCGCGGCGAAAATGTCCTGCAGCAGGCCAAGCCATGTCGCCTCGCCAAAAGGCGCAAAGGAGAAATGCGGGAAGAAGCCGCCGACGAAGCTCTCGATCGTCACCGTGAAGAGAATGATGAAACCGGAGAACATCAGCGCGTGGAGGGTTCCGGCATAGCGTTTCCGGCGCAGGCGCCGGTGAAGCGCGACGTCGGTCCACAGCCCCTTCAGGCGATCGAGCGGCCGATCGAGGCGCGCGGCGCCCGACGCCTGGAACACGGGCTTCATCACCCGGAAAGAGCGCCACAGCGCGACGGCCAGGAAAATGGCGCTGACGAGTGCCAGGGCTACCGGTCGACCGAGCATGACCTATGCACCTCGCTTCTCGATCGCGCTCTGCAGGGCCGGAACGAAATCGACGCAGTCCACGGTCGCACCATAATGCGCGAAGCGGAAAATCGGCGCATTGGCATCGGTGTTGATGGCGACGATCAGATCCGACTTGGCCATGCCCTCCAGATGCTCCGGAGCGCCGGATACGCCGAGCGCGAGATAGACCCGCGGCTTGACCTTGCGCCCCGATTTGCCGACCTGCCGCTCCTTGGGAAGCCATCCGAGATCCACGATCGGCCGCGAGCCCACGACTTCGCCCTTGAGGATGGTCGCGAGCGCCCGCACCTCGTCGATATTCTCCTTGTCGCCGATTCCACGACCGACGCATACCAGCCGCTCGGACTGGGTGATGTCGATCGCATCGGGGTCGACCGGTGTCTGGTCGACGAAGGTGATCGACGGCGTCGCGAGGGCGGCGGAGATGTCGAGCTCGACGACTTCCACATCGCGGCCGGCGAGCGCCTCTTCCTGAACCGAGCCCGGGGTGAGAGCGACCACGGCAGGCGTCTCGAGCGCGACCGTCGCGATGAGTTTGCCGCCGTAGATCTGACACCGGGCGGTCAAGCTGGCATCGACCATCTCCAGGTCGGTGCAGTAGGCGGCCGTCGAAAGATTCCTGCGCGCGGCAAGATAGGGCGCCTGGTCAAGACCGGCAGCCGTATATCCGAACAGAACCAGATCCGGATTTCGGCTGGACACGACGCTCTCGATAATCGCTGCGTGCGTCGAGGGAATATAGGCCTCCAGAGCCGGATCCACCGCCTGCAGCAGCACGTCTGCGCCCTTGATCTTCTCGGAGGAAAGGGCGGTGCTGCCGATCGAAAGGACTTCCACGACGCCCGACGTCGCGTCCGCCAGGCTTCGCGCTTTGGTCAGCAGTTCAAGGGATGATCCGCCGAGCTCTCCGCCAGCCTGTTCTATGTAAACGAGTATCCGCATCTCAAATCCTCAAACCAGGCTGCGCTCTGCCAGGATGTCCGCGATCGCCGAGGCGACCGCCTCGGCATCGCCGTCGATCATATTGGCGTGATGAGCCCCTTCGGGCGCCGCCAGGGCCGTGATGGTGCCCGATCGGCCTGTCACGATCACGTCGATCGTCTTCGCCTCGATGGGCGTGCCCATCGCCTGACGGAGTTTGCTGCCCGGCACGTAGCGCGGCGGCTGCGAGGCCGATTGTACGCCGAGAACGGCGGGAAACGGCACGTCGAGACGGGACGAGCGTCCGCCGGAATATTCCTGGCGAACGATGACACCCTTTCCACCCGCTTCGATCCCGCTCACCGCGTTGACCGTGGGCCATCCCAGGCAGCCGGCGATAAAGGGCGCCCACTGGCCGAGAACGTCCTCCGTCGTCAGCACGCCGGTCAGAACAAGATCGGCACCGATCGACCTGATCGCCTCGGCGACGACCTTGGCCGCCTCTGCCGTGCTGGTCGGATTATCGAGCTCATAGTCGATGCGTATGCACTGGTCCGCGCCGCGTGCGGTTGCGGTCTGCAGCATGCGGTCCACGCCCTCGCCGGCGATGGCGATCGCGGTGACCTTCGCACCGGCGCGCTCCTTGAGAAGAATGGCTTCCTCGAGCGCGTGGTCATCGAATTCGCAGAGTTTAAGGTCGACCCATTCGCGGTCGATGTCGACGCCGGAGGCGTCGATTTCAACGTCTTCACTCGTGTCGGGCACAAGTCGCATTACGACCAGAACGTGCATGTCGTTTGCCTTTCAAGTCACTCTCCGCCGTGCCCGTCTTATGCAGGATCGGCATCATGATTATACCAGCGCGGCAACCGCCGCAGACGCCACGGCCACATCATCGTCGATCGATCCGCCGGCGGCGCCCACAGCACCGACGAATTCGTCGCCCGTCTTCGCCACCACGCCGCCGCCGAAGATCACCATCGGGTGGCGATGTGACACTTCCAGACCATAAAATGGCGCACCCGGCTGGACATATTCGGTCAGATCCGCGGTATTCATCTGCATGGAAGCGGCGGTGAACGCCTTGCCCTGAGAAATCTCGATGCTCGCCAGGAGGGCGCCTTCCATCCGAATGAACCCGCGCAGGTTGCGCCCGCTGTCGAGAATGGTGATGCTCGAGGCGCAGCCGATCTCGGCGGCTTTTGCCAGACCAGCTTCGAGCGCAGCCTGGATTTTTGCATTCGTCAACGACATCTTGGGCTCCTTCGCGGCACCAGCCGCTCTGTTTTATCGTTTCGATTTTCGAACTTGAACGGCGTGCGGGACATGCGGCGCCGTCAGCGCCTGCCTGTCCGGCCGCCTAATTCCACACACCTCCATCGATCGTGATCGACTGGGCCGTCATGAAGGACGACTCGTCCGATGCCAGATAGACGTAGAGAGGCGCCATTTCTGCGGGCACGGCCTGGCGCCCCAGCGGAACCATCGCGCTGATCGCCTGATTTTGGGCATCCGAACCGCCCATGAAACCGATGGCGGGATCGTTGAAGGGAGTATCGACCCAGCCGGGGCAGACCGCGTTCACCCGGATCTTGTCCTTCGCCAATTCCAGTGCCAGCGTGGTCGTGAAGGCGATCACAGCGCCTTTCGACGATGCATAGGCGACCATCCCGGGGCCGCCACGATAGCCCGCCAGCGACGCCGTGTTGACGATCGCCGCACCCTGCGATTTCTTCAGATGGGGGATCGCATATTTGGCCAGGAGAAACGAACCGCGCGCGTTGACCGCGTAGATCCGGTCCCAAATCTTGACGTCGAAATCCTCGACCTCGCCGGCGTCCTGGATTGCGGCCGTGTTCACGAGCGTATCGAGACCGCCAAGCGACGCGACGGCTGCGGCAACCGCCTGCTCGACGCTGTTCTCATCGGAAATGTCGCACTGGACGAAGGGAACACCGAGCGCTTCGGCGGTCGATTTTCCGGCGGTCGGGTTGACGTCGAGAAGGACGAGCTTTGCGCCTTCGGCGACGAACGCCTCTGCCGTAGCACGACCAATACCCGTCGCCGCGCCCACGAAAATGACGCGCTTGTTGCTCAGCCGATCGCTCATGATTTCTCACTCTCCATCACGCACAATGTTCTACCATTGGGACTTAGATGCCGTCCAAACTCCCGTTGCGACCTTCGCCGAGCCACCGAACGGTATTGGCAACAATTCTGTTGCCGTCATTGTTTCCTATCTATCTCGCTGGTAATGTGGGCGTCAAGGCTTTCTGCGGGAGTGACGAGAGGAGTGACAAGAGAGGTGCCGAAATACGCCAATTCACGGATCGTGATCGGGGTTGCAGAGCGTAGCGGCGGACCTTTTCGGGCTGCGCTTGGCATCGCGCCGAGCGCCGGAAAAGCGGCCGGCGTCTCGCCATCGGCAGTTGACCTTTTCGAAACCCACCGCCTAGGCGTAGACTATTTGTACGGGAGGTCTGTCCTCCCTGACTGAGGCATAGGAATTATACCGATTGGTACAATTGATATGTCGGATGGGCGATAAGGGAAGGAATGTTTCATGGTCGGCATGGCGGCGCGCGCCGAGATTTCGGAGACGGTCGAAAAGAAAGAGACGACCGTCAACGAGGTGGCCAATGCGTTGATGGAAGACATCATCTTCGGACAATTCCGCCCGCGTGAACGTCTGGTCGAAGAGGAACTCGCCGATCGCTATGGGACGAGTCGCAGCTTGGCGCGAAAGGCGCTCGTCGAGCTCGACCGCACCGGATTGATCGAGCGTCGCCCCAACAAGGGCGTGATCGTCAGCGACTTCTCGATTGATGATCTGGAGAAGCTGTATGAAATGCGTCTCATCCTGCAATCCGAAGCAGCGCGTCGGATCACGCGGCCCGTCGCTCCCGCGCTCATTGCCGAGCTGCGCAATATCAACGCGGAGTATGCGGCCGCAATCGCTCAAGGCGATAAGAAGGAAGCCTATCGGATCAATACGCAGTTCCACGAAGTCTTCTATGGCGCATGTGGAAATCGGTATCTGTCCGATGCCATCAGCCAGTATTGGTTGCGGACGACGCCGATCCATTGGTATGTTCTTGGCGATCGGGCCTATCTTCGCAATTCCCATCAAGATCATGCCGACATGATTGACGGGCTCGAATCCGGCGACCTTGATAAGGTTGTGGAAATCGGCCGAGACCATATCCTGCCCGCGCTCGAAGCTTATCGGCAGCTTCACGGACGCCGGTAGCCCCGCGACCTGGATGGCCTCGTCGCGGTGAAAAATCCCTTCCCACTGCGAGGTCACTGACAGATGCAAGTCGAAGAGACATCAACCGCGTCGGCGCCGAGCGATTGGATCGGCAAATCGGAAGAGGCCACGGACGTCGTTTCGAAGAATCCCATCACGGCGGCGGCGGCGACCCTGTTGTCGCGCTCCATCGAGCCGCGCGACGGCGACATCGCCCCCGAGCTCAGTCACTGGTTCAACTTCCTGCCCTATTGCCCGCTCGACCAGACGGGCTCCGACGGACATCCCGCGAAAGGCGGCTTTCTTCCACCGATCGAGCTGCCACGCCGGATGTGGGCGGGCAGCGACATGCAATTCCACCGCCCGCTTTGCGTCGGCCGCGACATTCGACGCGTCTCGACCATCCTCGATGTCACCGAAAAAGACGGCCGCAGCGGCAAGCTCGCCTTTGTTAAGGTGCAGCATCGTGTCAGCGACGCCGGTGGCGATCTTCTCACCGAGCGACAGGACATCGTCTATCGCGAGGCCGTCCAGGCGCCGACCGCGCCGCCCCCACCAAACCCCGCGCCTGCCTCGCCTGCCTGGTCGAGGAAGATCAAGCCTTCGCCGGTTCTTCTTTTCCGATTTTCCGCGATGACGTTCAACAGCCACCGGATTCATTATGATCGGCCCTATGCCGTCGAGACGGAATTCTACCCCGGCTTGGTCGTTCACGGGCCGCTTCTCGCGACCCTGCTGATGTACGAGTTCAAGGAGCGCTATCCGGAGGCGGATATCGAGGGCTACAAGTTCCGTGCCGTCCGTCCCGTCTTCGATCTGGCGCCCTTTTACGTCTGCGGGTCGATCGACCCGACGGGTGATACCGCCCAGCTTCACATTGCCGATGCGGACAATAATCTTTGCATGCAGGCCTCGGTGAGCTGCCGGCAGCCGCTGGCTTAGGCTGAAGCGCGCCCGGGAAACCGGGCTTCACCGCCCCCTCGCCGCGCGCTGAGCCGTCTTCGGCGAAACGGGCAGCCGCTCCTGGGACGCTTCCGGCATAAGCGGCCTCGCGCCATGCTGGGGCAGGCACTCGGTCGAGCGCGCACTGGCCTTCCCCCTCTCCCCGCCGGTCTCCTACGAGGCGACGCTCGCGGAAATTTTCCGGATCAGACCGCGCACCCGGTTGACATAAAATGTTGCACCTTTAATGGTGACAACATAGTCACATAGTTGTTGCCAATCTGAGAGGGTGGCCATGACAAGCGGCGAGATGGACCCGGTGGTCGCGTCGATCGACGACATCCCGCTGGATGTCGCTCGCCTGCGCGGACATTATCGCAAGGTCTCGAGCAGCGTTCCCTTCGACGACCACATCCGCCCCGGACCAGCCGCATGCGGTGGCAAGGGCGCGGGCGGTTCCGAGTGAGTCGGCCAGGATGACGGCCGAGCAATCCCTTGCCGGAGCGGACCCTCGCGATCCCCGAGCGTCGATGATTTGCGGCGATCCGAAGGCGCTGCCGGCCCTACTCATCGCGGCCGGCGAACGCGACGTCCTCGATGGTGACGCGATCAGGATGGCGGAGCGCCAGACGCAGGCGAACATCCGCAGCGAATTTCGATCGCCCCCTGATTCAAGACGCTCTTTTCCAGCACTCGCGAGTGCCACCCCCGAAACCGTCGCAGCGATCGCGAGAATGGCGGACTGCATGAATGCAAAGGTCGATCAGTGACAGACACTCTGGCCCGCGTCGATCCCGAGCAGGACATGCTGATCCGCTTCCGGAAGATCAGCACCTCGACCTTGAGCGATGTCCTTGATGGACTGGGCAAGGCGTGTGTCGTCCAGGGCCTCTTCCGGCGCTCCGGCACTGGGCGGGTCGCGGGTTTCGCGCACACGATCGCATGCGAAGTGGGGCCCCTTGGCGCCTTCAGTCATGGCGACTTCAAGGTTTTCCCGGTTTTCGAAAGCAGCGCCGCGAATACGGTATTGGTGTTCGATCTCGGCGGCGCCGAGGTGTCGACATTTGGCGGCCTCGCAGCCTTGACCGTTCAAAACCGCGGTGGCGCTGCGGCGGTCATCGATGGCGCGTGTCGAGACCTGGACGAGCTCAGGGATGTCGGTCTCACGGTCGCCAGTCGCCATGTCACGCCGGTAACCGGACGTGGCCGCATGAAGATCGTTGGGCGCGACGTGCCGGTGCGGTGCGGTGGCATCACCATCAAGGGCGGCGATCTCATCGTCATCGACGATACGGGCATCGTTTCCATCGAGCCTGCCGACATCCCGACCGTACTCGCAGCAGCGGAAAATATCGAAAAGCGCGACAATGATCTCGCAGCCACCATTTCCTCGAAACAGCCAGTCGATGGAGTCTGACCCTTCGATATACAAAAACCCTATACGCATTTTTGTAACAGTATATAAATGAATAATGGAGGCGATTCGCCCCACAATAATTACATGTTGGATAGTTAAACTATACCAGCAGATCAATTTACGCTGATAAAATAAACATATACTTGGGGAGAATGCCATGAAACGCAGTCGCACTTTGCGAGCCCTTTTCGCACGCCTCCTGAAGGTCTGTGCCCTACCAGCGCTGGCCCTGGCGGCGGTGCCGGCTCATGCAATCGAAATCGAACCCTATGAGTATGTCACGATCCCAAAGGATACGACGCTTCTCGTATTCTACGGATATTATGGAGAGCATACGGCCTATTCGTCCGCTCTTCCGGGCAGCGTGAAGCAGGCATCCGACTTTACCTCGACGACCGCGGCTCTGAAGCTCGCGCATTATTTCGATATCGGTGGCCATCGCGCGTTTCTCAGCGCGGTCCAACTTGGTGGCGGCTTCGAGGAGGCTCGGATCGGCAGCCAAAGGCTGAGCCGGAACAGCGGACGAGGCGACAATATTATCGGAAGCGGATTCTGGCTCAAAGAAGATTCGAAAAATGGATTCTACTGGGCCATCCACCATTATTAGTTTCTGCCGACCGGCGAATATGACAAGCGCGCAGCCGTCAACATCGGCAGTCATCGCTTTGTATTCAACCCCGGAACCTCGGTCCACAAGGATTTGACCAAGCAATTGTCGGTCGATCTGTCTGCCGACATCTATTTCTATGGGCATAATGATCACTCGAATGCCCTTGACCAACGTCTGACCCAACATCCGACGACGGAATGGCAGACCTACCTCAACTACGCATGGAACAAGGGCTTCAACACGTCGATCGGCTACCAGGGCCATCGGGGCGGATCGCAATATCTGGACGGCACTTTCAACGGCTCGATGACCGACTATGATGAAATTCGGTTTGCTGCAGCAAAGTCAGTGAGCCAGCATTTCCAGATTCTCGGCGAGCTGAACCATCAGTTCGCGGCAAATGGCGGATTCCGCCAGAACCTCGGCGCGAGCATCCGGCTCGTCTATATTTTTTGATATCAGAAATATATAAATATTGGCGCATCGCATTTCCTAGCGGACTTCCGCATCACTAGAAAATGTCGACGGCCCAATTAAAATATAAGGAGGGGACGATGCAAATCACCGACAAGCCGCTTGGGCGGTCGACATCTAAGCCATATCGGATAGCCCCGGCCGAATCCTGGATCGCGCTGCTCTTGTTATGGGGCGCATATGCGATCGATGCCATTTCGCGTCAGATGATCTATTTCGTGTTGCCGTCCATCACGAAAGAATATGGGCTGACCGCCGCGCAGGCCGGCCTCTACACGACGATCATCACGATCTCGACGGCGGCTTTGGCTATTCCGGCGATGATGTGGGCGGACAAGGGCGGTCAAGGCTGGCGCCGCAAATATCGTCATCTGCCGATGGTGCTCGGCTATACCTTGTTCACCTTCCTGAGCGGGGTGAACGCGTTGTCGGGCACGATCGGCCTGCTTGTTCTCATGCAGGTGCTTTCCCACGTCTTCGGCGGCGTCGCCGAACCCATCGAAGTGGCGTCCGCCGCCGAGTGGTGGTCGAAAGGTCGCCGCGGCCTTGCGCTCGGCCTTCACCATACGGGATTTCCCTGGGGCGGCCTCATCGGCGGAATCGTCGTCAGCTATATTCTGAGCCGATATGGCTCGGAAAATTGGCGCTACGCCTTCCTTCTTTTCCCGATCCCCGTCATCGTGCTCTTTGCCGCCTATTGGGCCTATGCGACACCCAAGCGCTACGATCGGCTGGTGTCGAAGGTCGTGTCCGCGGGCGAGGGGCACCCGCTGACCGAAGATCTGGCCGACGTCAGCGCGGTCACCCAGGGGGGACTTGGCGAATGCGTCAGAAACCCGAACGTCGGCATCATGGCGGTCGTTTCGGTGATCGCCGTCGTCGGATATTACGGGATCAGCTTCTGGCTTCCCCAGTATCTCGCCTTTGTCGCCCATTACAATTTCGCGCAGGCGGCGGCCTATGGCGTGCTGTTCACGATCACGGGCGGCCTGGGCCAGATTTTCTGGGGATCGGTCTCCGATCGCATCGGCCGCAAACTGACCCTGATGATCGTCTTCGCATGGCTGGCCGTCGGCATGTGGCTGTTCAAATATGCCGGGATCAGTCTGACCGCCCTCATCGCCATTCAGTTGCTCGCCGGCTTTGCCATGAACGCACCTTACACCCTCGTCTATGCGATCGCCTTCGACTCGACGAAGGCGGGGACGCTGGGGATCGCCGGTGCGCTCATCAGCGCGGGTATCTACATCGGCGGGGTCGGGCCCTATATCATCGGTGGCCTGATTTCTGCCGGAGGCGGCGTCGGCGCTGCGGCCGGATACGATACCGCGCTGTATTTCATGGCAGCGTTGATGATATTCGGCCTCCTCGTCACCGCGGCCTTTACCCGCGAGACGACCGGCTGGTTTCGCAGACATGATCGGGCGCTGGTCTCCAGGCGCGCCTGCAACCTGCCGGAACGCTGAGAGCGGGCCGTCGGGTGGTTCCTCCGACGGTCGCCTCTTCGGCGCATGCCCGATCCGGCTGGAGGCCGGATCGGGCATGGTCACATTCGTCGTCCCGCCTCACTGCGATCCCGAGGCGCGATCTTCGTCGATGGCCCGACCGATATCGGACGCGGCGGCCCGTAATTTGGGCAGGATGGAAGCGAGCAGCTTCTGCCGCGCGCCCGCATTGCGCAGCACCAGGCTGCTGATCGCCGCAACCGCCTGCCCGTCCCCCGTCACGATCGGGACCGCGACGGCCCAGATGAGCGACTGATAAATCGTGTCCAGATAGCCTTCGTCGGCGAAGGCATGGCCATCGAGCGATATCTTTCCCAGCTTCTCGGGCAGGCCGGCGAGAAGCCGGGCCTCGTTGCTCCAGCGATCTCCCGCCTTCGCCGCATGCCGCAGAGCATCCTCGCGATCGCCTTCGGACAGGCTGGCAAGCGTCACGAGGCCGACGCCGGTGGCCAGAAGCGGCAGCCTGGCCCCCAGGCGACCGGGGATCGACAGGCCCAATGCCGCCCGATTGGAATAGATGATCACCATGGCATCGCGATCGAACATGGCGAGGTTGGACGGCCACCCGATTTGAACGTGCAACCGGTCGATGATCGGCATCGCGACCTCGAGCAATCTCGATTTCGAATCGAAGCCGGCGCTCAATGTCATGGTGCGGCCTGTGACCTTGTACACCGCGGTGCCGTTCTGGCGGTAGACAAACCCCTCATGGATGAGGGTTTCGAGCATGCGCACGACGGTCGGTTGCGCCATGCCGCACCGCTCGACGATCTCCCGGATCGAGAGCGGCCCGCTTTCGCTGATGACGCGGAGCACGGCCAAGCCGCGCTGGACGGCTCGTACCGGCGCGAAGGAGGTCATGGCTCGAATACCGCTGATATCATGGTTGCATGGTTTAGCCCGGCTCGGAAGCCGGGCCAAGCCGGGCCTCGGGCCAGACGCCTATTCGGCGGCGATGGCAGCCTTCTCCACGCCGTGAACGGCCGCCGACACGATGATCTCCTGCTCGCCATCGTGGCGGTCGATCGACCCACCAGCGGCGGCTGCCATCGCCGGACGCCCGACGAATCTGAACTTGGCGGCAGGGATTGCCTGGTGCAGCTGATCCGCGACGAAGGCGTAGGCGCCCTGGTTGCGCGGCTCTTCCTGACACCAGACAAGCTCTGCCTTTGCGTGGGCTTTCAGCAGCGCGACCACGGTGTCCTGCGGGAAAGGATAAAGCTGCTCGATCCGAACGAGCCCGATATCCGAAAGGCCATCGCGCTTCAGGGCATCGTCGAGCGCATAGAAGATCTTCCCGGAACACAGGATCAACCGCTTGAGCGATTTGCCGGGGATCCTGGGGATCACGGGCTGGAAGGACGTTCCCTCTTGCAGGTCCGCCAGCACCGACTGGCAGCGTTTGTCGCGCAGGAGCGATTTGGGCGCGATCAGGAACAGCGGCTTGGGTGCGGCGCCTCTTTGCTGGCGGCGCAGGAGATGGAAAAGATTAGCCGGAGTCGAAGGGTTGGCGACGATGATGTTCTGGCCAGCGCAGGATTGCAGCAGCCGCTCGATCTTTGCGGAGGAGTGGTCCGGCCCCTGCCCTTCCAGACCATGCGGCAGGGCGATCACGAGCGACGATTGCATGCGCCATTTGGCTTCGGCTGACACGATATATTGATCGACGGCGATCTGGGCGCCGTTGACGAAGTCGCCGAACTGCGCCTCCCAGACGATCAGCTTGTCCGGATCCGCCAGGCTCATCCCATATTCGAACGCCAGAATGCCATATTCGGTCAGCGGTGAGTTGATCGCATCGAATGTCGCCGAAGCAGACGCCGTCTGTGCCAGGGGAATGCTGCTCGCACCGTTCCTGCGATCATGAATGGCAAGATGGCGCTGGGTGAATGTCCCGCGAACGCAGTCCTGCCCGCTCAGCCGAACCGATGTGCCCTCGGCGAGAAGGCTGCCAAAGGCCAGCGCCTCTGCCGTCGCCATGTTGATGCCGGTATCGGCCTGGACGGATTCGAGCCGGTTCTTCAGGAAGGTCGCGACCTTCGGATCGGGTTCAAATCCGTCCGGCAGCGTCGTCATCCGTTGGGCCAATTCGATCAGCCGATCGGCCGGAACCCCCGTTTGGCCGGACGGGTCGCCTCCCTCCCTGGCTGCGCGCGGAAAGGCCTGCATCTGGTCCGTCGCGGAGTTCGACCGCGTATGACCATAATTCTCGAAGGCCTCCGCCATTTGCTTTGCGAACACGGCGCGACGCGCTTCGGCCGACGCGGCGGCCGCCGGCGCTATGCCGGCCACCGTCTCGGCATAGCGTTTGGGGAGGGTCGGATGGGCGTCGACCGCAGCCCAGATTCGCGGTTGGGTGAAACGCGGCTCGTCGAGCTCATTATGCCCGTGGCGTCGATAGCAGACCAGATTGATGAGCGCGTCGCGGCCCGTATGCTGGCGCCATGCGAACGCCAGCCGGGCGATCGCCGAGGCTGCCATCGGATCATCGCCGTTCACATGGAAAACGGGCAGACCATAGGCCTTGCCGATATCGGTCGGGTACGGCGTTGAACGCCCCTCCCCCGGCAATGTCGTGAACCCGATCTGGTTGTTGACCACGAGGTGGATGGCGCCGGCCCCCGTGTACCCCGCGAGGCCGCCAAGCTGGAGCAGCTCGCTGATAACGCCCTGCCCCGCAAAGGCGGCGTCCGTGTGCATCAGGAGCGGCATCACGGCCTGCGGCTGCCCCTGGGCCTGGCGCATTTCCAGGCGCGCGCGCGCGGCGCCCAGCGCGATCGGCGCGACCACGGACAGGTGAGACGGATGAGGAAGGAGGCGGATATCGAGCGCGCCGTGGCGGGTGTCGATCGTCGATGCGAGACCGTTATGGTAGGGGACGTCGCCGGTAAAATCCGCCGACCCGCCACCGACATCCACGCCCTTGATCTCGGCGATGAGCGTCGGGAGAGACTTGCCGAGCACGGTCGCAAGCGTCGCGAGACGGCCGCGGTGCATGCCACCGATGACCACCTCCTTCAGGCCGGCGCCCGCCGCCTGCGCGAGCGCCTCGCGCAGGATGACCATAGAGGCCTCGGAGCCCTCGCTGCCGAACCGCTTCTTGGTCGGCCATTTGGTCTTGATGAAGCGCTCGAACTCGTCGGCGAGAAGGACCGCCTCCAGCGTTTCGCGGTAGAGCGTCTCGTCCGGCTCCGCGAGCATTTCGCGCTCGAACTGCTCGTACAGCCACCGGCGATCGTCGCCATTGACGATATGATCGGCCTCCAGCGCCGCATTGCCACAATAGATTCGCCTGAGGAGGGCGATCGCCTCTGCACCGGGTCGTTCCTGCTTGCCGCCCGCGACATCGATTTCGATGGTCTCGCCTTCGCTGCGGCTTTCGGCCTGGGCGATCTCCAGCGAGGCCCCGCGAGCGACGAGATTGAGAGGATCGAGCGTCGCCTCCACATGGCCACGCGCGCGATAGGCCCGGACGAGGGCGTCGCCGAGAAGGCGGCCGTCGGGGGCGCCCTGTGCCGGTCGGCCTGTCTCGCTCAGCGCGAAATGGGCACGCCAGTCGCCGGGAACGGCAGCGGGATCACCTACACAATAGTTTCCGAGACTGATGGAAAGCACGCCTTCGCTCTCGGTCAGACGGGCGTCGCGCCGCCCACCGCCAGCATCGCCTATGACCCAAGCGTCGACGCTCCGTCGGCGGACGCCTGGACGATCAACGGGACGACGCTGACGGCCGGCGGCGTGTCGGTCCCAGCGATCGAGGTGGATGGGGCTGTCGAAGAGCCGAGCGTTTCTTCAGTGCTGTTCGACATTCGGCTGCACGTTGCCGGCCAGGATGACGTTGATGGATGGGAATCCGTCAGCGTTGACGATCCGACGGTGACGCGAAAGGTCTTCAACACCGTTACGCAGAATACGGCCTATGACGTTGGCATCCGCTACATCCTGCGCGGCGTTCCCAGCGACCGCCTCATCCTTGGTCCGGCGACGGCGGGCGTTTTCCAGACCTCGGGCGATGTCGCGCAGCTGATCGTCAACTCGAAGCCGGACAGCAGCTTCGCGCCAACGGCCGTGATCGACAGCACCGGAGTTGCGTCGACCGTCTCGATCTCTGCTCATAACCGGATCTATCAGGATAAGACCGTGGCGGTGAACGCCGGATCTATCACCGGCCTCGCTCTCGGCACCTATTATGCCCTCTTCTACGACGACCCCGCGCGTGCCGGCGGCGCGGTCACCTATCTCGCCAGCACCGATCCCGACGACGCCCTTCCCGCGACCGCTGCGCACCCGGGGCGCCATTACCTCGGCTACATCACGACCCCCGCGTCCGGGTCTACCGGCGGCTCAACGGGTGGCGGCGGTGGCGGCGGTGGCAACGTCGGCGGCGGCAAAAACGTGAACTCGAAGTAATCGGAGACACCACATGATCGACGCTGTGTCGGTGCCCTTGAGCATCGACCGCGGGGCGCCTCGCGTCTTGCGCATCTCCATCACCGGTATCGACCTTAGCCTGTCCGGTACGTCCTGGCACGCGCAGGTCCGTCTCTACCCCGACGCAGCGGGCGCCCCCGTGGTCGATCTGCCGCAGACGACTGACGGCACCGTCTCGGGCGTCCGGTTGGCGGGCACCGATCTGACAGGCCTGCTGCCCGTATCCTTCCTCGACGTGCAGGTCGCGGGCTCGGTCAACTTCCCCCCGGCGTCGGAGGTCGGCGATAATGCGGATCTCGCCTGGGATCTGTTCGTCACCGTCCCCGGGCTGCCGTCGACGAAGTGGATCGCGGGCCCCGTGGCAGTCGTCGGCACTGTCACAAAGGAGGCCACCCCGGCCCCGCTCGTCGCCGTGCCGCTCAATGGCGGCTCCGATTACGCACTGCAATTCGTGGCCGCGACCGTCTCGATTGGGATGGCAACCATCGACCAGTTGTCCGACCTGGTCGCACGTGCCAAGGCGGAAGCAGATCGCTCCGAGGCCGCGGTCAACTATGGCGGGCTGCGGATCACCAGCATGTCAGTATCGCCTTCGCAAGCGGAGGCCGGCGCCACCGTCGCTACCGTCACGGTCGCGTACACGCTGACGCGCAATCCGACCGCGCAGACCATCAATGGTGGTGCGGTCGCTAACCCGGTGACGGCGCGGTCTGTGTCTTATTCCAATATTGGAGGGACCACGAACTTCGCGCTGGTCGTCACGGATTCCGCAGCGCCCGGCGGTGCGGCGTCAGCAAGCCAGACGGCCTCGATCACATTCCTGAACAAAGGCCATGCCGGCACTATCACCACGTCGAACGGTGCAGCCGTCACCAGCGCCGCGGTGAATGGCATGTCGCAATCGTGGTTCGCCGATGTGGTGGGCCGCACGCTGTCCTTCGCGACGGCCGCAGACGGGTACATCTGGTATTCACAGCCAGCCTCCCTGCCCGATCCGACGGCTTTCAAGCTCGGCGGCTTCGCGGTGACACCAGGAATTGCGACCAGATCGCACACGACCGCAACCGGCCAGACCGTCCTCTATCGTGATTTCTTGCTGTCCGATCTGGTCGCGGCCGGCACCAACGTCCTGCTCGAGGTGATCGCATGACGACCCCAATTTTTTCCAAGCTCAAGCCGGCTGGGGCGTTCGCGCTGGCGGACGCCAGTGACATCGCCGAGACGGCCAATGCCAAGATCATGACAGCCGCCGAGCGCGCGGGGATCTCCGCAGCTCTTCCCCAATCTGGCGGCACCATGACTGGTGTTCTTTCTCTTGGTGGTTTCCGGATTGCAGCAGTCGGCGCGGCAACTGCCGACGGCGATGCTGTAAACCTTGGAGTAATGAACACCGCGCTGTCGGGCAAGATCGACAAGTCTGGCGGCACCATGAGCGGGAATCTCAGCCTTGGCGGGTATCGGATCACGAGCGTTGCCGATCCTATGGCGAGCACCGATGGCGCGAACGCGCAGTGGGTCAGCTCAACGATAAACACCGCGATAACTCAATCCAAAAATGGAATATTGAGAGCCGGTACAAAAACGATCGTTTCCGGCACAGGATCGGCTGGCGGTATCAATCTCAACCTCCAGGCAGGAACGCTATCAATTTCTGCCTCGGGACTCTACGCGGTCGATGGATTGGGCTATACCGCAATCCCTACACAACAATACACAATACCAAACGCATTGAACCTTTTGACTGTCTATCTTGACACAACGACATATCTTTTTGGTGTCGTTTCAAGCAATACGAATGGCCAAATTCCTAGCGGCTGCGTTCCCATTGCCTATTATTTTGCCGGTCAATTCTGGACCGTAGCCGGTGGCGACGAGCCGAATATTTTCGTTGTCACGAATCAAGACGGCTCACCCGCAAGCACTAACGGGGCTTTCAAGGCGACGGCAGATGGCGGGCAATACCTGACCGGTTTGCGCGCAAGCGACGCAATCGAAGGCAATGCGGTGTCCACCTATAATCAGCTTATGGCCTCCACCGCCATGCGCGCCCCATTGCGTCACAGGGTCTCGCGCGCCGGGCAGACGCAGATTTCATTCGGCGACAGCATTACGCAAGGAATTGCGTCCTCTGCTCCGGCGAATGACTACGTCAGCCTAATCGCTGCAGCCGTTGGGGCGACACTAAATAATCAAGGCACGAGCGGCGACCGAGGCCCTGATATGATGTATAAGGTTTTCGGGGTAAATCTCGGCATCGCATCGAACGCCTATTGCACGGTTCAGATTGGCACGAACCATATCTATCAGATATCGGGCTTCGCGCTTAGCGCTGGTGAACGCGCGCTATTCAATCAGGCGCAATTATCGGCTATCTATTGGCTCGGCACCCGCAAGGAAGATCGGGTCGATGGTGGAAGTATTTCGCGGCCAAGCGGATGGGCGGCCGACACGAAATATTCCGGCGTGACGGGGGCAAAGAGCAGCACAAGCGGCGCGGTGATAGACTATCCACTGACAACCTATGGGGGGCCCATCTACGTTTGGAGTCGCGTTGGCAATGCCAACGGAGGGGCCTTCCGGATCGATATCAAGAAGGGTAGTACGATCGTCGCGACGGCGAATGTTTCATGTGCACCGCCTGCTGCGATCAATACGAACAACGGAACGACCACGAGCGTCAACACCACTCGCATCGAGGTTCCGGCCGGGAGCTATACGGTCGAAATCACTGTCACCAGCTCGACCGCCTCGGCCAATGATGTTGGCATCCTCTCGGTTGGGACGCCGAGCGATCATGTCTATTACACGAGTCCGAGCGTGCTGGTCGGTGGTTGTCTGCCTTTCCGGAACGATGACGCACAGTGGCAAACCGCGACATTGACCGCGGATACGATCAAGAACGTGCTGGCGGCGCAATGTGATGGTCTCGACGTTCGCTATGTCGATAACCGATCGGCCATGCAGGACGGCTTGGCGTTGTTTTACAACGATGAGGTGCATCCGGTTGATGCGGGGCACGCGGCTCTCTCGGTTCCCTATATTGACGCCGCGCGCCGCGCGCCGGGCGAATATGTGAAAAGAGGAACGCCGCTATCATCTGCCGGCCCAGGCACGCCTGGAGAAACTTGGTCGCGCGCGGGCTATTGCTATGGCGTGCAGGGAGATGGAACCCTTCAACGGGTCGCGACGGCATCATGGTAAGAGCACTGTTGCATCGCGCTTGACGCTCGAAGCTGCCCCTCAAAGAAGGACACCCCGCCATGACGACCCGAAAGGGGCGCCGCTCGTGAGCGTCGCCAACAGCATGGCCGCGTGCGCGCTCGCATCCGGCCCGCCCGCGCTGTCGCCGCCCAGCTTCGAGGGGCACGACTGGCTCTATATCCTCAACCTCTTCGTCTTCCTCGCCGGTACGGGCGTCTGCGCCATGCTGTTCCTCAAGCTGGCGACCGACAGCGTTCGGTGCCTCCTCGCCCCGGAGAACAGCCCCGATCACGACGGATGGTCGTCGCCTATCCAGCTCTACCGGCGGATCGGCATGCTGTGGTCCTTCGCCTTCGCGTTGCGGTGTTTCGCCGAGATGCAGAGTCTGTGGCGATGGGGACCGCTGGACGCGCACGGCGATGGTCGCGGCATGGCGCTCAAACGGATGCTCGATCCAGTCAGCGCCGACATCGGCTTCCTCGGCCTGGCGCTGCTATTCCTGAGCTTGCCAGGGATCACATACCAGCTCCGCAAAGAGCCGCACCCGATCAACATGTGGATCAGCTTGCCGCTGCTCAAACGACCTGGGGGACTGGTCCTATGCTATTTGGGTTGCGCCATCGCCGTGGTCGTTTTCCGGTGAAGCTCGCGGCCGTCGGGCTCACGATCGGAGCCAGCGCGGCGGTCGCCTCGGATCGCATCGCGCCTGTCCAGCCGATGACGGGCAGCGCACTCGGCTACGAGTTCGACTGGGGCCCGATGATCGCCGGCCTGCTGGCCTGCCTCGCGGTGCGCTTCTACGTCAGCAAAACAGAGCCGGAGCACCGCTGGACGGTCGACGCGCCGGTCACGCTGCTCACCCTGTTCTTCACCTTCGCGTTCATTCAGTCCTTGCGGCCGATTCCGCTTGTTGCGCTCGGCTACGGCACCGGCCTTGGCGCATTCGGTGTCGGCATCATCCGGGTGGCGCTCGCCTTCGTGCAGCGCAACCTCGGCCCGCTCGGCGACGATAGCGACGACGTACCGAAGCCGCCCAGCGCCTAAGAAAAAGGGCCCCGCGGCTTAGGGAACGCGGGGCTCAGTTTACGGACGCACCGCACGGCACCCTCGAAGATGGGCCGCGCGACGGGTGGGGCGCCTTGCGTCTCGATCGCCACCGTACACGTTATTCAGGAGATTTCCATGACCCCACTCGCATGGGGGCGAAAAGTCTCGCCCGCATTCCGTGACCGCGTGCGCGCCATTGCCGACGGTCTCGGCTGCTCGGCCTCCGATCTCATGGCCTGCATGGCATGGGAGACTGGCCGCACCTTCTCCCCGTCCGTTCGCAATGGCGCGGGTTCAGGGGCTGTCGGCCTCATCCAGTTCATGCCGCAAACGGCCGGGCAATTGCACACGACCACGGCCAAGCTCGCGGCGATGACGGCCGAGCAGCAGCTGGACTACGTCGACCTCTATTTCCGCCCCTACCGGGGGCGACTGCACAACCTCGGCGACCTCTATTGCGCGATCCTCTGGCCGGCCGGCGTCGGCAAGCCGGACAGCACGGTGCTGTTCGGCAAGGGCGGCGACAATCCCAAGCTATACCTCCAGAATGCCGGGCTGGATCTCGACCACGATGGCGGCATCACGCGCGGCGAAGTGACCGCGAAGGTTCAAGCGTTGCTGGCTCAAGGCCTTCTGGCAGCGAACGCGGCATGACCGCCCTTTGGCTTGCTGAATAGCACCACCAGCCCAAGGCGCGCCGCCTCCTGCGCAATGTCGGTCTGCCGACGATCCATATACCTCCCGATAGCAGCCAGGACCAATCCATCCATGACGAGGCCTCTGAGCAGGACTCGCTCATCATCGCTCCACGGGCGCCCTGGCATCTTTACCACTGATCACCCCCGGAAAGGAAAAAACCATGTCCATTGCCTCGACCCTCAAGAAGGCCCTCGGCTTCATCGCCGGGATCCTGATTCCCGGCGCATCGGCATCAACGACCGATCTCACGCATGCGATCCAGCAGGAAATCGCCGATGCGTTCGGCACGGCCGCCACGGAACTCGCCCAGAAGCTGGCGCTCGACACGACCGGCATGACCGGATCGCAGAAGGTCTTCGCGATCGTCGACGCGCTGGTCGCGACGGCCGTGGCGCAGGGCATCAAGGCGGACGTCGCCATCATCGAGGCGGTCGCGCTCGATGTCGCCCAGGCCGCTTATCGTGCCACGCTCAAGAACCTCGAGAGCGGGCTCGTCGCGCTCGCCGCATCGATCACCAGCGC